>JBBIJQ010000046.1:0-15728 GCA_037445915.1 Planctomycetales bacterium | reverse complement strand
ACGCTGGCGGGCAAGATTGAAGGTAGAGACAAGGTTTATAGTTTCCCCGTTTCTTTCACCGGCAAGGAAGCGCACAAGTTCGTTCCGCGCATATGGGCAGGGCGTAAGATTGGCTACCTCACAGACGAAATACGCCTGCACGGCGTGAATGATGAGCTTGTCAACGAAATTATCCGCCTGAGTAAGCGCTACGGCATCATCACTGAATACACGAGCTTCCTCATACTTGAGGAGAACAACTACTTCGCGCCCGCAGAAGCGCAAGCGTCAATGATGCGCGACAACGCGTTCGTCCTTGACGAAGCCAAAGTAGGCGCGGGCGGAGTTGGCCAGGCGCAAAACTCGCAGAATCTCAAGGGGCAAAATGCAGGCGCAGGCCAGGCTGCGATGGCGCCCCAGGCGTATTTTGATGCAGAAGGCAATCAGCAGCAGGTGACGAATATCCAGTATCAAGGCGACCTTACGTTCGTGCTGCAGGACGGCTTCTGGACTGACAGCCGCTACGACCCGAAGGTACAGAAGCTCCAGGAGATCAAGGCGTTCAGCGATGAATACTTCAAACTGCTGGACGGCAACCCCGAACTCGGCCAGTATTTCGCGATGGGGAAGCAGGTCATCTTTGTGCTTTCGCCCGACCAGGCCGTGAAAGTTACCTCGAAGGATTAAGCGAAAAGCGCCGGCTAACCGGCGCATGAGCGGCCTAAGTTGCGGGGGCAGGATTCGAACCTGCGACCTCCAGGTTATGAGCCTGGCGAGCTACCGGCCGCTCCACCCCGCACGTGAAGTATACCACGCCCGCGCGTGGGGTCAACACGCATCAGTAGAAAGAAGGACTGGGACGCGACTTTCCAGTCGCGTTCTGTATTCCCATATCGGGACTGGAAAGTCCCGACTCCATCCGGCTGTGTTGCCTAGTAGAAGCAACAGTGTATCTATTGAGCTTCTTCCTTGCCCTTACCCCTTACCCCTTCCATCACCTCTGCTACAATCTCCGCACATGCGTGAAGCGGTAATTATGGTCGCGTTCCCAACTTACGGCGGGAGTGGCATCGTCGCATCAGAGCTGGGTATCGCGCTTGCGCGGCGCGGATGGGAGGTTCACTTCATCTCCAGCGCCATGCCGGTGCGCCTGGAGATGCACCGCTACGGCGTGCAGCTTGAAGACCGCATCTTCTTCCACGAAGTCAGCGGTCCTGCGTACTCAATGTTTGACCAGCAGCCCTACGCTTTAACCCTTGCAGCTAAGATCGCCGACACTGCCCGCGACCGCGACATCCAACTTGTCCACGCGCATTATGCAGTGCCGCACACTATCGCCGCTCACCTCGCGTCGGACATGCTTAACGGAAAGCTATCCGTCGTTACAACGTTACACGGAACCGACATCACTATCGTCGGCCTTGACCCTTCCTACCGAAGCGTCGTCTGTTTTGCACTGCAAGTAAGCAAGGTCGTCACTGCTGTTTCGTTTTCGCTTAAAGATGCGACTTGCGAAGTATTCAGCCCTTGCCAGGACATTGAAGTCATCCATAATTTCGTTGCGCCAGAGGTCTTCCATCCCAACCAGCCGGACGTAGCCTCCATCCGCACTCGGTTCGCGCCTGATGGGTGCGCGCTTTTGATGCATGTCAGCAACTACCGGCTAGTGAAACGAGCGCCGGCGGCGGTTGAAGTGTTCGCCCAAGTGCGCGGTCAGATGCCCGCGAGGATGGTGATGATTGGAAACGGCCCTGACCGCAGCCAGGCTGAAGAGCGCGCATGTCAGCTCGGCGTATCCCGCGAAGTTACTTTTATAGATAATACTCTCCAACTCCCCCCCTACCTTGCCGCCGCCGACCTCCTGCTGATGCCAAGCAGTTCCGAAAGCTTCGGACTGGCTGCGCTGGAAGCGATGGCATGCGGAACTCCCGTCATCGCTAGCAATATCGGCGGCCTGCCGGAAGTAATTGACGATGGGGTGGACGGCGTGCTGAAAAGACCCGAAGACATTAGCGGAATGGCGGGCGCAGCCCTAAAGCTGCTTGAGGACAAGCCCGGGATGGCGAAGATGTCACAAGCTGCAGCGCTCAAGCCGCTGACAAAGTTTTCGCGGGACGCGCAAGTGGAAAAGTACCTTGAGGTTTACAGTCAGATGAACTGCGGCTAGGCGCCGCTAATCCCGCGCTTTCCTTTCTCTAGGAATCATCCCCATGCTTAGGCCCGTGGAAACATGGTGGCCGGCAAGGTATTCGCGCGCGCTCATTACCCTCCTGCCCTCCGGCTGGACTTCATGTACGCAGACTGCGTTGTCATCGCCTGCCGCAAATTCAAAGTTCAACTTGCTCTCTGCGACTATCACGCCGGGAACAGCGCCAGGGATGGGCTGCCTGCGCTCCGTCGCGCAAAGTATCTTCAGCCGGTGGCCCCAGGGGTCTAAGCATGCCGCGCCCGGCTCCGGCGCCATCCCCCTGATGAAGTTCACAATGCGGCGCGCACACCAGCTAAAGTCAATGTAGGAATCCTCGTTCGCCATAATGCGCGTGTAGCTTGGCTCGCCAAGCTGCGGCTCGTAAACTGCGCTTCCCTCCGCTATTTTGTGCAGCGCGATTTCTGTGCATTGCGCGCCCAGCAGCGCCAGCTTCTCCCGCAGCGTTCCGAAGTTATCCTGCGGGTCAATGAGATGCTTACGGCGCAACATTACAGGCCCGGCATCCGCCTCGCGCACCATTTTCATCACACAAAGCTCGGTCTCAATGTAGCCTTCCATCAATGCCGCGCGTATGGGAATTGGGCCGCGCAACTTCGGGAGTGGACCGGGGTGCAGGCAAAGCGGATGGCCCGTGAGGGTAAGAAAACTTTGGGGAAGTATCATCCCGAAGCTTGCAAGGATATACGCATCAGGGTTAAGCGCGCGCACTTTCGCCTTCAGTTCCTCGTTGTATGCCAGTCGTTCCGGTTCTGCAACCTCAACTTCTGGAAATTCCGCGCGCATGTAATCGCCAATCACTGTGGGGCAAAGCTCTTGCCTGCGTCCTTTAAGCGCAGGTGCGCGCGTAACAACTAAAGGGACGTCGTATAGGCCGGAATTGAGCAGGAACGACAGCGCTGGCAGCCCGAATTCGCTGGAACTCCAATAGATTATCCGCAGGCGTTTAGTCGCTTTCTCCTTCGGCGCGCTTCCCTGCGCCTAGGTCGCCAGGGGCAGGCGCCGAGGCCTCGCCTTGCCCCAGCAGCGAGTCGTAGCGCTCCATTACCTTGGCGTATATCTCGGCAAAGGTGTTCTGGCAGGCGGCCAGGCCGTCCTTCACATTAAAAAACACGCTGTCTCCCGCGCTGCCGAGGATTCTCTCAAGCAGCGGCTGAGGAATACGGCGCAGGAACGCCTGCATTATAAGTAGCATAATGATAACGTCGTCAATGAAGCCAACGCCGGTGATGAAGTCGGGAACGATGTCAAGCGGCGAGAAGAAATAAACGATGCCTGCGGTGGCAAAGATTTTCATCCACGGCGAGACTTCGGGGTGAGCCATCCCGGCCACGAACGCCCGGATAAGCCTGGGAAGGCTCCTCAGATATGGTTCAACCGGCGTGATGTCATACTCGCCGAGATCGTTTCCGAGTATTTTAAAGTTAAGTTTCACAACACGCTTCCCCTTTTTGCTGGCCGCCAAGCTGACCGGCTTTTTCCGCAATTTCGGCGATAACCCAGTCCGGAGTGGATGCACCTGCGGTGATGCCAACGGTAAGATTCTCCCATTCCGGGGCTCCCTCCGGCGGAAACCACTGGGGGTCAAGCTCGTCTGCGCAGCTCAGAAAGTGCGCATTCGGGTTAGCCTCTGCGCATACTTCAAACAGGCGGCGGGTATTGCTGGAGTGGGCGTCCCCGACAACAAGCATTATATCACAGCAAGATGCGGTCTCCCTGCTTGCTTGCTGGCTTTCATCGGTGTGCGGACAGATAGTATCAAGCGCTTCTACACTGCTTTCGCCGAACTTAGAGATGAGTGCTGCGAGCACTTCAGCATACCTCTCCCGGCTGATTGTCGTCTGCTCAACCACTCCGACGCTTGTGTATTCAGGCAACAACGAAACGTCTTCGGGCTCGGTTACAACATGCGGCGTTTCCAAGTATGAAACGAGCCCTTGAACTTCAGGATGGTCTTTCTTACCTACGACAATGACGGCGGGGTGGCGTTTCTGGAGCTGCAAGGCGCGCTCACGCACCGATTTCACAACGGCGCATGTAAGGTCAACAATCTCATCGCCGGCATCCTTGAGCTGCGCGATGTTGCGCTTGGTCTCGCCGTGCGTCCTGATAATCACGCGGCTTCCTGCAGGTATTCCCTTGACCCCGGCAAACTGGATACCCCATCCTGCGATGCGCTCCACGACGCGCGAGTTGTGGACGAGGTCGCCGAGAATATATGTGTTCTCGCTCCTGCCGTCCAGCTTTGCCGCAAGGGATGCGGTGGATTCAAAAGCGCGCCGCACTCCTTGGCAAAAGCCCATTCTCCTCGCGTATATGATGCGCATCCCCGCGATTGTAGCAGAGCAATAGCATGGGAAGGCGCTAATGCCGGTAATTACTGTCCCGCCATGCGATAATAGCTGCGTGGTTCAACAGGCAAGCCAGAAGGCGCTGTTCCCTAGCGACATTGCCGCATACCTGGACGTAGCGGTTTACGTCCTGGAAGCGCGCGCGCCCCTGGCGACTTTTCATGTGGAAACTGAGCTTTCAGGAGCGCGGATTTTCCTCTTGAACAAGGCTGACCTTGCCGACCCAAGGGAAACTGCGCGATGGGCGAAGCTTTTTCAGGAGCAAGGCCTGACCGCGCTGTCAATGAGCAGCAACGACAGCTCATCCTTTGCCCGACTCACCAAGCATCTCTCTAGCGTATGGGAAGCGAAGCACAAAGCCCGCGCTGCACAGGGAATCCGCGAGACGACGATCCGCTGCGTCGTCATCGGAGTCCCCAATACCGGAAAGTCAACCATCATTAACCGCCTGACCGGCACCCACCGTGCCCGTACCGGCAACCGCCCCGGCATCACCCGCGGCTACCAGTGGATTCGCATAATTGACGGCGTTGACCTGTTGGATACGCCGGGAATACTGCGCGATTATGCGCGCTTTAAGCAGGGCCGCCCCCACCTCCTTGCGCTCGGGCTAATCACTGAAGACGAAGGCTCGCTGGAGAATGCGCTGCGGGCGGTTTTCGCCCGGCTTGGAGACAGAGGATGGGCTAAGTTTAGCGCGTTTTACAAGTTGCGCGAGTTGGATAAGGCTGAGCCGTGGGTCATGGCGGACGCTGTGGGCAGGCGCGTGCTGGGCGCGCGGATGAGCGATGCGCTGCTTGACGACATGGGCTACAAGATACTCGGCGATTTCCGCCACGCCCGCTTCGGGCGCATCACGCTGGAGACAGTGGATGATTACGGGCCGAAGCTCGCCGACCTGCTGCGCAGGCTTGAAAGCGCATCGGCGAAGCGCGGGAGCCGCAAGTGAGATTGGAGCTTTGCTTCGGCAGCGAATATAAAGGCGTGCGCGTGGACATTGCGCTTACCGAAGGGCTCACTGATGAAGTGGACGGCTTCGCCGGAGCGTCAAGAACGCAAGTGCAAAAGCTCATCGCTGCAGGCGGCGCGCTGATTAACGGGAAGCCTCTTAAGAAGAACATGGCGCTGCGAGGCGGTGAAACTGCCACCATTCTCCTGGATGTTTGGAGCGAGCTTACCCGCGACCGCGCCGAAGTGCGCTTCAAGCTTGAGGACATCCCGTTTACGCTGGACACAATTTACGAAGACGAGTATCTGCTCGCCATCAACAAGCCCGCAGGCGTAACCGTGCATCCCGTTCAAGGAATGCCCGAACCGACGATTGTTGATTACTTACGGGCTAAATCGGTGGAGCTTGCCGAGACGGGTGAAGCGCTGAAGCCTGGTATCGTGCACCGGCTGGACAAGGGCACAAGCGGGCTGATGCTAATTGCGAAAGACGCTCGGACGCACCAGATCCTTCAGGCTGCATTTGAGCAGCGCCTCGTGCGCAAGCATTATCTGGCTGTCACCATCGGCCCAGAGCTGCCGGAACAAGGACGCTGGGAATACCTGCTGGCGCGCAACCCCCATCACCGAGAGCTGTTTATGGCTGCGCCTGAGGGCCGCCATTCGCTGACATTTTTCCGCACGCTCGCAGCTAACGGCTTATGCAATTTCATCCTCCTTCGCATCATTACAGGCCGCACGCACCAGATACGCATTCATTTGAAGGAGAACAAGCACAGCATCATCGGCGATGACGATTACGGCAAGGGTGCGAACCAAATACTGGCGAGTTTCCTCGGGGGCGGGATGGACGAAAGCCTGCATAAAGCATGGTTGGAAGCGCTTCCTGAAGCTGAATTAAGACGGCAGGTTCGCGACGCGGTTGAGGCTTCGCCGGGCATGTTTCTCCATGCGTACTCAATCGGCTTCCGGCATCCTCGCACAAATGAGGTAGTCTCACTGAAAGCTCCTCTGCCTAAGTATTTCACAAGCCTATGCAATGTGTTTTCCTGGGAGTCTCCGCAGGATACTGATTCCATGTTGCGCATAGCAGGCGAAGATGGCTAAGTTTTTCACAGTTGAAGCCGTTGATGGTAATGCCCGTGCGGGTTTGATGTCGCTGAACGGCGTGCAAGTCCCAACACCTTACTTCCAGCCTGTCGCCACGCGCGGGATGGTAAAGGATGGCAGCTTTGACAGCCTTGAGCGCATCGGATTCCCGCACATCCTGATGAACACCTACCACCTTCTTTGCCGCCCTGGGCTTGCCGCTGTCAAGGAACTTGGTGGATTGAGGAAGTTTACCGGCTGGCGAGGCAGCATACTTACGGACTCCGGCGGCTTCCAGATAATGAGCCTGTCTCCACTTCGCAAAGTGACCATGGACGGCGTGAAATTCCGCGATTACGAAAGCGGCCGCCAGTTCTTCCTCACGCCGGAAGACGTGATGGATGCGCAAATCGGCTTCAAAAGCGACATAGCTATGATGCTTGACATATGCAGCCATCATCCATCCGAGCGCAAGCAAGTGGAAGCTGACATGGCCATCACGCACGTATGGGCGAAGCGCGCTTACGAGCATTGGCGAAGCCTAGGTGGGGCGCGGACAAAGACGCGCCTATTCGGGATTGTCCAGGGCGGCACAGACCTTGAACTGCGGGAGAGGAGTTTGGATGTTGTTGGTGGGCTTGGGTTCCCAGGCATCGCCGTCGGCGGGCTGGCCGTGGGGGAAACCCGTGAGCAGTTCGCGAGGACAGCGGCATTTTGCGCCGACAGGCTCCCTCCTAGCAAGCCGCGCTATTTGATGGGGCTGGGCACGCCGGAAGACATTGCTCTCTCGGTGCAGATGGGCTACGACTTCTTTGACTGCGTCCTGCCCACTAGAATGGCGCGGCGGGGAGTCGCCTACACATGGGAAGGCATTCTTAACCTGAAGCTAAAGAAGTTTGAGCTGGATACTTCGCCTGTTTCTGCAAAGTGCGGCTGCGAGATGTGCAGTCGTCACAGCCGGGCTTTCCTGCGGCATCTTGTTATGGCCGACGAGATTACCGCCGGGGTGATGCTTACCCATCACAACCTGCATTTCTACCATTCTCTGGTAGGCGAGCTTAGGGCTGCGATTATGGGCGGCAAGCTGCACGTGTTCCTCAAAATGAAGCTGGATAGCTTGAAGCGCAGGCTCTAGGGCGGGTTTGCCGGCTCTGCAAGTGCTTGACTTATCTGCGCTGCCAAGATAGACTAAAGTGCTACGCGGGGTGTCCCGCGATACTCTTGCGATAAAAGGAGGTGTGCTCCATGGACTTGACCACTGGCGATGTGGTCCAGGGGCGCATTGCTGAAGTGCGTGATTTTGGCGCCTTTGTATGGCTCGGTCCGGGCCAGAAAGGCCTCATTCACATCAGCGAAATCAGTGACGAATTCGTTAAGGACATCCGCGAGAAGGTAAAACCTAATCAGAAGGTGAAGATCAAGGTCCTCTCCATCAAAGAGGACGGGCGCATTGAGTTGTCGCTCAAGCAGGCCTCTGGCCTTGATTACACTAGGCCTCCTAGGGTTGAAGAACGCGATGAACTCCCTATGCCCGCGCCTGAAGTATTCGCATCCGAGCCCCCGCAGTTTGACTTCAACTTGGAAGAAGAGCTGCGAAAGGCTAATTACGACTTCGACCAAATGCTCAAGGTCTTCAAGCGTATGAGCGAGGAGAACTTGGTAGATTTGAAACGCAACCTGGAAGCTAAACGTGCAGGAGGCAAGAAGAAGCGCAAGAAACGCGCTCTACACGGCCGCCCATAACAATCTGGCTTGCTGCCAGGGGCCGAGGTGGCGAAATGGCAGACGCAGGGGACTTAAAATCCCCCGGGTATAACCCCATGCCGGTTCGAGTCCGGCCCTCGGCAGTAAGCCTTACGAGATCAGACGATGCTTTTGATACTTGTAGAATGCACGGCGTCCATTATTATCCCGCCCTGGGCGGGGTAGGCTAACACGCATTAGAGGTTTACCCAGCCCTTCTCACAAGAGGAGGGCTTTTTCTTTTCTGGTAATGGCTTCGTTTACAGGTGATGTGTAATGGGAAGATTTGAAAAAGCTGATACGGCATATAACTTCCCGGAAATGGAGGAGCGCATCCTTCGCTACTGGGAAGCGGAAGATGTGTTTGGCAAGTCGCTGCAGCGCTCTTCGCCAAAAGGCAACTTCGTATTCTACGAAGGCCCGCCGACAGCCAATGCCTTACCGCACCCCGGCCACGTGCTGACCCGAGTGATGAAAGACCTGTTCCCGCGCTACAAGACCATGCGTGGCTACCACGTGGCGCGCAAAGCAGGCTGGGACACGCACGGGCTGCCGGTTGAGATTGAGGTTGAAAAAGAGCTTGGCTTTACCGGCAAGGCTGACATTGAAAAGTACGGCATAGCTGCTTTCAACGAGCGTTGCTTAGCCTCGGTGCAGCGCTACGAGAAAGAGTGGCGGCGCATAAGCAACCGCATTGGCTTCTGGCTCAACTACGATGAAGCCTATTTCACCTACACGAACAAGTACATAGAAACCGTGTGGTGGCTGCTCCGCCAGATGTGGGACAAGCAGCTAATTTACCGGGGCCACAAGATTGTCCCCTACTGCTACCGCTGCGGAACGCCGCTCTCATCCCATGAAGTCGCGCAGAACTACGTAGACACCAAAGACCCAAGCGTCTTCGTCAAGTTTCGCGTCAAGGACGCGATGGATGACCTTAGCGGAGATCTTGCCACAGGGAGAACCTACTTTTTGGTTTGGACGACTACACCGTGGACGCTGATATCCAATGTCGCGCTGGCGGTGAACCCAGATGCCGAGTATGTCGCGGTCTTCCACGATGGAGAGCACATAATTCTCGCCCGTGAGCTTCTCGCGGCCACAGGCTTGGGCGAAGAGCCTATAACCGCTGCTTTCCGCGGTTCTGACTTAGCAAACATTAATTACGAGCCGCTCTTTTGGTATCTGCCGGTAGACAAGCGCGCACACTATGTAATAACCGGCAAGTTCGTGACGATGGATTATGGCTCAGGCATAGTCCACATTGCGCCTGCCTTCGGTGAAGATGACTACCAGGTCGGTTTAGCAAACGACCTGCCGTTTGTGTGCGCGGTTGACGAGCGCGGGAACTTCGTCCCCGAAGTTGCCAAGTGGGCCGGGCGCAATGTGAAGGAAGCTGACGCTGAAATAACGCTGGACTTGCGCGACCGAGGGCTGCTGTTCCACATCACAAACTATATCCACGCGTATCCGTTCTGCTGGCGTTGCGATACACCCCTGCTCTATTATGCATTTCCGTCCTGGTTCATCCGCACGACCGCAATCCGCGACCAGCTTCTCTCTAACAATGAAAAGATAAACTGGGTGCCTGAGCACATCCGCAACGGGCGTTTCGGCCAATGGCTGGAAGGCGTGGTTGATTGGGCGCTCTCCCGCAACCGCTACTGGGGCACTCCGCTGCCCATCTGGGAATGCGGCTCATGCGGCAACACCCGTTGCATTGGCTCTTTTGCTGAGCTTCAAGGATTGGCGGAATTCAAGGCTGACGACCTCTACAATTCCGCACAGTTCAACCCGCACCGCCCGTTCGTTGACGAGATGACTTGGAAGTGCGCTTGCGGTGGCGCGATGCAAAGGGTGCCGCATGTCATAGACTGCTGGTTTGATAGTGGCTCAATGCCCTTCGCCCAGCACCACTACCCCTTTGAGCACAAAGACGACATTGACGGCGGCGGGCAGTTTCCTGCCGATTTCATCAGCGAGGCAATAGACCAGACGCGCGGGTGGTTCTATACGCTGCATACAATAGCCACTATGGTAAAGGACACCCCGGCATACAAAACCTGCGTCGTGCTTGGCCACATACAAGATGAGAAAGGCCGCAAGATGAGCAAGTCTATGGGCAATGTGGCTGACCCGTGGAATGTCATCAACCGCCAGGGCGCTGACGCGTTTAGGTGGTATTTCCTCAGCGCTAACGCGCCTTGGGTTAACACGCGCTATTCCGAACCTGCCGTCGTCAGCTCGCTGCAAAAGTTTCTCATCCCGCTTTGGAACGTGTACTCGTTTTTCACCATCTACGCGAACATAGACGACTATGACCCTGCTCAGCCTGCGCTGCCATGGAAAGAACGGCCGCTGCTTGACCGCTGGATTCTTATTAAGTACAACCAGCTAATCAGAAACGTGATAGAGAACTTGGATGCCTTCCGCGCCACTGAAGCTGCGCGCGCGATTGAGGTATTCCTTGATATCCTCAGCAATTGGTACGTCCGCCGGAGCCGCCGCCGTTTCTGGCAAAGCCAAAAGAACGGCGAGAAATGGAGCGCATACCACACGCTCTATGGCATCCTTTGCGGCCTCTCCAAGCTGATTGCGCCATTTACCCCATTCATTTCCGACGAGCTTCACGAGAAGCTGGTGCGCGCGATAGATGCGGAGTCGCCTGTCAGCGTTCACCTATGCGATTATCCTGAAGCAGACGAAAGCATCGCTGACCCGGAGCTTGAGGAAGGGATGGACGCCGTGCTCCGCGTGGTAAAGCTCGGCCATGCGGCGCGCAACCAGTCCAAGTTAAAAGTGCGACAGCCGCTTCGCGAGATCATCCTCGTTACCAACGACACGAAGCTGCCGTCGGCAATTGAGCCTTACCACAACATCGTGCGCGAAGAGCTTAACATCAAAGCGATTCGCTGGGCTAAGCGCGCAGAAGACTACGTAAACTTCCAAGTCAAGCCCAACTTCGGCGTCCTGGGCCCGCGGCTGGGCAAGGCGATTGGAGCAGTCCAAAAAGCGCTTGCTTCGGCAAATGCGTCTGCACTTGTAAATCAGCTAGGCGAATCCGGTAGCTTTTCGCTTGCCGCGGGCGGCGAGAATTACGAGCTTACGGCGGACGACCTTGACATCCGCATTATAGAGCGCCAAGGCACGGTAGCGCAGCGCGATGGCAACTTGCTTCTTGTGCTAGACTTAGTAATAACGCCGGAGCTGCGCGAAGAGGGCTTGTGCCGCGAGTTCATCAACCGTGTGCAGACGCAGCGCAAGAACCTCGCGCTGGATTATGAGCAGCGCATCTCGCTGAAGTTTACCGTTGATGAGCCAGTCCGCTCGGCAGTGTTGAACTACGCTGCCGTAATAGCTGGTGAAACGCTTACGGTTGACTTTGCGGAAGACAGCAGCCTCGCTGACGATTTTCCAAACGTGTATCCATCTGAAATTGAAGGACTGGAAGTGCTTATTCAACTTGTGCCTGTCAAGGCGGAGTGAGTGATGAAGCGATTAGCCGTAACTATGGTCTTAATACTGGCGTTGTGCTGGATGGCTGCCTGCGTTGGCTCGGCATCAGGAGCTGAGAAGAATGCACCGCAGAAAGCTACTCCGACTACAAGCGACCTTAAGGTGATATCCACAGACTTCTCCGGCAGCCGCGCCTTCGGCTTTCTAAAGAAACAAGTTGCGTTCGGGCCTCGGGTGCCCGGCTCAAACGCGCACTTGCTCTGCCGCAACTTCATTAAGCGTGAACTGGCACCATACTGCACAGGCATCACTGAACAAACCTTTGATCGCGTCGTCAATGGCCGCAACTACACCTTCAACAACGTCATCGCCTACATCCATCCCAACGCGCCTAAGCTTGTTATCCTCGCCGCGCACTTTGATACCCGCCCGTTTGCCGACCTGGACACGCCGGCAAACTATTCCACGCCGATACCTGGCGCGAATGACGGCGCTTCAGGCGTTGCAGCCCTGCTAGAGCTTGCAAGGATGCTGCACGACAAGCTGCCGGAAGATGTAGGCATCCTCTTCCTGTTCACTGACGGGGAGGATACCGGCAGCACTGTAAGCCAAATGTTTGTGGGAGCGGAGCATTTCGCCAGCAAAATGAGCATCGCGCTGAAGAAGCGCATCGTTTTCGGCGTCTTGCTAGATATGGTTGGCGACGCGAATCTCAACATAAAGCCTGAACGCAACTCTGAAAGAGTGGCGCCCGGTATTTATACTGCGCTGCTGGAATTGCAGGATATGATGGGGCTTTCGGGATTCGGGACCAGCGGCCATTACGAAGTCCTAGACGACCACATTCCATTCATACAGCGCGGCGTTAAGATGTACGACGTCATAGACTTTGACTACGCCCCTTGGCACACGCTTCAGGACACAGTTGATAAGTGCAGCGCTGACAGCTTGCGCGTAGTCGGCTTGTGCGTTGGAAACCTTATCCTTAACTTCGCCGAGGGAAGGTTTAGCATTTAGCCGCAGGCGCAGCAGCCTGTTCAGCTTCCGTGGACAACGCGGCCATCGCGCATAACAAGCGCAGCCTCTTTCTGGTTAACCAGCCACTTCATGATCTCGTCAAAGCTGCCGCCAGGGCAGTCATGCCAGACTGCAAGGTCAGCGCGGAAATCTCTTTCCAGCTTGCCAAGCTCGTTGCATAACCCTAGCGGGCGCAGCCCATTGCAAGTAATCATCGCGAAGACTTCAGTCCCGGTAAGCGTTGGAAACTCAACCCAGGCAAGCTTCGCTTCTTCAAGAATGTTTAAATTGATATTGCTGCCGTAGGAGTCAGTCCCCAAGGCGATATTAATGCCGGCAGCCCTGAATCGCATCAGGGGGTGGTCCGGGTGCATAAAGTATGCATGGCTGCGCGGGCAGTAAACGTGGGTAATCCCGCGCGCAGCAAGGATCTCCACATCGCCGGGAAGCACGTAGTTCAAATGGACGCAGTATGATTTCGGTGCTAGCACTCCCAGCGAGTTGAAGTATGCAACCGGGCTAACGCCCATCCCTTTCCAGCCATCGTCATACGAGCCTGAACGGCGAAGTAGCTTTTCCACATCCTCGTTGTGGCTTATGACGAACTCAATCTCCGCCAGCATCTCGGAGAGGTGCATGGATATCGGGTAGCCTTTCTCAGAGGCAATCTTCATCGCCGCTTGCGCAATCTCCGGGCTGGCGGTGTATGGCGAATGCACGGCATAGCTAAAAATAGTCGCTTCGCGCAATCTGCGCAGGTCGGGGTTATGGTTGTTGAATTCAAACAGCTCACGGAAACAAAAGTAGCGCAAGCCGGAACTCTCAATCGCCCGGAAGTCCATTTCCAGGGTGTAATGGTCGCAAAGCGTCGTTGTGCCTGAGCCTAGGACAGAACGAACGCTCGTTTCGGGGAAGTAACCCGGGAGCACCATAAAGTCATGCTTAAGGTTGCGCACTTCCTGGAGCCACTCTAGGAAATTGCCGTTGTAATTGACCTTGCCTGCGCAAAACTCAAGCTCTAGGTGGCAGTGGGCGTTGGTAAAGCCGGGGGTTATTAGGCTGCCGGGTCGCTCAACAGCGCTCTTGCCGGGGTAGCGCCTGATGATTTCATCCCGCTTCCCAATAGCGGCGATGCGACCGTTCTCAATGCAGAGGGCGCCGTCGGCGATGACCTCCCCCGGCCTAGGCATAAGATACGTGCCAGTTATTATCATCAGTAAATCAGCCCTAGTTAAGGCGGTATTCTATCATGGAAGGGCATCGTTGCCATAGCCGCACGAATCCCGCCTCCCTAGAAGAAGAAACGGTATTCCAGCTTCCAGCCGCTGAATTCGGGTTCCAGCCGGCAAACGCCGCCTGAACAGACAATGCCTGCGCGCCGTTTGCCATAGGCAAGCGAAAGCTCATGCTTGCCGCTCTCCTGGAGCTTCACTTCCGCAATAGTCCACCTCTGGGCAGTTTTATTGAACCCGCGCTCCGCTTTTTCTTGTGAAATCACAAGTGTGAGCCATCCTCCGTAGCCGAAGTCAATTGAGATTTCCTGCTCGTCGCGCGCACCAAGACCTTCGTCCTTGTTGCGTATCTCGCAGGCCACCTGCGTTGTGAAGAAGTCATTCCATGAATAGGCAGCCTCAACATAATACGCGCGGTTCTTGAGGAAAAGGCTGTTATGGTAAAGGCGCTGCGCTATCCAGTTGAAGCGCTTTTCAGTCGGCGAATGGTAAGCGATGATAAACTCCGTCATCGGCATTCCCTTAGCGCGCACATTTGCCTGCGCATAGCTGGCTTCAATGAGCGAACTACTCTTGAACGGAGTCCAGCTTAGGATGACGCCATAGCCTTTCTCGTCTAAAAGGTCTGCGGCGGCATATTCAGGGGCGTACCTTACAGGCGGTGGGCCGCTGAAAAAGCCGTTGACTTTCCAATAGTCCTTGTATTCGTATGTCAGCCCAAGCCCGGGCAGACTTAGCGACACGTTGCCATACATTCCGCGCCCGTCAGTGTCCGCCGCCCAGTCCTGGCGCATGTATTCAAAGTACGCGCTGACAGCCTTGAACTTAAGCGCGGTATCAAACGAGTACGAGCCGTTTTCAATGCGCACATCAGGCGCGCCGCCTAGCCCTTTCTTCACTGGCCGGTAACTGAATGCGTTGCCGCCGACAGTGAACCAATCCCACGGCTTCGCCTCCACGCGTCCGCCATATACCTTGGTAGCGCCGATATCTGTAACGAGCTTGTGCTGGCCAATGAAGCCTAGCGCGGAGAAGTGCTTCCCTGGATAAGACAGACGAAAGCCTTCAATCTCGTTATCAACATCAATATCGCGCTGTTCTATGCCGGAGAGCACAAGGCCTTTGCCAAGCGTCTGGGGAAAAGTTCCCATTGAAAAATTGAACTTGCCAAGCGGGCCACCTAATTCAACTTTCTCAATGCGGATATCATCCCTGCGGCTGGCGTAAGGGTTGAAGTTGCCGATGCGCAACCTGCCCTGGTATTCATCAAGGCTAAATGAAAGGGAGAACTCGCCTTCGTGCTTGTCCATGCGGCTCGTGCGGTCAAGGCTGTGCCAATAGGTAAGCGTCCCGTAATACTTCAGGCCTTGTGATTGCCACGACGTGTCTTCGTCCCAGCTGTCGTCGGCAGCCCCTTCAGTTGCCGTTTCCTCTAGAGCCTGCTCCTCAGATGTCGCAGCAGGTTCCTCCGCTTGAGGCTCTTCCGTCGTGACATCCGACGGCTGCTCTGCTTCAGTGGCCGCAGCAGGCTGTTCGGGCGCGGGCTGCGCCTCTTCAGCGGAAGCAGGCAAAATTTGCAGGCAAAGCAAAGCCAGCAAAACGAAAATGGCAATGGTTGCGCGGGTTAACATCAATCGCTCCGGAGTTGGTGTTACAGGATTATTCGCCTTCAGCAGGCGGTGGAGCTGTTTCCTCGTCGGGAGGGGC
>JBBIJQ010000045.1:0-15778 GCA_037445915.1 Planctomycetales bacterium | reverse complement strand
AGATTAAGCTTGTTGTCTAGGCCCGTCTCCCTATTTCCTCATCCCCGCGAGATAAGCGTCAATGGCGCGCGCGGCAATCTTGCCCTGGCCGACGGCCATAATCACTGTTGACGCGCCTACGGTGGCGTCACCTCCCGCGAATACTCCCGGCACGGTCGTCATCATCGTCTGCTCGTTGACGACGATGGTTCCCCACCGCGATATCTCCAAGCCCTTGATGCTGTTCATGGCGATGGGGTTGGGGCGCTGGCCGATGGCGACCAGGATGGTCTGGCAGTCAATCACGAACTCGCTGTCCGGCACGGGCACGGGCCTGCGGCGGCCGCTCTCGTCGGGCTCGCCAAGCTCCATGCGCAGGCATTTCATCCCCTTGACCCAGTTATTCTCGTCGCGCAGGACTTCAACCGGCTGCGTGAGGAACTGGAAGATGACGCCTTCCTGTTCCGCGTGCTCCAGCTCTTCGTGGCGCGCAGGGGCTTCGTCGCGGGAACGGCGGTAAACGATGTAGCTTTTCTCCACGCCGGGCATGCGCAATGATACGCGCGCGGAGTCCATCGCGGTGTTGCCCGCGCCGACGGTGACGACCGTCTTGCCCACGAAGACGGGAGTGTCGGCGTTGGGGAAGTCCCACGCTTCCATGAGGTTCACGCGCGTAAGATATTCGTTTGATGAATAGACGCCGTTGGCGTTCTCGCCTGGTATGCCCATGAACGAGGGCAGGCCTGCGCCGGTGCCGAGGAACACTGCCTTGTAGCCGTCTTCCATTAGCTCTTCATAGGTGATGGTCTTGCCGAAAACGCGGTTTACGTAAACCGGCACGCCCATCTGCCCGATGCTGTCCAATTCCGCGTTCAGAATGCGGCGCGGCAGGCGGAACGGCGGGATGCCGTAGTTCAACACTCCGCCCGGCTTGTGCAGCGCTTCAAAGATGGTCACGTCGTAGCCCATGCGCATCAAGTCCATCGCGGTTGTGATTCCCGCGGGGCCTGCGCCGACCACTGCGACCTTTTCCTTGGTGGGAGTCATGCGCTCAACCGGCGGCGGATTCTTTATGTGCTGGTCAAGTATGTATTCGGCGACGTATTGCTCCAAGCGCCCGATGGCGACCGGGCCTTTCTTCGCAAGCAAGCAGGTCTTTTCGCACTGCGATTCCTGCGGGCACACGCGACCGCAGACTGCGGGCAGCGCGTTGGAAACTTTCAAGATGCGGTATGACTCTTCAAGGTCGCCCTTGAGTATCTCTTTGATGAAGCCGGGAATGTCAATCTCCGCCGGGCAGCCGTCAATGCACTTGGGCACCGGGCAGTCCAAGCACCGCTGAGCTTCGGCATATGCAATTTCCGGCGTGTAGCCGAGAACCACTGAGTTGAAGTTGCGGATGCGCTCGGAGGGCGGCTGCTCTGGCATGTCATGCCGCTTTATCTTCAGGCGCTCGCGGTTAGTAAGGCCGTCAGGGCCGACTTTATCGGCGTTGGAGACTGCGACCTTCTTGGTTGTCTCGGCGTTAGGGTTGTCGGGGTTGCTGCTCATATGTTCGCCACCAACTGCATTAGCTCTTCGGGGGTATTGCCTTACATAAGTGTTCGCGCTCTGCTTGCCAGAGCTCCATCGCGTGCTTTTCCTGCGGGCAGTATGTCTTCTGGCGCAGCATCAGCTCGGCGAAGTCCACCTCGTGCGCGTTAAAGTCGGGGCCGTCCACGCACGCGTATCGCGTTTTCCCGCCCACGGTTACGCGGCACACTCCGCACATGCCCGTACCGTCGACCATGATGGGGTTGAGCGATGCCATCGTGAGTATCCCGGCTTCGCGCGTGGCTTCGGCGACGAATTTCATCATGATGACCGGCCCGCAGGTAATCACGAAATTGGCGCGCCCGGATGCAACCAGTTCCTTAAGCGGTTCCGTGACCACGCCCTTGCGTCCGGCGCTGCCGTCGTCAGTCGTTACTATGACCTCGTCGGAAACGCTGCGCATCTCGTCAAGCAGCACGAGCAAGTCTTCCCTGCGCGCGCCTACGATGGTTATGACATGGTTGCCCGCCGCCCGCAGCGCCCGCGCGATGGGATACATCTCCGCGGTGCCGAGGCCGCCCGCGACGACTATCGCCGTGCCGTAATTCACAATCGGAGTAGGATGCCCCAGCGGGCCGACCAGGTCGTGCAGGCTGTCGCCTTCTTCCAGGCAGCCAAGCATAAGCGTGCTCTTACCGACTTCCTGGAAAATGAGGGTAATGGTATCTTTCCCGGGATTGCTGTCCGCGATAGTCAGGGGAATTCGCTCGCCGCGCGCATGCACGCGCAGGATAACGAACTGCCCTGGCAGCGCCTTCTTGGCGATTAGCGGGGCGGTGACTTCTATGCGGACGGTATTTTCCGAGAGCCGTTTCTTGAAAATAATGAGGTTTTCTTTTGTTGTTGCGTCAGCCATATCACTTGTGCTTGTTAAGGGGAATCAGCAATCGGCGCATTTTACCATTCCAAAAGCGCATTCGCAATAACTGAGATGGCTAACGCTGCTCGATTCTAGCCGCGAACATGCCTTCCAGATAATCTGTTTCAGGCAGTATCGTTATTGGTGTTCCCATTGTCCGAAGCCCGCTGCCCGCCACGACATCCTCATTTTCCCCGGTTAGCAAGCTGCAGGTGATGTAAACGATGTCGCCTCCCGGCGCAAGCAGCCTTGCGCATGAAGCGATGAGATTTCGTTGTGTTTCCGCGAGAGCGGCTATGTCTGAAGGTTTCACCCGGAACCGCTTGAATGGCAGCCGCCCTAGCGTCCCCGTGCCTGAGCACGGCGCGTCAATGTAGATGCGCTGGAAGCCTTGCGGGAAAGCGCTGCGAAGCTCGGATACGTGCTCAGGCTTTGTTAGGTCAAAAGCGAATGACTGCGGCGGCGGCATCTTGAGGCGCTCAAAATTGGCGACAAGCTCTTCCAGCCTCAACTTGGAGATGTCGCAGGCGATGAGCCTCTTTGCCCCGCCCATCATCAGCGCGAGTTGCGTCGCCTTTATCCCTGAACCGGCGCATGCGTCCAGCGCCAGCCCGTTTTCCGGCGGCGGGAATTCAAGGATTGCCGCTTGGCTCGCGACTCCTTGCAGCGATATGACACCGGCGTCAAATGCGCAGCAAACAAGCTTTGATTCGCCGGCTGGCATGAGGCTGTATTCCCTGCCGCGAAACTCCACTGTTTCGGCAAGCGCTTTTAGCTGTGCAGCCAGCTCGGCCTCAGGCCGCTCCATCCCGCCGCGCGCCTGCGCATCCCAGCGAATGGCCTGCCTGTGCGGGCGTTGCGATGCTGACAGTATCCAAACAAGCTTGCCACCAAAACGCTTTTGCCAGGCGTCAACAAGCCAGTATGGATGCGATGAAATCTTTGAAAGCGCGTCAGGCGGCAGCTCCGCCATCGCTTCCAGCCATTCGCTGTCGCCTTTCGCCAGTTCCTGCGCCAAACGCGCCAGCGAGCTTGGCGTGTTTAATGAGCCAAGAGCGTCGCCGGGGTTGTTGATCTCACTTGCGGCCTGCGCGGTCTCTGCGACTTTGCGCAATACCGCGTTTGCGAGCGCCGAGAAGCGCTTGCCGTCAGGCTTCAGCGATGTTACCCATTCCGAGACGGCTGCGTAACTCGGCGTTTGGGTGAAGATGATTTCCGCCGCGCCGAGCCTAAGCCCGTTGCGCACGCGCGGCGTAAGGTGCATAAGGTTTCGCTCGTGGAGGAACGAGAGGACAACGCGGTCAAGGACGGTAATGTTCCTTGCCGCCGTAAGCAGCAGGTTCATCGCCGCCGGAAGCGTGTCATATGCCCGTGCCTCTACTTCGTGCGACGGCCTGCGCTTGTTCTCATACTCGTAAGACGACGGGTCAAGTTTTGCGAGGATGGTAAGCGCGATAGCCCGTGGGTCGCCGCCTGTATTCATCACAAGCCTTAGCAGCGCTCCCTGGCCCAAGCCGGAACGCGCACCAGCACCTGGTTAGTAAGTTCAAGGATGCCCGCAGCCTTTTCGGGATGTGCGCCTAAGCTCGTTGCGCGCTCAAGCTCATTGCGTGCGCATGCCAGCAGCCCGCTAGCATCTTCCAACGAACGTCTCAGCGCGCCTGACTCAACCAGCCATTTGCGGATCTCCTTCTCCCGTGATTCACGATAAGTAGTCTTGTAAGCGGCTATGAGAAGCGCAGTCCTATCAAGGTCTGTCTCGCATGCGTATATCACTGGCAGCGTTATGCGCCCTTCGCGTAAGTCGCTGAACGTGGGCTTGCCCGCTTCGTCAGGCGACTGCGTCAAGTCAAGCAAGTCGTCAACAACCTGGAACGCGACCCCAAGGTTGCGCCCGAATTCCCGTGCGCTTGCCATGCCCGCTTCGTCCGCGTTTCCAAGGTATGCGCCGCCCTCGCAAACGAGCGCAAACAGCGCGCCCGTCTTCAGCCCTATCATCTCGTAGTACTTACCCGCCGAAAGGTTTAGCTTGTCGCGCGCGCGGATTTCCTCAATAACCCCAAGCCCAAGCTTCTTGCTGGCGTTGATTGTCAGCTCAAGGATAGTGAAGTCCCTAAGCTGCGCAAGCCGTAGGAACGACTGCGCGAGAATGTAATCGCCGACGATAACCGCAGCCTCATTCCCAAAGCGGTGGTTGAGCGTCGCCAGCCCGCGACGGGTCTCAGCCGAGTCTATGACGTCGTCGTGTATGAGCGAAACCGTGTGCAGCAGCTCGCAGCATGCCGCGCTCACCACTACATTGCCGGGGTCGGGCGTGCCAAAGAGGTCGGCAAACATGATAAGCAATAGCGGGCGCATGCGCTTGCCGACTCCCTGCGCCACTAGCGCGATGTAATCATGCACCAGAGTGTCCGCCTCGTAGAGGATGCTGCGCATTTCGCGCTCAACATCGTCAAGGCAAACTGAATACCGCGCGCCCGCAAGCTCCATTTCCATCATCTGCCGCCGGTTAGGGTTTTCACGATCGCCTTCGCAAAAGCGTCCGCCGGGCGCGGCCCGTGAGTGCGCGCCCTCACGACAACCCCGTCTTCGCCCCAATAGGCTTCAATGCGCGCGAAGGTGATAAACGCCGTGATTAGCAGCGCGGCAATCAAGGCCATCCAGCCAGTGAAAACAAGCCACACGCCCGGGTCTTGTTTGTATTGGAAAACAGAAACATCTTCCGTAACGCCGTCCATCCGCACGGTAACCTTGTGCCCGGGGATTGTAAGCTCAAGCGGCTTGTCCGGCGTGAGAAGCACAAAGCGCAGGGGAGTTCCGTTTTGAGAGATAAGGTGAAACAGCCCGATTGGGCCGAGCTGGCCGGTCTGTATTCCGCTTTCGTATAGCGGGCCTGACTTGACTGGGAATGTGCCGCCAATGGGTTCGGGATGGGCGAGAATTTCGCTGCCGTTCGGGTCAATGCCCCGGTCTGCTTCCCAGAGTTCGCCATCCGGCCCGACCTGGTAGGCGTAGCCGGGGCGAACATGATAAGTGCTTTCCTGGCCGTCAAAGCTGACGGTGACGTAGCCTGTCTTCATGTAGCTTGTCTGGTAAAACGTCGTCACGCCGGCGCGCAGCGGGTGGTTGACCACGACCTGCCCTTGCACCTCATGCCCGTTATGTGAAACAACAAGGTCTGAGATGAAGTGGCGTATTTCGTAGCTTTCAAACTCCGCGATGGCTTCGCTGCCTTCAATGTCGGCATAAGCGTCAAGCTTCGCGGCGCGTTTGTTGTATTCAATGGTAAAGTCGCGCAGCTTAAGCTCGTAACTCTGCGCTTTAACAAGCGACGCCAGCTTCGCGCTTAGCCCTTCCTTGTCCTGCGAAACGCGGAAGGTTTCAACAACTTCCCCGCCCTTCGGGACGGTGACGGCGCTGCTATAACCCCACACCCGCCCAATCGCCCCGCCCAGGAATATGGCGAGTATGGCGGCGTGGAAGATAACGGGCATATACTTCCGCAGCGCCCAGCGGTCCGCTTGGATTACCATCGCCCCGCCGGCTTCTGAAGTGAAGACGCGGTAACGCCGGGCACGCAGCTTAGCTATGAATTCGTCAAGGCCAAGCTTCACTTCGCTTGCGCATATGCGCTTCGCGCTTGCGCAGCCCAGAATAGACGCGGCTGTAGCGGCCCCCGGCCTGGATTTCAAGTCAGCCCTCACCCCGCGCAGGCGCGCAAGAGTGCATATTAGCGCTGCCAACGCAAGCCAGAAAAACACGAGGTCAAAATACCAAGTCCTGAATATGTCCGTGAGCCCCATCGCCTCCAGCGCCTTGAAGCCGCTTTCCCCGAACTTGGCGATAAGCTGCGCATCTTGCGCGCCGAGTATGCGCTGCGGGATTAGGGTCCCGATAATGCAGAGGATGCCAAAAATGGCCAGCATCGCGACCGCTGAGGGGATAGACTTTAGCAGCCCAACAAATAGCTCCCATAGCCCAGCTTCGCTCCCCTTTGCGTCAGGTTCCTGTTGCGGTTTCTCCTTCGCCACCCTTGGCCAGAGGGCATACACCAGCGGCACGGCGATAAACACGAACAGGCCGATAATGCCAAGTAACCCGCCTTTGGTGGTGGCGTAGGCGTGGATGCTTTCAATGCCGAAAGCCGCTGAGATGAGGTCAACGCCGATGAAGGTAGTGAGCAGGACGGCATACGCGCTTATGTTCAGCGCCTGCGAAAGCGCGCCCTGCCATCGCAAAGACAATCGCGCGTGGAAGTACATCGTGTAGAAAACCCAGGTTACAAGCGCCCAGGTTTCCTTTGGGTCCCAAGCCCAGTAAGTCCCCCATGCCTCGTTTGCCCAGACTGCGCCGAGGAACAGCCCAAGCGTGAGGAAAGGGTAGCCCGCGAGTGTCAGCGTGTAGATGGCGCGGTCAATCCGCGCGAGAGCAGCCTTGTCCTCCGCGCCCGTCTGCGCGGAAGCGCGCCACAGGCGGAAGAGGTAATACACTGCAAGAATAAAAGCTATTGAAAAGACTGCGTAAGCGAGGATGAGCGTGCCGATGTGCGTAGGAAGCCAGTAGCTCTTCAGCGCGGGGGGCAGGTCGCGCGGGCCCGACTGGTCTGGCAGCAGCAGCACTAGATACGCCATTGCAGCCAGGGGCACGAGGAGGACGAGTCCGCCAAAGGCGCGCGTTTTGGATGTAAGCTCAGTGGCGTAGTAAACTACCGCGATGAGAAATGCCATCAGCGCGATGGCTTCAAACGCGCTGACCGAGGGTAGGACGAACCCGTGGTACTGCCGCCAGTATTCAACTGTGCGCGCGATAAACCAGTAAAGCTGGACGAGGATGCCGAGGAGCAGCAAGATGCTGCCCACGCCTGAGAGCCTGCGCGCCCTCTCTGAAGAGAGCGCTGCGAAGTAAAAAACCGCCGCAGCCAAATACAGGGCAGCGGACGCAATTACAAGTGTTAGGCTGGTTTGCATGTCAGTAAGCCAAAGCGCGTGGGAATGATAACACAATAAGGATACCCGGCTGCGGGGGTTAATGTTGCGCCTGCGCAGCGCGGCGCGCTCACTCCAGGCGGCGCAGAAGCCCCATCGGCGTGCACTCATTGCCCTGTCCCAGCGGGTTGTCCGTGAGAGCGGAGGCAACTTCGGGGAAGCGCGAGGCGTCAAAACTGCCGCCGATTATCCAGGGCGGGAAGATATCGTTTACATCAACGACGCAGGCGTCAAGGCCGGTTGAGCCTTTTATCGCGCGGCAGGTTTCGGGGATGCGCACCGGCCCTGGGATGACGCACTCGTAATACTGCTCAATGCCCATCGTGTGCTCCGCGTCAATCATCTTCGTTGCGAGGCCTGCCACGTTATAAAAATCGCCGGTGCGCCTGAGCACGAGCTTGCCCCACGCCGCCGCAACCGTCCCCATCAGCACCCGCAGCGCGCCAACTTCTTCAATGGCGACCTGCATCGCGTATGGGCTGCGCAGGCCGGTTCCGTACTTGCTTTTGGTGACGAAGCGACAAAGCAAGCGCGCCAGCGGAGTGACGCGGATGCCCGAAATCGGGCGTGCGCGCCCCTGCATTATCGCCAGCCCCGTTTCGGCGATGAAGAGGATGTCGCCTTCCAACGAAAGCGGAAGGGCGTACCGGCGCACTACATCAATCGGGTCGTCCTCCCCTGTAAGAATGTGCGTTATTACGGGGATGCGCAGGTAGCGCAGGCCGCCGGCGGTTATTTCGGGCTGTTTCTCTTTACCCACTGGCGGGATTATAGCAGGGCAAACTTGCTCCTGCCGCAAGCTAGTGCGATAATTGCCCGCGTGCGCAACAAGCTGTATCTGATTGGCTACCCGCTGGGGCATTCCCTTTCGCCGCAGGTGCACAACGCGCATTTCGCCAAGATGAAACTTCCGCTGGAATACGCCGAGCGCGAAATCCCCCCTGGCACTTTCAGTGAATCGCTGCGCGCGGTGCTTGCGGAGGAAGACTTTCTCGGCGCAAATGTGACGCTCCCCTACAAACAATCAACGGCGCACTTCCTTAGCGAGCTTGAGGGCGATGCCGCAGCCCTGGATACGGTGAACACGATAGTGCGCCGAGCCGACGGCAAGCTCGTAGGCTACAACACCGACGCTCAGGGCTTTGCGGACGCGCTGTACTCCGTTGTGAAAGAACCGGTGAAGCGCGCTCTCATATTTGGCTCAGGCGGCGCGGCTCTCGCCGTCCTGTATGCGCTGGCGCAGTCGGGATGCGAACGGCTCGTTGTAGTCCACCGCAGCGGCCGCAACTTGGAAGCAGTGCGCCGGATAACAGCGGCAATGAATAAGCGTGTGCGGACGGTGAAGCTCGCGCACTTTCAAGACTTCTTCGGCTGGGCGGAAAACCAAAGTGTGTTTTTGGAGCAAACCGGCTTGGACGCGCGCTGCGTCGGCGAGCTGGCGGAAGAGCAGGGCGTGAACACCAATCACGTCTTTAACGAATCCGAGTTTGATAAAGGCCCGCGCCATTTTGACTTGCTGGTGAACGCGACGCCGGTCGGGCTGTTCCCAAATGCTGAAGAATCGCTGGGCGACCACCCGCGCTTCCTGCGCCTGTTCAAGGCGGTCTTTGACCTGGTATGCAATCCCGTGGAGACGCGGCTGCTCTTTCTAGCGAAGCTTCAGGGATGCGAGGCTATCAACGGGCGCAAGATGTTGGAGCGCCAGGCGGAGCTGTCGCGGCGAATCTGGCTGCGGGAGTTCAAGGCGCAGCCCCGGTAATGCTAGAATAAGCGCGTGGAAAGAACACAAGCGCTGCAAATCCTGGAAGCTAACCTTAACCGGCTGCGCGAGGGGATACGCGTCGCCGAGGATGTCATACGCTATTCGCCTTCATCCGCCAAGCTTTTCTCGCGCGCCAAGTCGCTGCGCCTTGCCTCGGGCAAAATGGAAAAGGAATTGCGCGAGCTTCTCGGCAGGGAGATTGCGAGGGCGCGCCGCCTAGAGCTTGACCCCGGCAAAGAAACTGACAGCGCCGCTGAAATGTCGCGCACCGGCGAGTCCCCGCTGCTGGGCGCAAACTTGAAGCGCGCGCAGGAAGCCGCTAGGACGCTGGAGGAAGTAAGCAAGGTGCTGAGCCTGCGCGCCTTTTCCCAGCAGTACAAAAAGCTCCGCTTTGCGCTCTATGCGCTGGAGGCGAATGCGCAAGCGCACCTCACGGCGCAATACCGAGTGCGCGAGTTTCGCGACGCGCTTACAAGCTTCCCGCTTAATCTCGTTTTAGACGAGATGAACACCAAGATACAGTCGCCGATGCAGCTTGTCTCGCGATACCACCGCGCAGGCGGGAGGGTGATACAAGTCCGTTATAAGAATATGCCCGCCGCGGTGCTGCTAAAGGCCGCGCAATCGGTCGCTGCGCGCTTCCCCGATTCGTTGGTTATAGTCAACGACCGCGTGGACGTTGCGCGCGCGGCAAACGCTTTCGGCGTGCATGTCGGCCCGCAGGACATCCCGCTGGGAAAGCTCTCAACCTTCCGTGGCGACATGCTTGTTGGATACAGCGCTCGAACGGCGGATTCAGCAATACGCGCCATTGAAGCCGGAGCTGACTATATTGGCGTTGGCGCAGTGTTCCCGACCGATAGCAAGTCGCGAACCCGCGTCGCCGGGCTGGACGGCGTTCGGAGCATTGCCAAGGCAGTTGACGCGCCCGTTCTCGCCATCGGCGGCATCACCGCCGCTAACTTCGCGTCCGTTATCAAGGCTGGCGCAACCGCCTGCGCTGTCATCTCGGCGGTTGCCGACCCGAAGCAGGCTGACGAGCTCTACGCGCTGGTTAAGAAACTGACGCGCTAGAGTTGCGCAGTGGTAGAATCCCCCTGCATAGGAGGGATTCATTATGCTGCGTAAAATCGCCTTAGCTTTTATCATCCTCGCCCTCACCGCCGCTGCCGCGCCTGCACAGGCATCGCGCAACGACAACCTCGCCGGCGCCGCATCGCCAACCATCCGCCAGGCGCTCGCCCAAGTAGGGCTGACGATGGAAGGCTGCACTTTTGACTTGAGCGACCGCGACTTCTACGGCGGCGATCGCTACCGCCTGCGCTTCTTTGACACGCTCATCGCCAACCCGTGGAAGATACCCGCCTACACGCCCATCATGCGCGACGGCGCGTTCACTGCGGCGAAGGAAGGCAGCCTGTCCAAGCTCATTCAAATTGCGCAGTCACGGCTTAATAGCGCAGTGCGCCTGGGGCTCACCGGCGATGTCATGGTGCCATACGCGAAGAAGCTCGCTGACACGACGATAGGCAACCACTTCGTTGATGCCGTCAAGGGGTGCTACGCCGCCGAGGGCAAGACGATGGATGCCAGCGAAGCTGAATACCTTGCCGAGCGCGCTGCCGTGCTGCCGAAAGGAATCTCCGACGCTGCCGCGCTTTACTTCTACGCGCTGCCTGATGTGCTGGCTTACTACGACGCGGCGTATGACCCTGTGCGCACGAAGCTGCAAATGTCGCAGCTTGATGACCCTGCGCGCGAACTGCTGAAGTGGATGGCCGAGGAAGGCGACACGCTTCAGGGAACTGACGCCATCAAGCGCGATGTGCAGCTCAGCGACCTCAGCGAGTACTTGATGGACAATGTGGACTGGGGCTACTTGAACACCGGCGCGACGCTGCTCGCGCTCGTAACGGAGAAGGTTCACAATATGCTCAAGGCGGCGCAACCCGTCGCCGACTACGAGTTCACGTTTGACACCCCGTGGGGCATGGTCGCGCTCAACGGCGACGCCGCGAATAGTTACGGCGGCTCGCTGCCCTACCTGCTCATCATAGACAGCGGCGGTGGCGACGCCTACCAGGGGGGAGGCGTGAGCTACGGCTTCGGCAACCCCGCAAGCGTGCTGCTGGACTTAAACGGCAACGATGCTTACACCTGCGAAACCGCCACCGAGCCGTGCTTCGGCGCAGGCGTCTTTGGCTACGGGATGCTCGTGGACTGCGCTGGCGACGACACCTACACAGCGCAGGACTTCGCGCTCGGCTGCGGCGTCTTCGGAACCGGCGTGCTGCTGGACGAGGGCGGCGCTGACCACTACTCCGCCGTTTCCAACTGCGAAGGCGCAGGCGTGTTCGGCACTGGCGTGCTCGCCGATGCGGCGGGCAACGATGTTTACGACTGCTACACGCTGTCGCAGGGTTACGGCTACACGATGGGCGCGGGGCTGCTGGTTGACCTCGCGGGCGACGACAAATACACCGCCAACGATACCGACATCCGCTTCCCCTCCGCGCAAAGCAAGGACCATAACTCCTCGCTGGCGCAAGGCTGCGGCTTCGGGCGGCGCGGCGATTACACGACCGGCCATTCCTGGGCAGGCGGCGTGGGTCTGCTCTTTGACGCTGCGGGCAACGACGCGTATTCCTGCGCCGTCTTCGGCCAGGGCGTAGGCTACTGGTACGGCACGGGCATCCTCGCCGACGACGAGGGAAACGACGACTACCACGGGCATTGGTATGTGCAGGCGTCGGCGGCGCACTTCGCGCTGGGCGTGCTGGACGACGGCGCGGGCAGCGACCACTACTTCGCCGACATGAACATGGCAATCGGCGCGGGGCACGACTTCTCGCTGGGCTTCCTCACCGACCGCGCGGGCAACGACGTTTACGAAGCGCCGAACCTGTCGCTGGGCGGCGGCAACGCCAACGGCATCGGCATTTTCTGGGACATGCGCGGCGACGACGCCTACAAGGTCGCTGCGGGCACGACGCTTGGCCGCGCCAACATCGGCAGCCGTGGCGGCCTGCGCGACTTATTTCTAAACCTCGGGCTGTTCATAGACACCGGCGGCAACGATACTTACCCGCCCGAACTCGCCTTCGCCGCAAACAACAAGATGTGGACCCAGCGCGGCACCGACGAAGCCAACCCCCTCCCGCTCGTGGAACTGGGCGCTGGCGTGGACGCGGAAGTCTCGCGGCCTTAAGCTACCAGAGTATCAATAATCCCGGGTAGGCTGCGCTTCAGCGCCGCTCTAGATATCACAGGCTAATTGAAAACTGATACATGAGCACACAAGACTCACCACCCGCCGCTGCCGTTGAAGTCGCCGGGCAGCGGGTTCCTAAAGAACATGCCGCCGATGGTCTCGCTGCATTTCCCACAAAGCCCTCAAGCTGAAGCATGTATCCGCATCCCAGCTTATCTGCACCGCGACGAACATCAGCGGGATAAACAGCTCGCAGAAGCCGAGCACAATTACTGCGACGAATATCCAGAAGATTAAACCTCGGTGCTGCGCGCGCGGGCCGTTGGCGATGTCTTCTGCGTGCGCATTGTGGTGGTGCGGGCGCAGCGACCAAGCAAGATAAGGCGCGCCTGCGAAAATTAGCAGCCATCCCGCGACCGTGCCGCGCGTGCCCTCAAGGATTTTCAGCGATTCCCGGCCTATGCCTGCGGCGATGCCGACGAAGCCGATAGTGACCGAAGACAGGACGTGCGCTATGCCGCTGATGAGGACGATTGCAAACGCCTTGGTGCGCGACTATTTACGCGCCAGGCCAATGGCGATGAAGGGAAAGTAGTGGTCAGGGCCGGCCGCGGCATGCACGACGGCAATGAGCGCTGTGCTCGCCAGCAAGCCCCACCAGACAGCTATCAGGTTAGTCTCCACGGCGCGGGATTATATCACCGGCGCAGGATGGAGAGGCATCAAGGACATGCCGATATGCAGCTTATATGCGAAACGCCCCCGTTGCCGGGGGCGTCGGGATGAGGATACTCTCCTCACCGTTGCATAGTGATATTATAACTTAGCTCGATAAGAATTGCAACATCTGAAGGGAGGATGATCGGGTTTCATGTATAGGGTAAGTGCATACGTGGATGGGTTTAACTTGTATTACGGCTTGCGTGATAAATACGGACATAAATATATGTGGCTAAACATCCATAAGCTGATTAGTAGCCTGCTCACCCCTAAACAGAGCCTGAGCAGCGTGAAGTATTTCACTTCTTTAGTGACTGACAATCCTGCGAAAGAGAAACGGCAAATGACCTATCTCGAAGCGCTCAAGGCAGTTGGGGCTATCGAAATAGTGTTTGGCAAGTATAAGTTGTCTAGCTTCAAGTGCCCGGCCTGTAGAGCTGAGACATTTGTTCCTTCCGAAAAGATGACCGATGTGAACATCTCTGTCACTCTAATAGAAGATGCGATTATGGACTTGTTTGATACAGCACTGCTGGTATCAGGAGATAGCGACTTGACGCCTGCAGTTACGACCATTAAACAGATAGCACCGACGAAGAGAGTTATTGTAGCCTTTCCGCCGCGAAGGAGTGCTGTTGAACTACAAGAAGCAGCCTATAGCAATTTCGTTATTGGCCGAAGAAAATTCGCAAGTAGCCAACTTCCAGAAGCAGTAACTTCTACAAATGGGTTTTTACTAACCAAACCCGAGAGATGGAGTTAACTTAATCGTGGGTGGGGCCGGGGGGCTCGTCGGGCCATTCGCCGGTGGTGATGTAATGGCGCGCCATTAGCGCTGCGGATGCGCCTTCGCCCACCGACACGCTCATCTGCTTGAGGCTTTTATGCGTAATGTCGCCGACAGCGAAGATGCCGTGGCGCGATGTGCGCATGCGGTTGTCCACATATATTTGCCCGTCGTCGGACATAGCGACAAATCCGCGCGCAAACTGCGAGTTGGGGACAGAGCCTATGAACACAAAGACGGCCGCCGCCGGAAGGACGCTCTCGGCTTCGGTCTTGGTGTCGCGCAGCCGCACGCCGGTCACCTTGCCGTCGGCGCCAATGACTTCGGTGATGACGGTGTTCAGGCGCATCGTGATGTTGGGGACGGCCTTGGTGCGGTTCACGGCGATGGGCTGCGCGCGGAAGCCTTCGCGGCGGTGGACGAGGGTCACATGGCCGCAGACGCTGGCGAGATACTGCGCCTCTTCCATCGCCGCGTCGCCGCCGCCGACGATGACGACGTCCTGGCCCCGGAAGAACGGCCCGTCGCATATCGCGCAATAGGAAACGCCGTGGCCGTAATACTCCTTGGCGTTCTTGGCTTCAAGCAGGTTGGGGCGGCTGCCGGTGGCGATTATGATTGTCTTGGTCTCCACCATTTCACCGCTGTTTAGCTCCACGATATAGCCGCTGCCGGGCGCTTCGTGCAGGCGTTCCACGGTCTTGTTGATTATCTGCGCGTTGAACTTGCGAAGCTGCGCGTCCATGTTCTGCGCCAGTTCCATGCCGGTGGTGTTGGGCACGCCGGGGTAGTTCTCCACCTCGGCGGTAAGGGCGATTTGCCCGCCGATGAACGACTTTTCAATGAGCAGCGTTTTTAGCTCGCCGCGGATTGAGTAGATGGCAGCCGAAACGCCGCCCGGCCCGCCGCCGATTACCACCGTGTCCCACTGCTGTTCCCAGGGCTTGAAGTCCATATATGACGCTCCTTATGCGCTTCACGCGCCGGTGGGTATCATACCTTAAGAGGGCGCAGGGTTGGGGTATAATTGTGAAGGAGAACATATGAGAACATTTACCGCGTATGTGGAATATGACCCCGAAACTAAATTGTACGTCGGGATAGTCCCCAGCGTACCCGGCGCACACACTCAGGCGGCAACGTTGGATGAGCTAAGGGATAACTTGCGTGAAGTCATTGAGCTATGTATTGAGGAACTGGGCGAGGATATAGGAACTCCTTCATCGTTTATCGGCGTGCAGCAAATTGAGGTTGCCGTTTGACCAGAGTCCCTGTCCTTTCGTTTTCTGATGCGGAGAAAGCGCTGCGGAACCTTGGCTTCAGCAGGACGCGCCAAAGGGGAAGCCATATCTTCTATAAGCATCCAGATGGAAGGGCTACTTCGCTTCCGTTTCACCCGAATAGGGACTTAGGACGGCCGCTCGTTGCCAAAGTGCTGCGTGATATCGGACATTCCGTTGATGAACTTCTAAAGGCATTGAACTCTTAGTTATCTTGGAAAGACCTGAAACCAGCGCTTTTCGCGATAATCCACGTATGCCCGTCGCGCGGGAAAAGCTGGAAGCCTACATGCGGCAAGGGATGACGCTGCTGGAGCTGCTGATGGTGCTCACCATCTTGGCGGCGATTATTTTCGTCGCAATCCCGACGCTGCGCCCCGTCAAGGCGACGAGCATGGAGGCGTTCGCGCGCGAGAGGGTGAAGGCGGCGTGGCAGATGCAACAGTAGCGGTTCACTGCGCGGCGCAAGCACCGCTTCAACTCGCACTTGCGCGCCAACGAAATTGAGAAGATATGCGCGCTGGGCGAGGCGGGGACGAACCTGCTCAACCGCGCGCACGAGCGCCTCGGCCTCACCGCGCGCGGCTACCAGAGCATCAAGC
>JBBIJQ010000044.1:0-15829 GCA_037445915.1 Planctomycetales bacterium | reverse complement strand
GTTTGCTGCTTAGCGTCATAATCTGCTGGATATGGGCGCGCTACGCGCGGCGAAACTTCCTGCTTACGGTCGCGTTGGGGTTGGTGCTCGGTGGCGCGGTTGGGAATATGATTGACCGTTTCCGGCTGCAGGAAGTTGTGGATTTCATAGACGTGTTGATACCAGTCGTGCGATATGACTTTCCAGTCTTCAACCTTGCGGACTCCTGCGCGTCGGTAGGAACAGCGCTCATTGCTGGCTTCCTTATCGCGCTTGACCTGCGCGCTTCCCGCCGAAACAAGCTTCTCGCCCACGACCACACAAACTACCTTCCCTGACGTAGGCCTAGCAGTTTGTGGCAGGGGTAACCGCTTATTATTCCTAGGAGGGCACGATGTTCACTGCTATTGAGGAATTTCTGCGCAGTTGGGATTACGAATCCAGCGCGACGAAGAAGATGCTCGCTGAACTGACGGATGAGTCTCTGGCTGTTGCCGCAGCGCCGGGAGAACGCCCCCTAGCGCTCGTTGTCTGGCATATCATCCAGTCTATCCCTGAGATGATGGGCCGCACCGGCCTGAGCATTGCCGGGCCGGTAATGGGCGCAGCACCGCCTGCAAGCGCTGAAGCGCTTAGGGCAGCCTATGGCGAGGCAGCTTCCAGCCTAGCCACTGAAATGAAGGCCAAGTGGGCGGATGCCGACCTTCTTGTTGTGGATGATATGTATGGCGAGCAGTGGGCGCGCGGAACGACTCTGGGCGTTCTGTTGCTTCACCAGACGCACCACCGGGGACAGCTCTCAACGCTCATGCGCGTTGCCGGCTTAAAAGTGCCAGGGCCTTATGGTCCCTCGCGCGAGGAATGGGCCAGCTACGGGAGGCCGCCGGAGGAGTAACCGGCCGCGGTTCGCTAATCCTCAATCAGAGAGAAACGGGTCTTAGGCGCGCCGCAGACAGGGCAAGTGTAAGCCGCATCCAGGCTTTCAAATTCGGTGCCAGCGGGAACGCTTGACATCGGGTCGCCGACAGCCGGATCGTAAATGTAGCCGCAAACGTCGCAAACGTACTTCTTCAACTTATTCCTCCATGTATAGCGTGGCTATGCGGGCTTGTCCAAGCCCGAGTGTTTTTGCGCAATAGCTTCTGCAAGCCTATCCAGCGCTGCGTAATCAGCTTCAACAGGAAGCCCCTTCGCCAAGACAGGCTCAAGCAGCTCCAAGCCCAGGTCGCCGACTAGCGCTGAGACCTTCTCAACCGTGCGCCCGCCCCAACCGAACGAGCCGATGACAGCGGCATATCTTGTTTTCGGCCTCAGCGCGCCCACGAGGAACGCGGCGTAAACCGCGAGCGGGTGCGGTCCGCCAAGCACGGTCGGCGTGCCGAGAACGACCGTTGCCGCGTCAACGAGCGCCATTGCAAGTTCACCGATATCGCTCCGCGCAAGGTCAAAGCGCTTGACAGTCACGCCTCTTTCCACGAGCGCGGACGTGAGGTAATCAACCATGAGTTTTGTGCTGCCGTGCATTGAGACGAACGAAAGCACCACTTCGTTGGCAACGGCATCGGAAGTCCAATCCTCGTATGCTGCGAAAATCATCTCGGGAACGTCGTGAACCGGCCCGTGGCTAGGCGCGATTATTTCAATGTCCAGCTTGCGCAACGTGGCGAGGTGCCGTTTTACCATCGGCCTGAAGGGCATCATTATCTCAGCGTAATAGCGCTTGGCGGAGTGGAGCGTGGATTCATTACTGCTGGCATAGAGGCTGCTCGTGGCAAGGTGCGAGCCAAGGAAATCGCAGGGAAAAAGCAGTTTGTCTTCCGCGACATAAGTCATCATCGTTTCAGGCCAATGCACCCATGGCGAGTGAATGAAGCGAAGCGATTTGCCGCCAAGGTCAATGACTTCGCCATCGGCCACCTCGCGCACCCGGGCATCCGGCACATTCAAGTGGTCAGCAATCATGCCCTTGCACTTCAGCGTGCAAAGCACGATAGCTTCGGGATAAAGCTCCAATATAAGGGGGATGCAGCCTGAATGGTCCTGCTCGGCGTGGTGGCATACGACATAGTCTATGCGAGGATTGCTGAGGCTATCAAGGTTCGCCTTGAGGACATGCCACATCGCAGGGTCAACAGTGTCAATAAGGGCAGTCTTGTCGCTCCCGCTCACGAAGTAAGAGTTGTAGCTTGTGCCGTCTGGGAGGGGGATTAGCTCGTCAAAGAGCCTGCGGTCCCAGTCAACCGCGCCGACGAAGTGTATTCCAGGCTTAAGTTCACGTGGTCTCATTGTTTACCTCAATAGCAGCCGCGCGCTAAGGCGCAGCTGTGCGGAGCAGCCAACGCTATGCGAAGGCGCTTAATTTTCCGGCATAAAGTAGCGTTCGTATTCGCTTTCAACCTTAGCCTTATGCCCCAGCTCCCAACTAGACAAACTGGCGAAAAGCCCTTTGGCATCGGGGTCGGCAACCAGGCCTGCGAGGTGCGAATAGTATTCCGAGGCTTCCTTTTCGCGCTGCGCGGCGAACAGCAAAGCTTCCTGGTAGTTCATCTCCGGCGCAGGTTTGGTAGGCTTAAGGTATTCAACGATCTGCATGTCCGGCGGGTGAGTGAACTCAATGCCTTCCAAAGAGCCGCGCTCTGTTAAGGCAATAAGCATCTGCTCATGCCGGACTTCTTCCTGCGACATCTCCATGAGAAAGGATTTTGCCAGCACATCCACGGAAATGTTTGCCATGCGGATATAAAGGGTAGCCGCCTCTTTTTCTTTCACGATGGCGTACTTCATTGCCTGCTGAAAGTTAACCTGCTCCACGACAATTACCTCCGGTAAACTTCGGCAGCTCACGGCTGCCAGAAAAATAAGTGCTTGTGGCAGTTAGTAGCCGTTCTCCGCACTCTTCGCGCCGAAGAAAACGCGGTAAACCCAGATAGTATACCCGATGACGATCGGCATCCCAATAAGCGCCATGATAAGCATCACACCAAGCGTCCTTTCAGACGAGGACGCGTTGGCGACGGTGAGGCTTAGCCCCGGCTTGCCCAGCGAATACACCATCCTGGGGAATATGGAAGCCATAACGAGGGCCATCGTGCCGAACACTGTGAGCGACGAGGCGATGAACGCTGCGAGAGCCACCCCTCGCATGCTTAAGATACCTGCCGCAACCGCGCAGGCCAGCACGCTGGCTGGCAGCGCCCACAATAGCGGGAATGCCTCGTAGTTGAGGCGAAGCTGCGGCAGTAAAAGGCTGGCGGCTAATGAGGCGATGAGCAGGGCGATAAACGCCATCCATGCCGCTTGCGCCCACCTCCGCGCGCGCGAGGCAAGCTCGCCTTCCGCGTTCAGTGCGATGAACAGCGCGCCGTGCATCGCCAGCATCACAAAACCGGTGAGCCCGATGAGCAGCGCATAGGGGTTGAGCAGCGTCAGCAGCGTTCCCTCAAAGTTGCGGGAAACGCCGACCGGCATGCCGCGCAGGATATTGCCCATGGCTACGCCAAAAAGCAGCGCTGGGAGCGCGCTGCCAAATGCGAATGCGGCATCCCACTTGCCCCGCCACGCCGGGGACTCCTCGTGGCTACGAAACTCAATGGAAACTGCGCGCAAGATAAGCCCTAGCAGCACGAGCATCAGCGGAATATACATCGCACTGAAAACCGTCGCGTAAACATGCGGAAATGCCGCGAAGAGCGCGCCGCCGCCGGTGACCAGCCAGACTTCATTGCCGTCCCAAACCGGCCCGATGATGTTCAAGAGCGAGCGGCGTTCGCCGTCGCCTTTGGCGAAGAGGTGCCAGATGCCTACACCCAGGTCAAAGCCGTCAAGCACTGCATAAACTGCCAGCAGCAGCGCGATAATGAAGAACCAGGTGATTTGCAGCTCGCTCATTTTGCCGCCTCCCTGCTGCCTTCAGGCCCAGCGCCGATAGTCCTTCGCACTAGATAAAGCCACACTGCGAACAGAAAAGAGTAGAGGGCGACAAACATAGCCAGCGAAAGCATAATCTGCCAAGCTGGCACGGTCACCGAAACCGCATCGCTCGTGCGCAGCAACCCGTAAACGGCCCAGGGCTGGCGGCCCACTTCGGCGGTAATCCAGCCTAGCTCGTTGCTCAAAAAGGGCAGGGGGATTGAAAACAGCGCAAGCCAAAGATAAGGGCGGTAAGTAAAAAGCTGCTTGCGCCAGTAGAGGAAAGCACCCAGCATAGTCAGCGCAATGAAGTAAAGCCCCAGCAGCACCATCAAATGGAACGGATAGAAAGTGAGCGCAAGCGGCGGCCAGTCCCTGCGCGGCACTGAGTCAAGCCCTGCGACTTCCGCGTCAATGCTGTTGTGCGCGAGCAGGCTGAGCAATCCAGGCACTTGAACTGCGAAATGCACCTTCTGCTGCCCAGCGTCAGGTATGCCAAAGAGCAGGATTGGGGCGCGCGTTTGCGTTGTGAACAGGCCTTCCATAGCCGCAAGCTTGACAGGCTGAGTCTTGGCGACTTGCACCGCGTGCCAGTGTCCCAGCGGGAGCTGGAGGAGCGAAGCGGCCAGCGCGAGCGCGAGCGAAAACACAAGCGACTTTTTCGCGAACTCAGCGTGCTCGCCGCGTAGCAGAAACCACGCGCTGACGCCCATCATAAAAAACGCGCCGGTGATTAGGGCGCCGTCAAGTGTATGGAAGTAGCGGGGAAGCGTTGAAGGGTTGAAAACCGCTTCCCAGAAGTTCGTGAGTTCAGCGCGGCCACCGACGATGGCGTAGCCTGCGGGCGTTTGCTGCCATGAGTTGGCGACGATTATCCAGAACGCTGAAATGGTCGCGCCGAACGCTACCATTAGCGAAGCGAGCCACATCGCTTTGTTGCTGAACCTTTTCCAGCCGAAGATGAGCACGCCGATGAAGACCGACTCCAGGAAGAAAGCGAAGATGCCTTCCGCCGCCAGCGGAGCGCCGAAAACATCGCCGACGAAGCGGCTATATTCCGACCAGTTCGCGCCGAACTGGAACTCCATCGTGATGCCCGTTGCAACGCCCATTACGAATGTGATGGCCAGCAGCTTCAGCCAGAAGCGCGCCATTCGGTAGTAAAGCGCGTCGCCGGTCGCGATCCAGCGCGTCATTATCCAGAACAGCAGCCATGCCAGCCCTATGCTCAGCGGCGGGAAGATAAAGTGGAAGCCAACGGTGAACGCGAACTGGATTCGCGCCAGCAGCACGGCATCCATTTCAGGCTGCTCCGCCGCCTGCGCTCACGTAAGCCGCCATTTCCTGCGGAATGGCGAACGCGCGCGCAGCCATTTCGCGGTCCAACATCATCAACGCCTGCCCGGCGCCGCCAGCCATCTTCAAGTTCTGCACGACAGCGTCGGCGCTCGCCTCTTCTTCTACTTGTTCAGCCACGTACCACTGGAGGAAGGCAACGGTGGCGAACTCTTTCTCCTTGGCGGCAAGGTCAACGATGTTGTTGATGCTTGCGGTAACTTTCTGCTCGTGCGCGAAGGCGGCCTCAAAAGCCTCCAAGGGTGAAGCCCATTCGTTGGGAGGGCCCTCAATCGGCTGCATCACCGGGCGCCCGCGCTTCTCGTTGATGAAGCGGTAAAGCTTGAACGCGTGGTAAACCTCTTCCATCGCCTGCACTTCCAGCCATCGGCAGAAGCCCGGCAAGTTGATGGACTGCATGTAGCCCGCCATCGCGTAGTAGAGGTACGCCGAGTAGAGCTCCATATTGACTTGGCCGTTAAGAGCTTTCAGGACTTTCTCGTTCATCTTACTACCCCTTCCACAATCCGTGAATGTTGCAGTATTCTCGGGCGAAAGCCTCGCCCATCATCCCGTCAAACACAGCCTCGGGAGCCATGCCGGGCTTAAGCCAGATGCGGCAAAGCTTATCCCCGCCGATGATCTCAATGAACTCAATGAAATGCTCTTCAAGCATCGGGTGGGGGACGCTGCCAACCTTGACCGTTACGCCGCCGCCAGCCTGCTCCATAACAGGGACATGCTTTTCCAACGCAGCGTCAACGGTGTTTTCCTGCATCAGTTTCATCGGCTGGCCGCAGCATACGAGCTGGCCGGCTCCGCCGTGCAGGACTTCAATGATGTTTCCGCACACTTCGCACTTGTAAACTTCCAACCGGGCCGCCATAGCGACACCTCCAAATTAATGTCAATAGTCTTTTGCGGTCGCAATGCTTGCGCGGCGCTATCAGGCCAGCTTGGAAGCGGCCTCAAGCACGGCGCCGTAATCAGGCTCGTGCGTCACTTCATTCACGAGCTGAATGTAGCGAACGATGCCTCCGCTGTCTATCACAAAGATGCACCTGGCGAGCAGGCGCAGCTCTTTAATGAGCACCCCGTATGCGACGCCGAAAGAAGCTTCGCGGTGATCGGAGAGGGTTGCGACACTGTCAATGCCAGCAGCGCCGCACCATCGCTTCTGCGCAAAGGGCAAGTCCATGCTGACGGTAAGGATTGCCACATCCGGCAGGTTAGCGGCTTCTGCATTGAAGCGGCGAGTCTCAATGTCACAGACTGGCGTGTCCAGCGACGGGACGGAGGAAATGATGAGCTTCCTGCCAGCGTAATCGGACAGCTTCACCGGCGCGAGGCCGTTGTCCAGCAGCGTGAAGCCAGGCGCTTTATCGCCGACCTTGATTTCCCCGCCTATCAGGGTGAGCGGGCTGCCGAGAAAAGTTACGATACCAGTTCGTTCATTCACAGTATTCTCCCAGCCTACAATTCCGCTTCTGCGAAGCGGCAGGTTTACCAGTTCTCGCCAAGCAACTCAAAGTGCGCCTGCGGGTGCGCGCACGCTGGGCACTGTTCCGGCGCTTCATTTCCCTCGTGCAAGTAGCCGCAATTGCGGCAGCGCCACGCGGACTTCTGCTCTCGCTTGAACACGCGGCACTTCTCTATGTTCGCAGCCAAATCCCGGAAACGCTTTTCGTGCTGTTTCTCGGCGACGGCGATTGCCATGAAGATGTCCGCGATGTCAGGGAAGCCTTCCTCGCGCGCAGTTTTGGCAAAGTCAGGATACATGAAGCCACACTCATGCTGCTCGCCAGCCGCCGCGTCCAACAAGTTCTCCTTCGTGGAGCAAATCCGCCCGGCGGGGAAGCTGCCGGTTATCTCCACATCGCCGCCTTGGAGGAGTTTGAACAGCCGCTTGGCGTGTTCCTTCTCTTGGTTGGCAGTTTCTTCAAAGATGAAGCTGATTTGATCGTAGCCTTCCTTCTTTGCCTGGGCGGCGAAGTAGGTGTAGCGGTTGCGCGCCTGCGATTCGCCGGCGAATGCGGCAACCAAGTTCTTCTCGGTCTTCGTTCCCTTTAATTCCATTACCGTCCTCCTGTTAGTTGTTGTTAGTTTTTTCCTGCGCCAGGTAACCGGCATCTTCAACAGAGCGGATTAACTCCGCAATAGTTATACCCTCGCCAGTGACAATTGCACTTGCGGAGGCTATGTCAACTTCGGCGTTATTTACCCCTGCGCAGCCCTCAAGGGCTTTTCTTATTCCCATCACGCAGTGGCTGCAACTCATCCCTTCAATCTTCAAAAGCAGCGTTTGCATTTTGGCGCGTCCTCCCATTTAGCAGGCGCAGGCTATTAAATATGACGAGCAATGAAACTCCGGTGTCGGCGGCTATCGCCATCCAGAGTGTCGCCAGCCCGGCAAACGCCAAGGCCATAAACGCGGTCTTTATGCCGAGCGCGAACCATATGTTTTGCTTTATGACCGCGAGCGTGCGGCGCGAATGGCCGATAAGCCATTCCAGCTTTGTAAGGTCGTCAGACATTAGCGCGATGTCAGCGGTTTCCAGCGCAGCATCCGTGCCGATTGCGCCCATCGCTATGCCCACGGTGGAAGCAGCCATCGCTGGCGCGTCGTTCACTCCGTCGCCTACCATTCCGACAAAGCGGTACTGCGCGACAAGCTCCTCAACCGCCTGCACCTTGTCTTCCGGCAGCAAATTGGCGCGGTATTCGTCCACGCCGGTCTCGCTGGCGACTGCCGATGCCGTGCCTTCATGGTCGCCAGTGAGCATTACTACTCGCAAGATGCCGGCGCGCTTCAGCCCCGCGACTGCGTCTTTCGCCACCGGGCGCACTTCGTCAGAAACGCTGATTAGCCCGCAGACGTGCCGGTCGCTTCCGACCGCAACCACAGTATGCCCCATAGCCTCAAACTCGCGTGCGAGGTTGCAGTAGCCTGGGGTTTCGTTTCCTTTCTCTTCCATGAATCGGTGGCTGCCAACCCAGTAATCGCGCCCATTAATCCGCGCCTCCGCGCCCAGCCCGCGCACTGCCCGGAAGCCCTCCGCCTTCAGCGCAGTCACGCCGCCGCACTCCGCCCGCCTACGGATGGCTTCCGCGAGCGGGTGCTCGCTGAATGCTTCCAAGCCGGCGGCGCGCGCAAGCAGTTCATCTTCGGTATGCTCATTGATTGAAACGACAAGCTGCACTTCAGGCTGCCCCTTGGTGAGCGTGCCAGTTTTATCCATCGCAATCGCGCGCAGCCTCGCAGGTGTTTCCAGGAACGCCCCGCCTTTAATCAGCACGCCGGCCCGCGCGGCGGCTGCCAGCCCAGCGACTATACTCACCGGCGTGGCGATGACCAGCGCGCACGGGCAGGCGATGACAAGTATCACCAGCGCCTGGTAGAACCAGCGCGCCCAATCGCCGTCAAAGATGAGCGGCGGGAGCGTCGCTACCAGGAACGCGAAGGCAAACATTGCCGGCGTGTAATAAAACGCGAAGCGTTCCACCCAGCGCTCGCTTGGCGCGCGGCGAGACTGGGCATCTTCAACAAGCCTGATTATCCGAGCCAGCGTCGTGTCTGCTGAAGCTTTGGTTACCGAGAAGTCAAACGCCCCTTCATTATTTACAGTGCCTGCTAGCACTTCATCGCCAGGGTCTTTCGCGACTGGGAAAGACTCGCCGGTTATGGGCGCTTGGTTTACGCTCGTACAACCGCTGGCGACAATGCCGTCCAGCGGTATGCGCTCGCCAGGCCTAACCCGGACGAGTGAGCCGGCCGGCACTTCCTCTATCGGCTTAACTATTTCATCGCCGTGATGCTGGGACACTACCCGCGCAGTAGGAGGCGCGAGTTGCATCAGGGCGCGGATTGCGCGGCGCGCCCGGCCTACGCTCCATGCCTCAAGAAGCAGCGCGAGGGCAAAGAGAAAGCTAACCGTCGCCGCCTCAAACCACTGCCCGATAGCCATCGCGCCGATGACCGCCAGCGACATCAGCAAGTTCATATCAGGCCGGAGGTTGCGCAAGGAGAGGAACGCCTTAGGGGCAACGAACCATGCGCCGCTTATAACCGCGCACACGTAAAGCACAATGACCGCCAGGGGATATTCATGCTCAAGCATCCCTTCGCAGCCCGCAATGACATCCATGATACTAGGGTGCATCGCGTAATGCGTGGCCGTGCCTGCAAAGAGCAGTGCGCCGCTGAGCGCGCACGCCATTACGCGCGTATTGCGGTGCAGGGATTCACCGGCCATGCAGGCTTTTCCGGGACTGGCGCAGGAATAAGGCTGGCTAGACAGGCCCGCCTTGCGGACGGCAAGCGCAATTGAGTCCTCACTCGTTAGCGAGGGATCAAAAGTGACGGACATCTTCGCGTTGAAGATGTCAAAGTCCAGGCTGGCTATGCCGGGAAGCGCGCCTACAGTTCTCTTAAGCGCGGAAACTTCTTCAGCGCAGTCAAGTCCTGCAATTCGCAGTACGAGTGCTTTCAACTTACCGACCCGGGTTGTTTTTATAAGCCTTGTCGCGCTGCGCTTTGCAGCGCGGGCAGTAGCCCACGATATCAAGCCTGTGCCCTGTGACTTCGTAGCCGGATAAAGCGCGCATCGCTGGGCGCAGGTCAATCGCAGGATCCGCTGTCAAGTCGTCAACCTTGCCGCAGGACAGGCACCGAATGTGGCAGTGTGTCGCAGCACGCCCGTCAAAGCGCTTTGGCGGCCCGCCCATCTCAAGCTTGGATGCCAAGCCGGCCTCGGTCAATAGCACTAAGTTCCGGTAAACCGTCGCCAGGCTGATGTTCGGCAGCTTTGTCCGCACAATCGCATAAACCTCATCTGCCGTTGGATGGGAGGTTGTGTGCTTAAGCGCTTCCATGATGACTTTACGCTGCCGGGTCATCCGGGTGGGACCTGTAGTATTTGGCTTATCCATTGGTGTCCATCGCAATAATAGTAGTTCCTAATGCTAGCAGTTATCAGTTACAAGGTCAATAGGTTGCTGGCAGCTAAGAGATTAGCGCGGCTTACCAGTTAAGCAGCCTCCGCTCTCCCTCCAGCTTGCGAATATCGGTGACATCCTGCGCCATCTCCATGACGCCACGGTAAACGCCTTTGGCGTCGCGCACTGCGAAGTAGCGGATGTGGATGAAGCGGCCGTTAAGCGTCAGCCAGAACTCGGCGACATTCTTTTCCTTGCGGCGAAACGACTGGATGATGGAGTTGACGATGTTTACACTCGCGGGCGGGTGGCAATCCTGCACCTTTCGCCCTATCACGCCTTCGCTGCGGGGAAAGATGCGGTCCTTGGTGTCGGTGTAGTAAGCAACTTCGTCATTCTCGTCCACGAAGCTGATGTCCACGGGTAAGTGAGTGAGCATCAAGTTAGCTTGCTCCAGCGTCATTGCGCCAGTCCTGAACGGCAGCTTACCACCGCCGAGCACCTGCGCACGCGAGGCATCCTCAAGCACTTCTTCGCATACCGGCGGCTCAATCAGCGCATAGCCTATCTCGCTTGAGCCCCTGCGCACGGCTTCCCAGTCTTCGGGCAGCAGCTTCTCCATGACCATGGGGAACAGAATGTTCTCTTCCTTGAATATCATCTCGCTTATGCGGTCGGCGAGGAGGATTCCGTTTGCCGCCGCGACATGCGCATCGCCTGCCTCAAGCCCCTTGCGAAGCGCTTTGAGAACGTCGCGCGTTTCATCGTGCACCGACCACATCACCTTCGGCGGCCCTGACATGCCGCGCTTCTCCATCACCGGGAAAAGCTGGTTTTCCTTCTTAAGGTAGTGCTTCTCCACCTCGGCGAGCTTGCTCACCTGCGTAGTAATCTGGGCGGCCTTTGCTTTGAACTCACCGGAGTCTGGGGGCGTTCCCAGCGAAGTAAGCAGTGCTTTAAGCCCCTGCGCTACTTCACTCAGTGCAATGTTTTCCCGCTTAAGCGTGTCCAAAGGATGCGATTGTTCAAGCGGCATAGGTTCCCCATGCTCTATTGCATCCTGAAACAGCGCGGCATGGACGTCGCAAAGCTTGGTTATCTCGTTCTCGTTCATTCCCTCGGCAATCAGCGCCTGCTCCATCTGCGCGATTTCGCCGGGTTTCACGCTCTTGATTAGCGCGGCAAAGCGAGCCTTGATCTCGCTGAATTCCGCTCCCGCATGCAGGTCACGGATGATTGCCTTCAGCATTTCCTGCCGCTTCACGGCATCAGTATCATGTTCAGCCATTTTCGTCCCCAAAAGAAATTCGCCACCCATTAGTAATCCTTGCTTGTTTTCTAACAGGAAGCATGATCATCTACCCGAACAACGCAGCTATTGTTTTGACGCACGGGGCAGTTTGTTATCTTTTAGAGGTTGGGGAGGGGTAGGCAGCGCGATAACGTGGGTGTTCTGGAAACAATGCAAGCCCCTAGAAGGGGTCTTTGAGGGAGCGCCAGATATCGGGCTCGCGGGAGGCGAGCATGCGCGCTGCATCGGCGCGCACCCAGCGCGTGTAGTAATAGATGACGGCGGCGCACGCGGCGGCGCCCGCAATCTTCAGCGTAGGGCTTCTACACCGTTTCGGGATAGGCAGGGAAAGGGCTGCGATTAATCCCCGGTCGGCGTGACGGTGGCGGCTTCAACCATAAGGACGACGGTGCGAGTTTCGGCGCGGGTGCGGTGGAGGACGCCGCGCGGGATGAGCATTCCCTGGCGCGGGAGAAGCTCGGCGGTCGCGCCCTCGGTGTCAAGCAGGAGCTTGCCCTCAAGCACGAAAAACAGCTCGTCTTCGCTGTCGTGCTTGTGCCAGTGAAACTCGCCGTGGAAGACGCCTAAGCGCACGGCGCAGTCGTTGACTTGGCAAAGCGTCTGGTTCCACCAATCCTGTGCGCAATCATCGGCGAGCTTGCCAGCGTCAATGATTTCCAGGGGCTTATAGGCGATATCGGTGTGGATTTCGTATTCAGTCATGGCGAGGGGATTGTAGCAGGTGATGAGCGAGCAGTAGCGCGGGCGTCACGCCCGTGTAAGGGAATTGTCAGGAATCACGGCCGAGACGGCCGCGCCACCAGGAATGAGTACTAGACCCAGAGCGGCTCTGAATAGCCGCCTGCCCAGCGCTGAATTATTCTTCTTCGCGGTCGATCTTCGCGGATTCGATGACGCCCTGGGCGATCTGCGGCGGCACTTCGGCGTAATGGTCAAACTCCATTTCGTAGTGCCCCACGCCCTGCGTCATTGAGCGCAGCGTGTTGATGTATTTATATACCTCAACCAGCGGCACGTTCGCTTCCACGACTTTCATCTTGCCGCTGCCGCTCACGCCGAGCACGCGCCCGCGCCGCGAGTTCAGGTCGCCCATGACATCGCCGAGGTATTCGTCGGGCACGCTGATTTTCAGCCGGTAGACGGGTTCCTGGAGCGTGGGCTTGGCGTCCATGAACGCTTTCTTGAAGCCCATAGACGCCGCAATTTTGTAAGCCATCTCGCTGGAGTCCACAGTGTGGTGGCTGCCGTCGTAGGCGGTGACTTTCACGTAGGACACAGGGTAGCCCGCGAGCACGCCGCCCGCCATTACTTCCACTACGCCCTTTTCCACTGCAGGGATGAACTTGTTTGGCACAACGCCGCCGACGATGGCGTCCACGAACTCAAATTCCTTGTCCTTGAGCGGTTCAAGCTTCAGCCAGACATCGCCATACTGGCCGCGCCCTCCCGTCTGTTTCTTGTATTTGCCTTGCGCCTGCGAAACTCCGCCGATGGTTTCCTTGTAGGGCACGCGCGGCTTCGCCCAGTCAATCTTCACGCCGAAGCGTTCGTTGAGCTTCTCGCGCACAACGCCGAGGTGCAGCTCGCCCATGCCGTATACAACGAGCTGGCGCGTGAGGTCGTTCATCTCGGGGCGAAGTGTGGGGTCTTCTTCGTGTATCTGGTTAAGCCCTGCCGAGACTTTCTCCAGCAGCGCTTTGTCTTCAACTTCAATGGCTTCGTATGAGACGGCCTTCGGGTAAACAACCGGCGGGAATGTGACCTGCTGCTCTTTCAAGCACAGCGTGTCGCCGATATGCGTGAACTTGAGCTTGACGGTCGCAACGATGTCGCCGGCGGTCGCCTCGGTCAGGTCAGCGCGCGTCTTTCCGAGCATCGTGACCAGCGACGCAATCTTCTCAACTTCGCCGCGCGACGCGTTGTAAACAGTGTCGCCAGGGCGCACCTTGCCGCTGGCGACCTTGAAGTACGTCAGCTCGCCAAGCTTAGATTCGCCTACGACCTTGAATACATGCGCGGCCAGCGGCGCATCGGGCGAAACAGGCAACTCGGTCGGCTTGCCGTCTTTGCCGGTTAGCTTTAACTTGCCGCGCTCATCGGGCGAAGGCAACAACCCAATTACCGCGTCCATCAGCGGGTCAATGCCCTGCAATAATGCTGCGGCGCCTGCAATGACGGGGACGAGGTTGCCTTCGCGTGTGCCTTTCGCCAGCACCGCGGCGAGTTCCGCGTCGGTGATAGCCTCATCGCCAAGGTATTTTTCAAAGAGCTTCTCGTCCTGCTCCACGATACTCTCCACAAGGCCGAAGCGCAGCTTCTCAAGCTGGTCAGCCATCGCCGCTGGGGCCGGCTCTTTGGTGAGCTTGCCGTCGGCGTGGTAATACGCTTCCTTCGTTAGGACATTCGCCACGCCCTTGAGCCCGGGGCCTTCGCCGATGGGGACGATGAGCGGCGCGACGGCCTTACCGAACTGCTCGCGCAGCGCCTCAACGACCGCCTCGTATTCGGTGCCTTCCTTGTCCAGGTGGTTCACGAAGAAGATGCGCGCCAGCCCTCGCTCGGCGGCATAGTCGTAGGCGCGGATGGTCTGCGACTCAATACCGGCCTGAGCATTCACGACGATGACCGCGCCGTCGGAGACGGTCAGCGAGCTTACCATCTCGCCGACGAAGTCCAGGTAGCCGGGCGCGTCCATCAGGTTTATCTGATAGCCCTTATAGCTGAAGGGGAGCACGCTTGAATAGATGGAGTGCTTTTTGCGTATCTCTTCGGCCGTGTGGTCGGAGATGGTGTTGCCCTCGTCAACTCTGCCCAGGCGCGTAGTTACGCCCTGGCTGAAAAGGATGGCTTCGGCCAGCGTGGTCTTGCCGCTTCCGCCATGCCCGACCAGTGTGATGTTGCGCTTCTTGTCGGTTGGAACCTGTGCCATTTCGTCTCCGTTGCAGGATGGTTGCGAACTAAAGATTATAGCAGCGCCGTATAGACTCGTCTATGCCAAAAGCAAACCGGATGGAGGAAGGCTGCGCATTAGAGGAAACTGTTATAATTCTCCAGACCGAGCGGGGTTGAAAAACCCTGTAGTTTGGTTGAAGGGGAAGTTCATGGGTATCTTCGGTTATCTACGCATTACAATCGTGTCGCTGGCAATCTTCATCTGCCTGCTCGCGGCCAGCAACTGCGGGGGCCAGGCCAACAAATCAGCGGGCTTGCTGTCTATGGCCAGCGCCAGGCCGGCGGCGGAAGTTTCACTGAGCGACGCGCTGGCGCAGCTTGATGCGCTGGAAGCGCCTATGGGCGCGGATGCGGCGCTGTTCCAGCGGCTTAAGGACGAGCTGGCAAGGCAGCTTCGCGCCAGAGGATCTGGCAAGCTTGTCTCCAAGCCGCCTGCGGGCGAATCCAATGCAGTTACCGGCCTTGTCCTTGCGGATAACGGCGATGGAACATACACTCTTGCTTGGCATTACCGCAACCTTGGCGATTACAGCCAAAATGGTGAAGTTGGCATTGATGACATAGAGCCATTAGCCACACACTACGGGGCTGCGTGGGTAGAAGGCGAAGAGAACACGCTGCCCGCAGTCGTTGACGGCAGCGGCAACCGCAGGGTGGGGATTGAGGACGTCACTCCTTTGGCGATGAACTTCCTCACAAGTTGCGCCGGTTACCGGGTGCAAGGGGCTGATGATATAGCCGGCCCGTGGACAACGGACGCAGAGGTTGTTTTAGCCGATGCGGAGGCTAACGGGCGCCTTTTATTCCACGTCATCTTGCCCGCCCTCGCATACGCCTATTACCGGGTAATTCCCGTGGACGGCGAGGGGATGGAAGGGATTGCAAGTAATACTGTGGGCGCGCCTCCGGTGATAGCCACGGTGACGCCATCCGAAGGAGTTGCCGGCACTGAGGTAACGTTCGGCGCAGTTGTTGCAGGCGCGCAGCCCTTGGCATACGCATGGAGCTTTGGAGGCGGGGCAACGCCTAATGAAAGCGCGGAAGAAGCGCCTACGGTAACGCTTGGGGCGGCGGGAAGTTATAACACTTCGCTAACCGTTACGAACGATTACGGCGTGGACACATTTGAGTTCACACTACTAGTAACAGCTGCGCCAGAACCGCCGGTGATTGCGAGCGTTTTTCCAACTGAAGGGTATGCGGGAAGCGACGTTTCGTTCACGGCTGTAGTAAGCGGCACGCCGCCGATGAGCTACGCCTGGGACTTTGGCGGCGGGGCCACGCCCAACACGAGCGCGGAAGTTAGCCCTACAGTGACGCTCGGGGTAGCGGGAGGATACTCTGCCTCGCTGACTGTAACAAGCCCCTATGGGAGCGATGCTTACCTCTTTACTCTATATGTGTCCA
>JBBIJQ010000043.1:15634-16237 GCA_037445915.1 Planctomycetales bacterium | reverse complement strand
GTCAATATCCACCGTCGTTGCGCGATAGTAATACTTCACGCCGAAGAGAGCAGGGAACAGGTCGTCAAAGATAATAGTCTGCTGGGATGAGGGAGGCTGCGGGATTAGGTTGCCGGCGTTAACGCGTAATGCAGGGTTTGCGGCTGTAATAGGCTGCGTATCGCGGTAGAGATAGTAGCCGCTGGTATCCGCATTATTGTCTCTCCACATGAACAAGCGGATGCCAGTCGGCGCACCTGATGCGTCCTTCAAAACCACAAGGCCGGGGGTGCCGTTGTGGCTGCTTCCGCCCACTGGATTAGGTTGCAGCGATACTCCTTGCGAGCTGCCGCCGCAAGACGGCAGCACAGCCATTGCTGCAATCGCAATCAAGACAACGCAAGTTTTCCATAGGCTGATGTTCATTTCGCCTTACCCTTTAGCAGGAATGCGCGTTGCACCAAGCCTGCTTTTTATCCACAAGAGTTAGAATGAGTTAAAACTGCTCTATGCCGTAAATACCCGGCGGTGACGGCTTGACCGAGAAAGGAACGGGGTTACTGAAGAAACCCCACTGGTAGACGCGAATATCTCCATTGACCGCCCGCGATGGAACAAAAACCG
>JBBIJQ010000043.1:7060-15624 GCA_037445915.1 Planctomycetales bacterium | reverse complement strand
TCCTCCACGAGGTGACTATCATCGGCAACCCGCCAATTAGCACAGCCGAGTCGGAAAGGCGGGCACCGAAATTGGTTCCAGTCACCAGCACTGTAGAGCCTCTAGTTGCAGTGGAAGGGGTAACGCTCTCAATGTACGGCGGGTCATTGATTGGGAAAATGCCAACAGCAAACGGCTTGGGGTTGCTTACCATTCCCCTGCGCACAACCGTAATGTTGCCGCTTTCCGCAAACTGGGGGATCGTTGCCTCAATGCTATCGTTGCTCCAGCTTGCGACAGCCATCGGCAAAAGGCCGATAGTGACCGTATCTCCTGCCTCTTGATAACTTCCGAAGTTAGCGCCGCTTAGAGTGACTACGGTGCCAACAGGGCCTCGCGCGGGAGACAGCAGGGCTATTATTGGAGGTTGATCCACTTGCCCCGGCTCAACAACATTGAAGAACATCGGGTTACTTTCGTAGATTGTAGCCTGCTCCGAGCGGGTAACTACAACATCTCCGTCAACTGCTGTTGAAGGAACGATTGCTTTGATGTAGCTGTCGCGCCATTCAACAACCTGTGCTTCCACGTTAGAAGCAAAGGTAACCTTGTCTCCAGCCTCCTGGAGCGTGCCGAAGTCAACGCCAAACACGGTTACTTCACTCCCGGCTTCGGCCTGCGCGGGGAAGATGGAGTAGATGATGGGCACCGGCGTTTCAAGGCATACAATGTCAACCGCCGTGGAATAAACATAACGCAGCGAACCTGCGAAGTTCTCCCATGCTTCCACCCTGGCGGAGTAAGTGCCAGGGTTCGTGTAGCGGTGGCTGTAGATTACATCCTGCTCTGGGCCTACCAGGTCCCTGTTACCGTCGCCGTAGTCAAGAACGACTGTCGCACCTGAGCCCATGCCTTCCGCATGGACTGTGAACGCGACCTCCATCGGGATGTAGCCAAAAGCCCTATCAGCAGCGAGGTTGATGCGCCGGACATCCGCGACGAAATTCGCATGCACAGTATCCAGCGCCGCATCGGTAACGGTCACCGTGCCGGAATAAAGCCCGGCTGAAGGGAATTCGTGGATGGGGACCATCTCGCTGGATGTGAAGCCGTCTGAGAACTCCCAGCTCCATTGAAGCGGCGGAACTCCCCCGACGAGTTCAGGGATAAAGCGCCGTTCGTTCGGGCGCGAGATATCGGTGGGGAGTATTGCAGCCACTAAAACTGATTGCAACGGCTGATACTCGCTAGTAACGCTGACCATTGTAGAAAAATTGTTAGACACCGCTCCGCGAGCGTCTGTCCCGAAAACCGTGACGGTATAGTCGCCGGTCTCATAATAAGTATGTTCCAGTTGTTCTCCAGCCATAGCCCCGGAGCCATCGCCTACGTCCCAAGTGTATGTTATAGGCTCCATTCCGCCAAGCGGTACCGCAGAGAAGTTAACCGTGAGCGGCAAAGGCCCATCGACAATGCTTGCATAAGCAAAACAGATAAACTGCTCGGAAGGCCTGGCTATGAGAGTATTTTCCGCGACTATGAAGAAGCCGAAGACGCGGGTGTTAAAGGTGATGCTCCCATCTTCCCGCACAAACCCATCGTCAATAGGAGTGCAGTGGCGCGAAGCCCCAACACGCAAGAGGAACAGCCGGGTTCCTGTAGGCAACGACTCTTCTGGGACAAGCCGCACGCGCGCAGGGGCGGGAAGCGCCACGTCCTCCGGTATGATGACGAAGGCTTCAACCATCCTGAAGTCAGGCGGCAGGTCGCTGGGAGTCCTCTGTAAATTCAGCGCTTCTTGCAGCCGAAGGCGCTCAAACTTGACAATTGACGCGTCTATTCCCGGATTCGAAGGCAGCGTAATCGTGAAGTCTATCGGCGGGAGCGGAATGCGGTTGGTGCCGGCAGGCACCGTGCGGCTCGCGCCGCTACATCCGCATAAAGCGAGCGCGGGCAGGAGCACAAGGAGCGTCCGGCAGCTAAGGAGATGCCATCTCATAGTCGTTCTCCTCCAGCCAGGAATCAGGTAACTCCAGACAGGGTTGGTATTACTCCCATCCGGTAAGACACTGTTCCTGTCCTGACCGAATATATTATACACCATAACCCGTTTCTGAATGGGAGAACAGGTTACATTGCTGGATTAGCTGCGCTTACTTGGGCATGAAAAACCCCATATACCAGCTAAGTATCCGATGTCCCCAAAACAGCGATATGAATGTTGCAACTGCCAGGTAAGGGCCAAACGGGATAGGGATGCCGCTGCGTAGCTTCTTCTTGGAGAGCAAGTAGAGCGCGTAAACGATGGCCACCACGCCGCCGACGAAGAAGGACAGCATAGCGGCCACTATCAAAACCTCCCACCCAAGAAGCGCGCCCATACCTACGGCCAGTTTCACGTCTCCCATCCCGAAGCCGCCAAGCAGCAAAGCGAAGATGAAAAAGAAGAGCGAAAGGACGAACATCCCGATTATGCTGCTTAGCCAGCCGGGGCTAAACCCGGGATGAAGGACGAACACGCCCAGCCAGCCTAGTGCCAGCATCGCAATGCTTAGCTGATCGGGAATTATCTGGTGGTCGAAATCAATGACCAGCATAATGAACAGCACACTGACCACCGCTACCGCGATAACGTCATGCCAGACAGTGATTTGCGAAGGCATTACCCGCGTGTATCCAACCGTATGCCCGAGAAGCGGCACGCCAGCGAAAATGAGGCCGCCGCAAAGCTCTACCATTGGATATCGGATGCTGATGGCCGTCTTGCATTCGCGGCACTTGGCGCCTAAGAGAACCCAGGAGACAAGCGGGATGTTGTCGTACCAGCGGATGAACGCTCTGCATTTGGGGCAGCGGCTTGGCGGGAACACAACTGACTGGTCAAGTGGAAGGCGATAGATAAGCACGTTGAAAAAGCTGCCAAAGACCAGCCCAAAGATGAAAAGAACTATGTAAACGGCAAGCGGCATTGCTTAATTTTAGCAGAGAGAGCGCCTGAGCCGGCTTTACACTCCGCGAAGCGCAACATATAATCCACCGCACCCGAGCCGAAGTGGCGGAATGGCAGACGCAGCAGACTCAAAATCTGCCGAGAGTAATCTCGTGGGGGTTCGACTCCCCCCTTCGGCACTCGCCTTCGCCAGGGCTTTGGCTGGCTGCGCCCGCTTTCAGCAGGCTTGTCCTGGAATAAGCCGTCTATATCCTGCCAAGGCGTGTGCCCGACAAAGCTTCGGGAGAAGCGGAGTCGGGCTGCAACCTAAGCCATGTGATTCTACGTTGTATTCTTACTAGCGAACCCACCGTGCGCTTACGGCACGGTATGCCTGGCGGTGTTATAATGGCAGTGGTGTATAGGATGAACATATCCGCTAACGGTAAAAGATATGCGATCTCCCACTCCATCACTCCTGCCGAAATGGCGGAGGTGGCGGCGCGGGAGGGGGTCACAACGGAGTTCCTTGAGGATGGCATCTGCCGGGGAACTCTGATAATCCCGCGCAATGTTAACCATCTTCAGGCGAAACCCACAGCTATCGGCGCGGGCGTAACAACGAAGGTTAACGCGAACCTCGGGCTGTCAGCGCTCGCCTCTGACTGCGAGAACGAGCTGCATAAATTGGATGTCGCCCTGCGCGCCGGAGCTGACACTGCCATGGACCTTTCTACAGGCAGCGACTTGGCTAATGTCCGCAAAGAGATTCTCGCTGCGGCGGATGTTCCCATCGGGACAGTGCCTGTTTACGAAGTTGCCTGCCGCGTTGAAGCGATGAATTTGCCCAACGGCTTTCTTGACACACCCCGCGACCTGTTCTTTGAAGTAGTTGAGGAGCAGGCGGAGCAAGGCGTTGATTACTTCACGCTCCACGCAGGCATCACGCAAAAAGCGCTGGAGGTTGCCGGAAAAAATCCTCGCTTGCTTGGCATAGTCTCGCGCGGCGGGGCGATGATGGCCGCATGGATGCGCGCGCACAACGCTGAGAACCCATATTACGAAGACTTTGAACGCCTTTGCGCGATACTAAAGAAGCGCTGCGCGGCGTTCAGCCTCGGCGACGGCCTGCGCCCCGGCTGCATTGCCGATGCCAGCGATGCGATGCAGTTCGCAGAGCTGATGACGCTCGGCGAACTCACGCGCACTGCTTGGGAACACGGCGTGCAAGTGATGATTGAAGGGCCTGGGCACATCCCCCTTGACCAGGTTGAGATGAACGTGCAAATGCAGAAACGTATATGCTCAGGCGCGCCGTTTTACGTGCTTGGCCCGCTGGTTACCGATGTTGCGCCCGGATACGACCACATCAACGGGGCTATCGGCGGCGCGATTGCTGCGGCGGCCGGAGCTGACCTGCTCTGCTACGTGACGCCTTCCGAGCATCTTGCGCTACCCGACGCGCGGGATGTCCACGATGGCGTTATCGCATTCCGCATTGCTGCGCACGCAGCCGACATAGTGAAGGGCGTTGGAGGCGCAAGGGAATGGGATGATGCGATATCCAAGGCGCGGCGCGATTTCAACTGGGCAGACCACCTTCGCCTCGCTATTGACCCGGTGCGCGCGCGCCAGTACCGCGAGCGGGATAGCCTGTCCTTGGATTACGAAGGCTGCACAATGTGCGGCGACTTCTGCTCCATGAGAAGCCATAAGCGAAACGCCGCCCCAAAGGGCGGTCAATGACAATAACAAGGATACTGGCGTAACGCGCCCTTAATCCAATAATGCCTGTTTGGAGCGAGACAAACACGATACTTGGGGTTATAGCCTCACTAGCAGGCTTCTATTACTTCGCCAGGCATAAGACTTGTTTCGCCCAATCAAAGCTGCTCTTGCCGACCGTGCTGGCGTTCGTATTCGTAACGGTTAGCTTGATTGCCGCCGGCATACTTCCCACAAACGACCGAAGCGGCTTTCGCATACTTGAGCATTGGGCGCTGGCTGCCGCCGCGCTAGCGTTCGCGTGGCAGATGTTGTCTACAAGGGTGTTCCAAAAACAATGAGCGGCGGTGTCATCAACGCGGTGATAAGCAACTTGGTCGGGGCCGCAAACGGCATCGCGTTCGTAGCCTTGCTTACCGCAATCGCGATTCCCTTCTTATACCGCAAAGGGGCTATCACGGGTAGCAGCCTAACCCTGCTCATTTGCACGCAGCTAACATACTTCCTCATAACCGCGCTGAACCTTGGCGAAAGCTCTGGAATGGGCAGAGCCAACCCTGCCCTGATAAGCACGCTTTACCTCGTCGGCGCAATACTCTTCGTATTCTTCTTCTACGCCCATGACCGCAATGTCACTATAGCGCAGTTGCGGGAGGGCATCAGCGGCCACCAAGCCGCTACAACCGCGCTTTCAACGCAGTCAGCCCAGTTGCTGTCTTATCTCAACGCCCTGCCTGATCCGGTGTTTGCAGTTAACACCGAAGGCGCAGTCGTCTTTTTCAACAGCGCGTTTATGAAGGCGTTTTTTCCAGAGCAGCAATGGGGAGACGGGACTTCGCTCAATGTGGATGACTTGCCAACTTCAGTCCAAAGCCTTATTGCGCGCTGTTCGTTCCAGGAAGTTGCCGCGCTCGGGGATACTGTAACACGCACACTCAGCTTACCCAGCCGTGGGCGTAACGGCCAGGTTTTCCAAATCCGCGCTTTCCCTCTACATATCTACGCAGGCTCAGGCTCGGTTGTTTCTTACTGTCTGCACGATATCACGCCTGAGATGCAATTGTTTAAAGCACTCGCGCGCGAGCGCGATGCCTGTTTGATGGGAGCGCATAGCGCGAATCTAGCTTATGAGTTCGGCAGCATCTTAGCCGGCATAAGAGGCATAACACAGCATCTTGCCGGGGACGCTGCGGAAGATACGGATGTTGCCAAATACATGCGCCAGACAGAAGAATTGCTGGACCGCGCCGACGACTTGTTGCGCGGTATGACAGCGCACCAAGCTGTGGTGGACGGAAGCGAGGGCTTTGACCTGGCTGAGTTGCTGGAGGCAGGAAGGGACGAAATTGAAAGCGCGCTCCCCGACGGCATCAAGCTGAAGATGAACATGGCCGCCAACAAGCCTTATATCGCCATTGGCGGGAAGGATGAAATCTTATCGGTGGTGAGTGCGTTAGCTGCGAACGCAGGCGAAGCGAGCCTCCCGGGAGGGACTGTCGTTTTGGCCGCTAGCCGCACAGAGATGGGCGGAAAAGAGATGATACGAGTATCTGTGATAGACAGCGGACGCGGTATCCCGCAAGAGGACATGGAGCGCGTGTTTTCGCCATTCTTCACGACCAAGGAAGGGCATAAGGGGATGGGCCTGCCAATCGCATTGTCGATAACCGCCAAGCATCGCGGGTTGCTAAGGCTGGAGCGAAGCGACGAGCTGGGAACCGAATTCGCGCTTTACTTGCCTTCGGCATAGTAAGGTTGCAAGCTTTCTAGCCGCAGGGGATTCCTTTCACATCTTCGGCCTCATCATCAGTTATAGAAATCCTTCCGTTATAATATTCAAGACCATACCGAGGATTTGTACGCGCGTTGCCCCTCTGCAGAGCGCGCTCTAGAGGCTCGACCAGGCAGGAACTGCCATTGTTACCGCGATACCGCACGAGCAGGATAGTTTCGCCCTTGAGAGTAACTCCACCTGCAGAGAAGCGATGCCTTCTAACCGGGCTCTGTTGCAATTCAGCGGTGTTGTTTGGCTGCGCTATGTTACGTGACTATTCTGCGGCGAATAGTTCCAAGTGATTTGATTCATACGGCAGCATAAAACAGGCTTCGCCGTCTGGCGACATCTTCGCATACAGCACACCCGCACGGACGCGCTCCCTGGCGCGCGACGATATGTTTACCGACCACAAGTCGCTTGCGCCATCTTCATTGCTTGAAACAAGAAGAACTGTTGCCCCACGTTCCGCGACAGCAAACCAGGTGGGGCGGTTGTTCAGGGCTAGCGAGCGCGTTTCGCCGTTTCCTCCAGCGGATGGCATTACCATAAGTCGGTAATTCGCCGCCAACTCGTCGCTAGGCACGGCGCGCTCCCTCTCATAGCATACCCAGGCGATGTGGCCCGGGGAGTAAGCGGCAAGTATCGCTGCTTCGGAGCCAGGAATCAGCGTTATGTTTCCATCGCTCGCCATCCATGCCAAACTGCTGCCCTTACCAGTTGTTGACGGCGTGAATGTTCCCAGTAAGAGAAGATTCTCCATGCCTTCTGCGCTGAACAGCTCTTCCACAAGCGCTAGCTTCCGGATCGGGGAAGTGACTGTAAGCTTCTCCGAAGACGGGTCAAATACTAACAGGCCCGGTGCTCCGCCAGCGGCGAATTCCAAGGATGGGGCTAAATACAGCTTTCCGTGCCCAAACGCAGATGCGCCAACACGGTATCCCTCCGGCAAGCCGAGGATGTAGCGGGTAAGGTAGGGCGCGGACTTAACATTAAGGAGCACCGGTGCAGTCTTGCCTTCGCGTGGAGACAGCAGCAGCAACCCACTCGCGGCATCAAAGTCCATCCGCAGGTCTTCAACGTCTGAACTATCGGGAACCAGCCCTGTAAGGTATGTCTGCGACACAAGCTTGCGGATGCCGCCTGACACGAAGTCCAGGCTGTAGATGCTGAAGCCTTCTGGCATTGCGGCGAGCACCAAAGCTGTGTCATTGGATACGGGGCAGAAATCAACTATCGCCCCTCCGTTGAACTCCAGCGTGCGGATGCGTTTCCACTTCGCTTCGGCAGGCGATGCAGCTAATACAACCGACACGCAGCACGCTAGCACCAGCAATGCGTGGGTAAAACCCCTTAAGCGCGCATGCAACCAAGCCGCCCTAACTATGGCGGCTTGGCGCACAAGCGAAATCTCTTTAGCGCTCACTGCAGGTGAGCAGGAAAGGCGAGCTATCCTAGCCCTTCTTTTCGTTGATTACGTCCACGACATCTCCGACGGTGCGGAAACGCTCGGTGTCCGTATCATCAAAGGTCATGGAGAACTTGTCCTCTATCTCCATTACCAGGTCTGCAAGGTCAAGCGAGTCTGCGTTGAGGTCTTCAACAAATGCGGACTCGGGCTTGATAGTCGCCGGGTCAATGCTAAGTTTGCTGGCGACGATGTCTCTAAGTTCTTCAAAAACGGCCATCTGATACCCCTAGATGGATTATTCCTCGTCCGCCTTCTTGCTAACCTTCACAGGGCGAACAAGCTCGCCGGCGTAAAAGCCGCAGGAAGGGCAGGCGTAATGAGACGCTTTAAGCGAACGGCAGCGCGGGCACCTACTGAGGGATACCAGCTCCGCCCTAGCGTAAAAGTTAGAAGCCTTGCGGCTGCGCGTGTGGCTTCTTCGGGTCTTGTATTTTGGTTGCGCCATACATACTCCAGAAAATGAGCTTTACATTCTAAGGTGTCACCCAGCGCAAGTCAAGCAGATTGGATATATGCTAAAATCCTAGTTCGCATGAATATACTTTTGTGGTTGTGCTATAGGTGGCGACAATGCGCTTAATGCATCGCATACGCACGCGTTTCCGCGTATTCTTTATTTCGTTCGCGATAATCTTCGTGGTGTCCGTTTTCGCAGGCCTAGGCCTTGGTTTCTCCGGGGCATTATC
>JBBIJQ010000043.1:6362-7039 GCA_037445915.1 Planctomycetales bacterium | reverse complement strand
TGATGTTCCGAAACACCGCACGCTTGTTCCCGGCGAAACTTCGGTTGCAGTTATTAACGGGAGGGGTATCGGATACGACCGCTTCTACAGGCATCTCCAGTTGCAGGAAAGCAACATGCGCAGCCAAGGCCGGCCGAAGTCTAACGAGCCTTTTTCTCAATGGAAAAGCTGGTCGGACGCGCTTGATTCCATTTTCACAGAGGAAATCCTGGCCAATTACTCGCGCGAGAACAACCTTAGCGTCTCCGACACGGACATCTCTAAAGAGATTGTCAAGCGCGTGGATGCAATGTTTCCTCCCGAACAAGACAAGGACCAAAGCAAGTCGGTGGTTGGCGCGGCGGGCAAGTGGCTGCGCACCGCGGCGGAGCGCGAGAAGTACCAGCGCCAGTATGTAGAAACATTGGGAACAACGCTGCCCTTGCTGAAGCAGGAAATTCGCCAACAGCTCACCGTCCAGAAAGCGTACGAGGCAATAGAGAAGGAAGAGCAAGCGAAAGCTGACGCCTTAGCGCAAGAGAAGATTGCGAAGATTCAGGCGGCGCTCAAAGGCGGCGAGAGTTTTGGCTCGGTTGCCAAGAAGTATTCGGACGACACTGGCACGCGCGACCAGAATGGTGTGCTTGACCAATTCATCCAGCGCGGTTTCTTTGCCCCTGCATTTGATGCGGCTGCGT
>JBBIJQ010000043.1:0-6334 GCA_037445915.1 Planctomycetales bacterium | reverse complement strand
AGTTTGGCTACCAGATTGTAAGGCTTATGGACAAGAAAGAGGCTTCCGGCCCAGAGTTTGAGAAAGCCAAGCCGCAGCTAACTGAAGTCATCCTGCAGAAGAAAGGCAAGGACTATACTGTAACCGATGAAGACTTGAAGAACGAATTTGAGCAGATCAAAGTGCAGCACATTACGATAAGGACGCTGGTTGACCGCGAGACGGCCGGCCGCATTTACTGGATGACCTTTGCGGCGAAGAAGGAGATATACGACCCGATGATTCTCGCCTGGCGAGCGGTAAACGGCGAGCCGTTGTACTTCCCCGCCCTTTCCAAGTCTACTCCTGAGCAAATAGCACAGGATAGCGCGCTCGCAAAGGGGGCCGACCTCTCCAAGCTCAATAGCCAACTGCACGAATTCCAGCGCGTTAAGCTGATGCGCTACCAGTACTCTTATGGCGACCCGCCAGACGACATGAAACCGCTGTTTGCGGAGTTCAAGTTGGAATACGGCAAGCCCAAAGATACACAGAAAGCGCCGGAATACCCGTCGCTAACCAAGCTTTACCCGCTAGCAGCAGGGCTCGCGAAACAGAGTATTAAGCTCCATGACGGTTTCGCGGACTACCATTACGCGCTTGCATATATTAACGAGGAGTGGGCAAGCAACCCTGAAGCGCGCGAGGCATACCCCATTGACATTGAGGCTGCCCGCACAGAGATTGAAGCGGAAATCAACGAGGCCATCAAGCTTTACGAGCACAACGGCTATTATTACGCCTTGGCCGGCATGAACTACGCTGCGTGGGTCAAGCCGGAAAAGGCGCGCGAGATGCTTGCAAAGGCCGAGAAGTTTGCGCCGGGCGATACTGATCTCCTGGGGCTGCTAACCAGCGCCTTCCGCCTTAATGGAGACAGTGAGAAGGGCAACTATTACCAGAACCTGCTTATCCAGGAACAGCAGAAACGCTGGCAGCAACAACAAGGCAACTTTCTCAATCTTCAGCAGTAGAAGCACTGGACAAATGAATGGGGATGCCCCCACCCTATGATGCGCTGCACTTTGGCACAGCCGGTATCCCCCATTCGGGTGGAGGCGGCAAAGCCGACTTTCCATCCGGGCTTAGGGCGCTTCAGCGTTTAGGGTTGCGTGCGGCAGAGCTTGAGTTCGTGCACAAGGTTGACCTTTGCGAAAGCGAGGCGAAAGACATCGGCTCAATTGCAGCGGAATGCGGTATCAGCCTAAGCGCACATGCCCCTTACTACATAAACCTAGCCAGCCTTGAACGGGAGAAAATCCACGCCAGCATCAGCCGCATTGTGAAGGCCGCGAAGATTCTCCACGCAGCGGGCGGGCACTCGGTAGTCTTCCACGCTGCGTTCTACCAGGAAAGGCCGAAGGAAGAGGTTTATACATTGGTCGCCCAAGGCATAAGCGAGATTCAAAGCGCGCTGCAAAGAGCCGGCGTGGAGGTTTGGATACGGCCTGAGCTTACCGGCAAGCCTACGCAGTTCGGCGACCCGGAAGAGTTGACTCGGCTGGCGCAGGAGTTTGAATTAGTCCTGCCGTGCATAGATTTCTCGCACTTGCATTCGCGAACAGGCGGGCGCTTCAACACAATGCCGGAATGGGATGCGATGGTGAGGCGGCTGCTTGAAGACACACCGGCGGGGAAAAACCTGCGACACAGGATGCACATCCACCTTTCGGGCATTGACTACACGCCTAAGGGCGAGAAGAAGCACATGCCGCTAGATGAGAGCGACTTGAATTACGAGCAGCTTTTGCATGTGCTGAAGCGGCACGGCGTGTGCGGAACAGTTATATGCGAAGGCCCGGAAGCTGTGATGGTAAGCGATGCTCAGACCCTCAAGTCCGCCTACGAGAAAGCCTAAAGGGTTTCAGCCCTCAAGAATCTCCTTTTCCTTCTTGTTGAAGAAGTCCTCAATCTCCTTCATCTTCCCGTCAAGGAGCTTATCCACATCTCCTGAGAGGTGGCGCAAGTCGTCTTCGCCCATCTCCTTGTTCTTCTCCAGCTTCTTCAGGGATTCGTTGCACTCACGGCGGATGTTGCGCAGCGCAACTTTGCCGTCTTCCACGACCTTATTAACGACTTTGAGAATCTCCTTGCGGCGCTCCTCTGTCAACGGCGGTATGCTAATCCGGACTACATTGCCGTCGCTAACCGGGTTCAGCCCAAGCTCCTGGCCGCTGAGAGTCTTCTCAATGGACTTGATTGAGGACTTGTCGTAGGGAACTATCAAGATTGTGGATGCGTCAGGAGTCGTGATGTTGGCGATGTTTCGCAGGGGCATGCGGTCTTCGTAAGCATCCACCATCACATGGTCAACCAGCCCTACGCTTGCGCGCCCCGCCCTGATGTGGGAAAGCTCCTCCGCGATCTTGCGCACCGTTATGGTCATCTTATCCTTTGCGCTGTTAAGCGCTTCGCGGCCCGTCTCCATTTCGCCCTCCTTGTGGTCGGCATGTAGCCAAGCGGATTATAGCATTAGCCTTGGCAGGCAATAAGTACTTCCGAAACTCTGAGTGGTATAATAAGCGAAATGCTGTTCGTAAACTTTACTTTTCACCTACACCAGCCGGTAGGCAACTTTGACTTTGTAGTAGACAGAGCTTATGCGGACGCCTACGGACCGTTTGTCAACGCCCTGTTAGCGCATCCTTCATTTCGTTGCAGCATCCACGTAAGCGGTTGTTTGTTTGACCACCTAAAAGTGAGGCAGCCTGCGTTTCTTGAAGGCTTAAAGGAGCTTTGCAGGCGCGGGCAAGTTGAAATGCTCGCATCCGGCTACTACGAGCCCATACTTACCGAAATACCCTATTGTGACGCGCTAAGGCAAGTCAAGCATATGCGCTCCTTCATTCAGGATAACTTTGGCCAAGCCGCAACCGGCTTTTGGTGCACTGAACGCATTTACGACCAGAACCTGCCGGAGATAGCACAAGAATCAGGGCTAGCGTTCACGCTGCTGGACGACTACCTAATGATGCGCGAGCTTGAAGAGGAGCAGCTATACCGGCACTATGCGGTGAGCGAAGAGGATTACGAACTTACTGTGTTTCCTATTTCCGAGAAAATGCGCTACTTGGTGCCGTTTCAGCCCGTAAGCCGCCTCGCCGAGTATTTGCAGAACAAAGACCGCTATTACGGGGAATTTGGAATCAAAGCTCCGATAGCCGTGTTCGGGGATGACGGCGAGAAGCTTGGAGTCTGGCCGGGAACGAAGCAGTGGGTTTATGAAACGGGATGGCTGGAAGAGTTTTTCGGCTTCTTTGAGCTCAACGGCGAGCAGTTTCCGCTTGTCCATTTGGGTGAATTCTGCGCTGTCCACCCCCCCGCCGGCATTGCCGTCCTGCCTGCAGGCAGTTACCGCGAGATGTGCGAATGGGTGCTGCCGGTGCGGAAGCAGCGCGATCTTGCACGGGCTAAGCGCATTCTCGCAGACAGCGGGGTGGTGAAGCCTGAGCAAGTGCTGTTCTCCGGCAACTTCAAGTACTTCCACCGCAAGTACGAGGAGACGCGCAGGCTCCACTACAAGAACCGCTACATCTCGCATCTAGTCAGCCTCGCAGAAAGCGCTGCCAAGGATGGCAGAGCGAAAGAATGCGCGGCACAGGCGCGCAAGCATGTCCTGAAGGCGCAATGCAACTGCGGCTACTGGCACGGCGTCTTTGGGGGGCTTTACCTGAACTACCTTCGCGAGGCGCTTAATGAGCAAATGATACTCGCTGAAACCGCTGCGCTTGAAGTACTTACGCCGAAACTTCCCGAATCGCAGTCATTGGACTTCTACGAAGACCGGCGCGAAAGGGTGCTCGTCCGCAACGATTGCTTCACGATGCTTATCAGCCCGCACCGGGGAATGGCGGTTGACTGGTGCGATTACCGACCTGCGACAATGGCCCTTCTCAATGGGATGGGGCGCTATTATGAGTACTACCACGACCAGTTATTTACGCCGAATAGCCAGCCCAGCCGCGACCCACATGCGAGCATCCATGAAAGCGTGCGCGTGAAAGATGGCCAAGCCGCGGCAGGCGCAGCGTTTGACGCATACATACGCCTAAATTTCGTGGATATGTTCCTGGCCGGCAAACCTGGAATACGCGCGCTGGAGCGGGGCGAACTTGGAAACGCGCTTAAGCTTTGGGAGCAGCCTTACGTTACTGAGATGTTGCCAAATAGCCTGCGCGGCACAGCTGAAACATCCATCGGCGTGATGGAAAAAGTGATTAGCTGGGATGGCGGCTGCATCTCTGTCGCTTTTTCGCTGCGGCCGATTGCTTCGGGCGTTGAAGGAACGTTCATCAGCGAGTTTAACCTGAACTTGCTCACAGACCGGGGTGGAAGGTGGGCGGAATACAATGGCATAGAGATGGCCCTCAATGAAGCATGGGAAAGCGCTTCACCGCTTAGCGAGCTGTCGTTCATTGATGATTACCGGAAAGTGCGGATTTCTCTGAAGCCTGAAGGGTTAAGCCGCCTCGGCTTCTACCCGGTACGGACATTGGCTATGAGCGAAAGCGGCGCGGAGTTGACTTACCAAGCTCAGGCCGTCGCGATGTTCATTGAGATACAAGGTAACGAAACCGCTCAGTTTGGGATAAGCTTAACTGTGACTCCAATCTAGGATAGGAATATGGGGAAATTCAGCCCCGATAACTATACGAGACCGCAGCTCCTTGAAGCGCTGGCCAAGGCCGGCATAACAGGCTTCTCGCGCGCGCGAAAAGATGAGCTGGCTGAGATGTGCAATAAGCTGCGAGGAAAGGCTCGGGTGGCAGTAGAGATCGCCCTTGAAGCATCCTCCCCAAAGGGAAAAAAGGCTGTTATGCCGCTTGAGAAACCGATACCCGCGGCAAAGAAGCCCGCTAAGAGAAAGGCTACAGCTCCCAAGCCTGCCGCAATGCCGAAAGGCACAAAGAAAAAAGTGGAACAGCCTGCTGATACTGCGTTTGGGCGGCTTGAAGCTGAAGCTAGCGAAGCCGACGCTTCACGCGCTATTACCGCAACGCCGCAGCCCGCATTTCACCAGGCGCAGCCTCCGCCGCCTGGCGATTACCCGCTGCCAGAAGGCTACGGAATTGATATGTTCCATGTCCTTGTGTTTGACCCTTACGGGGCATACATGTTCTGGGAGCTTTCACCTGAGCTTCTAGGGCAGCTTAGCAGGAACCTCATCGAAGAGAAGTGGCAGGCGCGCAAGCTGATGGTTCGGGCCAAAACCGCTTCTGGCAAGTTGATAACGCAGGAGCTTTACGGTGATCGGGGAAGCTACTTTATGAATGTGCAACAGCCAGGACAGGTTGTTTCCTTTGAGCTAGGGTTTATGCTTTGGGATGAGTTCTGTTCTGTCTCACCTGTGCGGGCGATTGCGTTCCCGCGCGATCGGGCAAGTGAAGATAAAAGCGTAAAGCTGCTTGAGGTTTTACAGGCTGAAGCTTCTTTGTCACTGCGGGAACTGGCAGGCTCAGAAGTTCACAAGCTCACGCTTGAGCCGGTAGGCGACGATTACCGAAGCGATGGCGAGGAAGGGCCGCTTCCCTCCAGCGCAGAAAACATGAGGCCTGGTGGCGGCGAATGATAGATACCCTCGTGATGATTATGGCTGGCGGCAAGGGCGAGCGACTTGCCCCGCTCACGAATGAGCGCGCAAAGCCCGCAGTACCCTTCGGCGCGAAGTACCGCATCATTGATTTCGTCCTGAGCAACTTCGTCAACTCCGGCTATTTCCGCATTAAAGTGCTTACGCAGTACAAGGCGAACTCGCTGATGATCCACCTTTCGCGCGGCTGGAGCTTTGGCAGTTCTACCGACCATTACGTTGACGCGGTGCCGCCACAGATGCGGGTTAGCGAGCGCTTCTACATGGGCACTGCAGATTCCGTTTTTCAAAACCTAAACCTAATTGATTACGCACACCCTAAGGACGTAGCCGTGTTCGGCGGCGACCACATATTCAAGATGGACATCCGCTTGATGCAGGATATGCACAGAGAGAAGGATGCGGATGCAACGGTTTGCGCCATCCCCTACCTGCGTGAACAGGCTGCTAACCGCTTCGGCATAATCCAAGTGGACGAAGACAGCCGCATTATCGGCTTTCAGGAAAAACCTGCCGACCCTGCGCCAATCCCAGGGAAGCCCGATTATGCGCTTGTTTCAATGGGCAACTACTTTTTCAAATCAAAGGTGCTTGTTGATGCGCTGAAAGAAGATGCGCTTAATTCGGTTTCCAAGCACGATTTCGGCGCAAACATAATCCCGATGCTCGTTGACCAGGGGAAGCGGGTTTACCTCTACGATTATTCGCGCAACCGCATTGAGAACG
>JBBIJQ010000042.1:8148-17348 GCA_037445915.1 Planctomycetales bacterium | reverse complement strand
AAATACACGCTGGCGAGCACACCATCATCGCACGGATATATAACGAGCTGAATGAATATTCAGAGGCTCAACTTGAACTCCGAGTAACTCCCCCAGTTGGCTATCCCTCTTTAATAATCAGAGGTAAGAGATTAGATGTAACGAGGATGACTGACTTGGTAGAGGGCTTTGAACTGATAGCTGATAACCAGGTATATCCTTTCACACAGGATTCTAAAAACACAGACTGTTTTTGGCTTGATACATCTTCCATTTCTACGGGCATTCACGACCTAAGAGTTAACTGCGCAGCAGGCTCGGATACCGTCCCGCTAACGCTCAGCCCTTTCGCGAGCAGGTCTCGAGTGATAAATTTCATCATTGAAGACGCTGCGGGCGAGAACAGGGGAGTGAATCCTTCAGATAACGTTCGTTTTAAGCTGAAGGTTGAAGACGACCTACCTCTCAAAGGAGTGGAATTCTGGCTAAGACCAATTGTGGAAGGCGGATGGGGAACGTCAAAGGTAGTACTTGGCTCGGCTGCAGAGACCGATGAAGAAGATGGCGTCTTTGAATTAGAGACTTCTCTGTCGGATGCCACCGAGGAGCTTCCGGACACGGAGTTCCAGCTTGGAGCAGACATAGTAAAAGCAGACGATACTATGTCTGAGAAAACTTCTGGTTCGGCAGTATTAGCCAAGCATCCAAAACCTGACGTAGATAAGACCTACAAGTCGCCAAACTACAGCGACCGTAAGCAAGGGCAAGAGATAGATCTGATAATTCTCCATCACACTGGCCCAGGTGGTTTTAAGGCCACGAAGGACACTTTCATGAATCCCGCTGCTGACCGCAGTGCGCATTTCGTCGCGGACAAGAACGGCACAATCTACCAGATGGTTGATGAAGAGAAGAACGCATGGCATTCAGGAGGGAAGATGGTGGGAGGTGTGTGGAAAGGTGCCAAGTATGAGGGAAGCACTGTGGTCAACAGCCGGTCAATCGGCATTGAGTTTGTGAACGACGGCGCTGGCGTGGATGAGTACACTCCTGAGCAAATCGCAGCCGGTCGTGAGCTGGTTGACTACTTAACGGAGAAGTATGGCATTACTGATAGAGAAGACCATGTTGTAGCCCATAAAGAAGTACATCCCGACAAGCCTGACCCAAGCTCAAATTTCCCCTGGCTAGAAGTAGTTCCTGGAGGTCTTACATGGTCGGAACGTATTCAGGGACGAAAAATGATGAAGCCGTAGTTGGAGATTCTCTATGGACAGTGTTCTAATGCACTTAAAAGCTGATGAATTCGCTGAACACAAACCCGTAAGGGCAAGTCTCTGCTTAACTTCTCTGCTCCGTGAATGCGTTTTAGTGACATTAGTACTCACACTTTCTCAGCCGGCACTTGCGGGTGAATCGAAATCTGCCTTGTCCTTTGAAGATCAGAAGGAGATAATGGAGCTTGCAGATAAAGTCGAGGCTGCGGTACTGATTCCCGATGAGATGCTGCTCCTTAAGGTCACGAACCCTAAGTACGGTCTATCTCTGGACCTCTTTTCCGATACGCCAAACGGAGTAGAGATTCACATACCGTATGAGGAAATCGCAAACATGTTCACTAACTTTAAAGACGTGTATTGGGGAGGAGATGATGCTGCTGATTTTGATTGGTACTCAGACATTCCATCCGTCTTGCTTGGCCCTTCTGGAGGTTCAGTGCAGCTAAGAGCGCAGTATCCGGGAGTTAAAAACCAATGGAGGCGTATTGTCTCTCTTGCTCAGTCTGTCAGTTACTATGATTCCAAAGTGATTGACCAGCTTACGGTCGAACCGATAAACCACTTCTTCGTATATGAAGATGAGCACTATGTTCAGTATTTCGTGCAAAGCCCTATTAGTGAGACGAGCGGCGAGTATTGGTTTCTCATTATAGACAAAGACGAGGACGGTTGGTTCCTGAAAAGTATAACCCATATGGAACGTTTCTCCATGTGACGCGGCCGCTCTTTAGTAGCGGCAAGCTTAACCCGCTAAGCCCTTTGCGCGAGATGACCTTCTAAGTCGCAAACGGCTATGCTGCCCCAGTTGTGAGCATAGTATCTTGTTTCTGCTTTAAGCACTGAGCCTGCACCCACACCACGACACTAGTTATGAACCCACGCGTGGGCTTGACAGGCCCCCTGTATAGTGTTACTATACAAGTGTATAGGAATAACGAAATGAGCATGGTCATACATGCGGATCTGGATACCTTCTTCGTCAGCGTTCAGCGCTTGCTTGACCCTGCGCTGGTGGGCAAGCCGGTAGTCGTCGGGGGAGACCCCCACGGGCGCGGCATCGTCGCGGCATGCAGCTATGAAACGCGCAAGTATGGCGTGCATTCCGGCATGAGCGCGCGCGAAGCCTACCGGCTTTGCCCCCAGGCGGTATTTGTGCGCGGGCACGGCGAATACTACGGCTACTACTCCCGCATCGTCCAAAACATACTTGAGCAGTTCACGCCCGACGCATCGCCGATGAGCATTGACGAGTTCTCCATGGACTTCACGGGAATGGAGCGCGTCTATCCCGATCCGGCGGCGCTGGCGCGGCGCATCCGCGAGAAGGTTTACCTGCACACAGGCTTGCCCATTTCGCTGGGCGTCGCGTCCAACCGCCTGGTGGCGAAAGTGGCTGCGAGCGAAGCCAAGCCCGACGGCTACCTCATCGTGCCTGATGGCGGGGAGGCTGCATTTCTCGCGCCGCTCCCGCTTTCGCGCATGCCCGGCATCGGCCCGTTCACAGAGCAGCTCTTTTCCGAGCGCGGGCTGCGCACGCTTGGCGACGTGGCGAAGGTGCCGCTGGTGATGCTGCGCGCGCTGCTGGGGAAGAACGGCGAGACGTTGCAGCGCAAGTGCAGGGGCGAAGTCGTGCTTACCGCGCGCGAGCACCACGTCACCAAAAGCATCGGGCATGAAAGCACCTTCAAAGACACCGCCGACCCCACGAAGCTGCGCGCCGTGCTTGCCGAGCTTACGGAAGAAGCGGGCTTTCGCTTGCGCGAGGGCGGATTCACGTCGCGCCTGGTGATACTCAAGCTGCGCTATTCCGACTTTGAGACCACGACCCACCAGCGGCGCGTTGAGCCGCTGTTCGCCGACGAGGACTTATACAGGACGGTCTGCGCGCTGTTTCAAGAGGCGTTCCGGCGGCGGGTGAGCGTGCGGCTCGTGGGCATCAGGCTCGCGGCGCTTTCGCGCGACCTGCACCAAATCCCGCTGTTTGAGTGGGAATGCCGCCTGCGTCAGCAACGCCTTTACTCGGTGCTGGACGGCATCCGCACGCGGTATGGGGCGGGTGCGGTGGCCACGCTCATGGCGCACAGCGCCGCTGCATCGCGCGCAGGTGCGCTTCCGGTAAGCGAAGGCGATGTGGCCTAGCCGCCGCCAAAGAAGCGGCCAAAGCGCTCGTGAAGCTCGGTGAGGTCGCGCACGACGAAAGTAGGCTGGCCGCCTTCCGGCCAGCACTGGGGCATCTCATCAGTAATACCGGTCAGCACAAGCACGTTGCGGATGCCCGCGCGCTTTGCCATCTCTATGTCTGTCTCAATCCGATCGCCGACCATAACCATTTGCTCGCGCGCGACTCCAAGCTCGCGCTCAATAAGCTCCACCAAATGCGTCTCCGGCTTGCCAAGGTTAAGCGGCCGCCTTCCCGTAACCCTTTCCAACAAGTCCACCAGCGCGCCGTTCCCAGGCAGCAGGTATCCCTGTTCCAGCGGGTAAGTGTAATCGCGGTTCGTAGCGATAAACTCAGCGCCGTCCTGCAACAGCCTGCACGCGAGAGCTATATCTTTGTAGTCAACTCCAGTGTCCAGCCCGACGAGAACAATATCCGGCTCGGACGCGATCGATTCGCGCAGGAAAGGCACAATAGTTAGCGCGCCTATCGTCGTTGTCGGCAACAAGTCTTCAGCGGCATACGGAACTAGCCCCTGTGCCTTGATGCCCTCGGCGAGCATCTCGCTGCCTATGACGAGCACGCTCGCGCCTGGATAATGTGCGTTAAGGTAGCAGCAGGCGAGATAGTTTGTATTGTAGATTTCTTCCAGCTTGAAGCGAAGCCCCCTGCGCGCTATGCGCCCCACGGCATCCTCGCGCCGGTAGGAAGAATTGTTTGTTACAAGGCAGTAAGTGTGCCCCTGCGCACGCAGGAACTCAAGGAATTCCGCAGCGCCTTGAACAAGTTCAGAGCCGCGCCACAGCACGCCATCGCCATCAAGTAAAAAGTGCAGCTTATCCATCAGCGTTCATTGTAGCAGCAGTGCGCAAAGCGGCTACGCCTCAGCGCTCTCCGCCTTCATTTTAGCTAGGATGCTTGGCAGCTCGCTCCACCATTGCTCGATTACAGGAAGGATACTGTACTCCACGATATCCGCGACTCCGCCGTAATCCTGCGCTTCCTGGTATTGCTCAAGAGCGTTGAACTTGTGCATGAGATCGGTCTTGGACTGGAAGGTCTTGAACTCCTCGCTATTCACCGTATTCTCGGCGTGCTTTTGCCGCAGCCAGGGCTTGTCCTGGTGGAACACAGCTTCAATCGCGTGTACCAGCTCTATGTACCAGTCCATCATTTGGACGCTCTCGTAGAGCATCTCAATGCCGCCTTCAATGTCGCCCACGCGCAGCAGCTTCACCGACACCCGCAGGTTGTTGGTGATGGCGGGGATGATATCCTGGGCGTCGGTAAGGCCGTCAACCGCGAGGTCAAGCACCTTGCGCGTCTGCAGCTCCACCTGGCAATAGTCGGAGAGCAGCATCGTGTGCGCATCGCGCTCGCCTTTATCAGTCAGCATCTCGCCGTCAAGAAGGGTCGTTTGGAGCACGCGGTCGCCGGTGAGCACCGCCGCCTGAACGTGGATTAGCAGGTCCTGCACGGTCTTGATATTGTCCGGCAAGCTCAATTCCTTGTGGTCCAACAGGACTTTGGCTGCCGCCGCTTTTGCTGTTTCGGTTTTCCTCTCCAAGGTCGCTGCAATTATCGCACCGCATCGCAGCGAATGCAAAATGGGGAGGGGATGTTAGGAGTTAGGAGTTGGAAGGAGGAAGTTGGAAGTTAAGAGTGATCAAGCGAGGGAAGCCTGGCCGCATCAACCGCTCCAACAACGTCAGGCTTATAAGTGCGCTCTTCTTCACGGCCTTGGTGGCGTCAAAGCACGACCCTTACGTGCGCGCGTTCTACGCGAAACTGCTTCATAAGGAGAAGAGGAAATTCCAAACCATCGTCGCCGTCATGCGCAAGCTACTCCACGCGATTTGGGGCATGTTCAAGAACTTCACTACTTACGACAGTTCTATCCTCTTTTCCCATTACACCATGAACCTTTGACACTCAACAGAGTTTCTACCCGTCATGAATACTATTGGACTTATCCCAGCGTCTCTACCGTGATGTGCTTGTTGGTGTAAACGCAGATGCTTGCGGCAATTTCCAATGCGCGCTTGGCGATTTCATCAGCGCTTGCCTTGGGATTGTCCGCCAGCGCGCGCGCCGCAGCCAGCGCATATCCGCCGCCGCTGCCTATCGCGGCGATGTCGTCGTCGGGCTCAATGACTTCGCCGGTGCCGGAGATGAGCAGCATAGACTCAGTGTCGCAGGCGATGAGCATCGCTTCAAGGCGGTGCAGGTATTTGTCAGTGCGCCAGTCTTTCGCCAGCTCAACCGCAGCGCGGCGCAGGTCCTTGTATTCCTTCATCTTTGCCTCAAAGCGGTCAAAGAGGGTGAGGGCGTCGGCGACCGAGCCCGCAAAGCCTGCGATTATCTTGCCATCGGCAAGGCGGCGAATCTTGCGCGCCTTACCCTTGAGCACAGTGTCGCCCAGCGTGACCTGCCCGTCACCGGCGATGGCGCAGCGCCCGCCGCGCCGCACCGCGAGTATCGTTGTTCCGTGAAGCTCTGGCATATGCGCGATTCTAGCATAGGCTGGCCGGTGGTGAGCGTAAGCGCGCATAGGCTCAGAGCCGGCGGTCGGAGTCGAACCGACGGCCAGCTGATTACAAATCAGCTGCTCTGCCTCTGAGCTACGCCGGCGCAGGAGTAATTATAACGCACGAGAGCGGCTCGTTGACGCTAGGGCGCGGCTAACTTACACTAACGCTGATGCCTGAAATACGCCCCCTGCCCGCCGAAGAAGTGGAGAAGATTGCCGCTGGTGAAGTCGTTGAGCGGCCGGTTTCCGCCGTGAAGGAGCTGGTGGAGAACGCGCTGGACGCGGGCGCGCGGCATATCACGGTAGAAGTCGTTGACGGTGGTAAGCAGCTTATCCGCATCACAGACGACGGCAGCGGTATTCCATTCGGAGAACTAAGTCTCGCTGTGCGGAACTTCCACACCAGCAAGATACGCGCCTGCGACGACATCTACCACCAGACATCGCTAGGATTTCGCGGCGAGGCGCTTGCGGCGCTGGGCGCGGTGTCGCATTTCACCATTACATCGCGCGTGGCAGGCGACGAGATGGGCGGGGAGATAACTGTTGAGGGGGGCGTCGTCGGCGAAGTCAAGCGCGCGAACTTGAACCCCGGTACGATTGTTGAGATACGAGAGCTGTTCTTCAACACTCCCGTGCGCCGCAAATTCCTGCGCAGCCGCGCCACCGAATTGCTGCACATCGTGAACATGCTGCGCAATTACATCCTCGCATTCCCTGAAGTGGGGTTCAGGCTGCTATCCGACGGCAAGGAGCTTCTTGCGAGCGGAGGGCGTGGGCTGACGCAGGAAACGCTGCTGACGATTTTCGGCGGCGACATTGCGCCGAAGATATCGCGGTTTGAGCGCGAGTTCCCGCCATTGGGAGTGTCGGGGCTCATCGGGCCGCCAAACGCCTACAGGGAGTCGCGCCAAAACCAATTTTTCTATGTTAATGGGCGGCCGGTGAAGAACCGTGTGCTCTACCGCGCGGTTGACGATGCGTTGCAGGAATACTTATCGCCGGGACGTTTCCCGCCGTTGGTCATCTACCTGGACATCCCGCCCGAAGAAGTGGACGTGAACATCCACCCCACGAAGAGCGAAGTGTCGTTCCTGCACCAGCAGCAGGTTTACGCGGCGATTGTAGTTGCGCTGAAAGATGCGGCGCGGCTGGCAGGCGCGGAGGAGCTGTCGGCATTACGCGATGCTGCAGCGCCATCGCAGGAGCTGCAGCGGCCGGTTGAGAATACTGTTTCATTGGAAGGATATTCGCCGCCTGCGCCGCGTACGCACAGGGCGGTGCCTGTCTTTGAGATGGATGAAACAAGGGATGCCAACATGCGCGCCACAGTGCGCTGGGGGGCGTCATTACCGGTGCAGCATACGGCGGAGTCCACGGTCAACCTGGCACGCGAGCTTGGCTTCCCGTGCTACGCGCACCCTGCGGGGAAATACATCGCCTGCCAGATCGCTGCCAGCTACATTGTGCTTGTGCACGGAGGCACGGTGACGCTAATTGACCAGCATGCGGCGCATGAGCGCGTGCTGTTTTCGCGCTTATGGGCGCGCGCGACGAATGCTGACACGCCTGAGCCGCAGCGACAGAAGTTGTTGTTCCCGCATTCCATCGCGCTTGGCGAAGCGGAGCTCGGGGTATGGCAGGAGTCGCTGGAATTGATGCGTCGGCTGGGCTTCGCCGTGCGCATAGGAACGGGCGAGGCGTTCGTGGATGAAGTGCCGAGGCTGCTCATCCCGCGCGGGGACGAGGCGCGCATTGAAGAAGTGCTGCGTGAAATTGCGCAGTCGGGGCGGTCAACGAACATAGAAGCTTCGCGAAAGGAGATGCTGGCGCAGCTTGCCTGCAAGGGAGCGATTAAGGCGGGCGAAGCTCTGAAGCCGCCGGAGATACAACTGCTCATTGACGAGCTTCTGAGCACTCAGGATGCGTCGTCATGTCCGCACGGCCGTCCGACGATGGTGAAGCTGGGGCCGGAAAAGCTGGCGAAGATGTTCAGGCGGACGTGATGCAGCCTTGCGAAAAGCAAGAGAAGGTACAGCGCGTGTTTGCGCGCATTGCAAGGCAATACGACTTGATGAACTCGCTGATGACTTTTGGCATGCACCGGCGATGGCGCAGGCAAACATTACGCGCGGCTGGGGTTCAGGCTGGGACGGTGGCGCTGGACATAGGCTGCGGCAGCGGTGATTACATCGCGCTTCTTTTGGAGGCAGGGGTATCGCACGTTACCGGCGTGGATTTCACGAAAGAGATGCTTGAGCTTGCGGCGAAGCGTTTTGATAAAGAGATTAGCGAAGGGCGGGTGGCGCTTATTCAGGCGGATGCAGCGCAGATGGGCTTTCTGCAAGACGAAAGCGTTGACATGGTGACGGCAGGTTTTGCCCTGCGCAACTTCGCCGACTTGCCTAAAACGCTCGCCGAGGCTAGCCGCGCCTTGAAGCCGGGGGGAAAACTGGTATCACTTGACTTAGGGAAGCCATTCCCTCCTGTAATAGGGCGGGCAGCGCGCATTTACCTGGATTGGGCAGTGCCGTCGGTAGCGGCGGTGGTTAGCGGCACTCAAGCCGAATACCGCTGGCTTAGCGACAGCTTAGCATCCTTCCCTGAACGTGGCGAGCTTGTGAAGATGATGCTTGCCTCTGGCTTCGCATCGGTTAGGGTTATCCCCTACGGGATTGGCGTGTTAGCTTCACATATTGCGCAGAAAGATAGTTAAGCACTATGCGGCGTAGCTGCTCTGTGCTAAGCTTAATCCTAAGTGAAATTAAACACAAGCTTGCCTGCGCCGCCGCTTCTCTCCGTGCTTGTGAAGCGCCGCATGCATTCAATACGTTCAGTGGGAAGTAACTATGCTCCAAGAAAGCAACAGAATCAAGGCAAGATCCCCTAAGGGGGTCATACCTTATTCCACAGTTGTGCGCCTCGCACAGTATCTACGCATACTTGAAAGGTTGCAGTCGGTTGGCACGGCGAGGATTAGCTCCAACGAGCTGGCCAAGGAAGCCAAAGTTAACTCATTTCTCGTCCGCAAAGATCTTTCCTACTTTGGCGAATTCGGCGTGCGCGGGGTCGGCTATGAGATAAAGGGCCTTATTACAGAAGTCCGCCGCATCCTCGGGCTGAACAAAGAACGAAAAGTCATCCTCGTTGGAGTAGGGCATCTTGGCCGCGCGCTCCTTTCCTATAAGGGTTTTGCTGAAGAGGGCTTCACAATCTGCGGCCCCGACGGCCAATTTCACCCGTCCCAATCCGA
>JBBIJQ010000042.1:0-8138 GCA_037445915.1 Planctomycetales bacterium | reverse complement strand
GCCTCTTTGACAGCGACCCCGCTAAAATCGGGACTTCTCTCGGCGACCTAAAAGTGCGCAGTATCTTCACTCTGGAGGAGTTTGTGCAGGATGCCGGCCCGATGGACATCGGAATTATCACTGTCCCTGCGTTTTCCGCGCAGTTCGTCGCAAATTCGCTGGTCGCTATTGGCGTCAAGGGGCTTTTGAACTTTGCGCCGATACCGCTGGCAGTTCCGGACAACGTCATCATCGTCTCGGTTGACCTGACTACGAATCTTGAGATTATCAGCTACTACTTGCTGAACCAGTAGCCGCGCGCGGATTGCCGGCTTATGTTCAAAGCCAGGCTGCCTGTGGCATAATGTGATTGACTATTGCAGGAGGATGCAGTTTCAATGAGATATCTCGCGGTTGTTATATTCGCAGTTTCACTAGCGTTAAGCGTTTCCAGTTGTAACAGCGGCCAGGGCGATCTTAAGCCGCGCTCACTTGAGTTCATCCATAAGTCCCTGGACATAAACGCGTCTATCAGCTACATGACCCCGATTATGCAGGAATCCATGAAGTCGCTCATGCAGGGCGCGCCGGCATTCACAAGCGGCGCCGGCTTCGCCATGCCAGGCGCGGCCGCCCAGCTACAGAGGCTTGGACAGGAAGCTCTCTCCAATGTGACGGAAGCCAATTTAGCTATCCAGGTCAAGAGCAAATGGGCCCAGGTAACAGTAACAGTATCCATGCCGTATGGCCAGGAAGTCATTAAGACACACTGGATCCGCTTAGACAACGTTTGGTACATTTACAGCGGCAGCGGCGGCGAAGTTACCGAATACGGCGAAGTTCCCTACTTTGTTGGATAACAGCTATTTGTGAGCCAAAGGAAGTTTCCGCCGACGAGCTGCAGTTCGGCCGCGATGTCAGCATTGGGCCGCGCAGCGAGATTAGAGGATTGCAAGCCCCCGCGCGTCGCGTCGTCATCGGCGACAATGTTCTCATAGGCAACGACGTGCGCATCCTTGCGCCGGAAGTCTATATTGGCGACTACACGGTTATCCACAACCACACGACCATCTACGGCTACTCGCCAGTGCGCATCGGCGATTGCTGCTGGATAGGACAGAACGCGATTATCAACTGCACCGCTTCGGTATGGATCGGCGACTGCGTCACCATCTCCGCATACTCCAACCTTTGGACGCACTTCCGCGCGGGAGATATCATGCAGGGCTGCCGCTTCAACAGGGAGAAGCCGCTTGTCGTGGGCGACGACGTGTGGATTGGCGTGCAGTGCAGTGTCGCGCCGGTGACCATTCAAAAGCGTGCGCTAGTCCTTGCGGGTAGCATCGTCACGAATGATATTGGGGAGAACCGAGTTTACGGCGGCAACACCGCGCGCGATCTGACGGAGAAGATGGGACCGCAGTTTGAGGAAGTGAGCCTGGACGAGAAGTTTGCGCTGCTAAGGGATAAGCTCATCGCGTTTGATACGGGCTGGCAGGAACGGATGCTTTCCTGCCGCGCTAATTCAAACCCCAGCGATGTCTTTGCGGGCGCGCTGGCAATGCCGCAGAACGACCCGCGCGCAGGCGGCGGGAATGCGGAAGATGAGTATTTCGCCAGCGGGCTTATCGTTACGCGAAGGCGGTGGCACAAGTCGGACGTGAGCGTCTTCAGCGCCGCAGACCGGACTTACAGCAAGCTGCGAACCCCGCAGGAAATGTCGTTCATGCTTTTCTTGCTGCCGCAGGTGAAGTTCCTCCCGCGCGAGCGCAAAGGCTTGGCGGAACTACGGAATTATTTTGAGGAGCTAATCCCGGGGCTCAATGAAGTATAGATGCAACGCTCTAGTAGCGCGGGCGTCCTGCCCGTATCTGGCGGAGCATGCCTAGTGAGATCTGCGTACCCAAATAATTATCCCGCCTTCTTCCACCCGCGCGACATCCGCTCGGCTATGACGCCCAACGCGAGCGAGATGAGGCCTGCGGCAAAGAGGACGAGCGGCCAGCCGATCTCCTCCTTGAAGTGCGCGAAGCCGAATTGGAAGACGAAGATTACGAGGAAGAATGTGCCGATGTAGAGGAACGACCGTACCTGCATCTGCTGGCCAAAGAATATTGTGGCCAAAATAAGCGCGAGCCAGATAAACCCACGGTACATTTCGCCGTCCGCTGTGCCGATAATCATCCCGCCGGTAAGCACTAGGATGCAGCCAAACGCGCCGAATATCGCCCCGTAAGGGGAAAGCCCCCAGTAACCGCGCTTTTGCAGCACGACCGCGCCGCGCGCCAACGCCAGCGCGATAATTCCCGAGATCATCACCGAGCCGCCGAAGACCAGCCATTCGTTATGCCAGTCCGGCCTTTCGCCTAGGAAAGGGCGGATGTATGCGCCCAAAAGCCCCAGCGCTACCAGCGAGATGGCAGTTCCAAGGCACGGCGGGATGTAAAGCAGCTTGGCGTCCGGCCGTTTCCCTGCTTTCTCAAGCCTCAGCGCAACAATCGCCACCGCGCCCGAAGCGATAAGCATCCCCCACATAAACGCGCGGGAGACGTACTCGCCTTCGGGGCTGGCCGTTAGCAAGATAGAGCTGAGCGCTCCAAATCCGAGTATTGCGCTCGCGCCTGCAATGAGCGTCCAGCCGAGATGCCCCAAGTATTTGCGGCACAGCATGTATGCCAGCGTGGAGACAAGGAGCGCGACGCCCCATTGAAATTGAGAATAATGCTCCCTGAAAGTGATTATGAACTCAAGCTTCAAGACTTCGCCGCTTACTGCGAAAAGCACAAATGGCGCCAGCAGTCCTGCCGCAAAGAGAAAAAAGTCGCCGTTGCCTTTTCACGCGCGCGCCAGAGTATGCCGCCGCACAGCGCGCAGAACAACATCGGGGCTAGCAGCGATAGGAAGCGTTCAACGGGCGACCATTGCAGCCAATTGACGGTAACGAAAAACGCCGCGGCGCAGACAATGATGAGCACGCCGATGAAGAGAAAGATGCGCCCGAAGGTAATGCGCGACACTTCAATGAGCGGCAAGCTGGAAGCCGGATACTTCATCGGTCGTATGCCCGCGTTGCCCGCAGGAGAAAGCAAACGGCGAGCTTCAGCGTAGGCCTCGTCTATCTCGCTTGTGTCCCATCCAGCGTCAGCAAGTTCTGCGCAAACTTGCGCCTCATCGCGCGCAAGCGCGAGCGAACGAATGATATAGATTTGGAGCTCGTTATCAACCATCATTCACTCCCTGATTAGATTGCGAGCGTGGGTGCCGCTTAGTGGCTGCCGTTTCCGTTGTTGTTGTTCTTCAGCTTGTAAGTGCGGTCAACCAGGCGGACGTTGGCGCCTATCCCGTTTAGTTTCTCAACCATATTCTCATAACCGCGCGCCATGTGGCTGTAGCCGGCGATAAGCGATTCGCCCTGCGCCATCAGGGCTGCGATTGTAAGCGCAGCCGCCCCCCGCAGGTCTGAGCCTTCCACGGGAGCGCCGGTGAGGCGGCTCTTGAGCCCGTCAATAATGGCGGCGTTTTCCTGCTGAATGATGGCGGCGCCCATGCGCTGGAGTTCGGCGATGAAGGAAAAACGCTGTTCATATACTGTTTCAGTAACGATGCTCACGCCCTTCGCGCGCGTGAGGAGCGCGCACATTTGCGGCTGAAGGTCGGTGGGGAAGCCGGGATAGGGCTGTGTGCGGATATTGGCAGGCGCGAGAGGCCCTTCCACAGGCTTGACATGCAGCATGCTCTCACTGGCCGAAATGCGCGCGCCCATATCCCGCAGCCTCTCAATAAGCGCGGTCATATGCGACGGCCGGCAGCCGGAGAGTTTCAAATCCCCGCCGGTGCCTACCGCCGCAAGCAAGTATGTTCCGGCTTCAACGCGGTCGGGAATGATGGAATAAGGCTCAATCTGGCGCATACTCTTCACGCCGCGCACTTCTATGCGGCGGCCTGACATAGCGACATCAGCCCCTAAGCTCTGGAGGAAGCTCACCAAGTCGTGAACTTCTGGCTCTTCAGCGCAGTTTTCTAGCGTCGTGACGCCTTCAGCGCGCGTTGCCGCCATCATTACATTTTGCGTCGCGCCTACGCTGATAATGTTGAAGTTAACAAACGTGCCGACGAGATGGTCGGCCTTAGCGTAAACAATGCCCTTGCGAAGCTCGGAAACCGCGCCCAGCTCGCCTAGCGCCCTTAGGTGCTCGTCAACCGGCCGGGGACCGATGGCGCATCCGCCTGGCAGGGCGACTTCGCTGCGCCCGTATTTGGCAAGGAGCGGCCCCATTACCGTGAAGCTCGCGCGCATCTTCCGCACAAGCTCGTAATCCGCGTTCTGCCGAAAAATGGTCGTCGGGTCTATCGTCAGACGGCTGCCGATATGCTCGCACTTCGCGCCCATGGACGCCAGCACTTCGCAAATGGTACGCACGTCATCAAGGTGCGGGACGTTTAGGAGGGTTACCGGGGAGTCGGACAAGATGCTTGCGCAAATGAGTGGGAGCGCGGCGTTCTTTGCGCCGGAAATCTTCACCTCGCCGTTGAGGGGCTTACCCCCCCAACGAAGAGCGCCCTTGGGCTTCCGTTTTGGCTTTCGTTATTCAACTAGTCTTTTGCGCTCCTCGCGCTGGGCAACACGGAGGCGGTTACGCGCCTTTCGCAGTGCTACCGCCGCCCGTTCAACGTCAATGTTACCAAACTGTTGCGAAATGCGCTCGCGCGCCCTTTCCTCGGCTTTGGTTGCCCGCTCAATATCTATATCTTCGCGGAATTCTGCGTGGTCGCATAGGATAAGCGTTTCGGAACGGCGCACTTCCACGATGCCCTCGGCGACGGCCAGCGAAAGTATATGTTCGTCAGGCGTGCGGATGAGCAGCTCGCCGATGTCCATCGCGGCAATCATCGGTGCGTGCCCCTTGAGGATGCCGAGGTAGCCATCAACTGCGGGCACAAGGATGCTAATCGCCTGGCTGCGGAAAAGCTCGCCGTCTGGTGAGACGACCACCACGGTGAAGCCCGGCTGTGTCACGCCTTGCGCCATTGGTTACTGCTCCGAGGCGATGCGCTTCGCCTTTTCCACAACCTCGTCAATGCCGCCGACCATGTAAAACGCCTGTTCCGGAAGTTCGTCATGCTTGCCGTCAACAATCTCGCGGAAGCTGCGCACCGTTTCAGCCATCGGGACATAGCGCCCGGGCTGGCCGGTGAACTGCTCGGCGACGAAGTTAGGTTGCGAAAGGAATTTCTGAATCCTGCGCGCGCGGCGCACGGATACTTTGTCGTCGTCCGAAAGCTCTTCCATGCCGAGGATAGCGATGATGTCCTGCAGGTCTTTGTAACGCTGGAGGATTTGCTGCACCGCGCGCGCCACATAGTAATGTTCATCGCCGACGACCATCGGGTCTAGGATGCGGCTTGTGCTCGCAAGCGGGTCAACTGCGGGGTAAATCGCCTGCTCCACCAGCGCGCGGGAGAGGTTGGTGGTTGCATCAAGGTGGCCGAAGGTCGTCGCAGGCGCGGGGTCGGTATAGTCGTCAGCGGGAACATAAATCGCCTGGATTGCGGTAACAGAACCTTTTTGCGTTGATGTAATGCGCTCCTGCAGGGCGCCCATCTCGGTCGCTAGCGTCGGCTGGTAACCCACTGCGCTGGGGAGTCTGCCAAGCAGCGCGGAAACTTCGCTGCCCGCCTGGGTGAAGCGGAAAATGTTATCAATGAAGAGCAGCACATCCAGGCCCTCTTCATCGCGGAAGTATTCAGCCATCGTCAGCGCGGTAAGCCCGACGCGCAGCCTTGCGCCCGGCGGCTCGTTCATCTGGCCAAATACCATGACGGTATTGGCAAGGACGCCGCTTTCGGTCATCTCAAGGTAAAGGTCGTTACCCTCGCGGGTGCGCTCGCCGACGCCGCCGAACACGGAGTAGCCGCTGTGCTCCTTAGCGATGTTGTGGATAAGCTCCTGGATGAGCACCGTCTTGCCTACGCCTGCGCCGCCAAACAAGCCGACCTTACCGCCCTTCAGGTATGGTTCAAGCAAATCAACGACTTTGAGGCCTGTTTCCAGCACTTCGGTTTTCACCGACTGGTCCATTAGCGAGGGCGCGGGACGGTGAATCGGGTAGCGCTTTTGCTCATCCACCGGGCCTTTCTCGTCAATGGTCTCGCCAAGCACGTTGAACAGGCGGCCCAGCGTTTCGCGCCCCACTGGCACGCTAATCGGCTCGCCGGTATCAAATGCAGGCAGCCCGCGCACGAGGCCGTCCGTGGAATCCATGGAAACGCACTTCACGATGTCGTTGCCCAGGTGCTGCGCGACTTCAGAGATGATGGCCTTGCCGCTTGCCGGGTGTGTCACCGTGATGGCGTTGTAAATGGCTGGGATGTGGCCGTTACCGAACCGCACGGAAATGGTCGGCCCGATGATTTCCACTATCTTACCGGTTCTGTTGGCGTTAGGTTGTTCCATTATTAGTCCTTGAAGCGGCGATTACCCTTTTAGCGCCTCAGCGCCGCCGACAATATCAAGAAGCTCCAGCGTGATAGCCTGCTGGCGGGCTTTGTTGTATGTAAGGGTCAGGCCGTCAATCATCTTGCCTGCGTTCTTAGTCGCGTTGTCCATCGCCAGCATTCGCGCGGCGTTTTCGCTGGTATAGGTTTCGCGCACCGCCGAGAAAAGGTTGTAGCGCACGAAGCGCGGCAGGAGCTGGTTAAGCACGCGCAACCGAGACGGCTCAATTATCATGTCCTGTTCTTCCGGCGTTAGCTCGTCAACCGCCGCCAGCCCGCCAGCAAGCCCTTCGTGCTCAACCGGCAGCAGCTTGAGGAGGGTAGGGGTCTGGCGCACCGGGCTTATGTATCGCGAGTAAAGCAGCCATACTTCTTCTACCTCGCGGGTGAGGAATTCCTGCTCCAGCTTGGAGAACATCCCTTCCAGCGCGTAATACTTCACGCTAAAGTCAAAGCTGGGACTCGTGCTGTCTAGCTGGCAACCCCGACGGCCGAAGTAGCGCGTAGCAAACTTGCCGATGGTAAACAGGCGGAACTTGCGCCTGCTGTGTTCCTTCATAAACATCTCGGCGCGGCGCACGATGTTGGAGTTGAAGCTGCCGCACAATCCCTTGTCGCTCGTGAAGACAATGAACAGCGTTTCAGGATTCGGGTTTTCGGCTTTGCGGAGAAACGGGTGTTCGTAATCGGGAAGGGCGCGCACGAGGTGGTCTATTATGCGCAGCATAGTGTCGGCGTAGGCATGCGCGCGCTCGGTTGCGTTCTGGCTCTTCTTGAGCTTGGAGGATGCAACCATCTTCATCGCGCGCGTAATTTGCTGCGTGCTCTTAACGCTGCGGATGCGCTGGCGGATTTCCTTGTCGCCCTTCGCCATCGGTTATTCCTTAGCCCTTTTCCCCTTGCGTTTCGCCTTCAGGGCAGCTTCAACTCTCTCGTCAAGCGCAGCCTGTTCACGCTCATCGTTAATCTCGCGTGTGCGCGCTTGAACATGGCTGAAGCCGATGACCGGCACTTCTTCGGACGGGACTACCGCTTCCTGGTCGGGGAAATAAACGATTGTCTTTATCGCGCCCCAGAAGATTAGCACCGCCGCACGGCAAGAGGTTTCTTTTCGTGCTTGGGGAGGGATGTAATTCCCTTCATCGTCATAGACGAGAGTTAGCTTGTAGTCAGGATGCTCAATCCAGATGCCGAGATTGTCTATTCCCAGGACGACAGCGCGGAAGCGCGGCGAGTCAAAGCCCTGGATGGCAATATCGTTGAACGCCTGGACGTGCATACTGATGAGCGCTTGGTGGCCTATGACATCTTCAATAGTTATGCGCGGTATTTCAGCTGGAGGGATTTGAGTCATTATCCTTCGCCGCCTTTAAGTAAGTCCGCGCTTGAAGAAGCTTGCGCCATGCGCTCGCGCTCCGGCAGCGCGGTAAATACTTTAGTGAATTCCTCAATTGACTTGCGAAGCCTTGCTTCCATGTCGGGGTCTATCGCGCCCTTCTTGCGCACTTCGGAAAGGAGTTCGGGATACTTCTCGTGCGTGAAGGCGACAAGCGCTTTCTGGTAAACGCCGATTTCCTCAACTGCCAACACGTCCAAGAAGCCGCGCGTGCCTGCAAAGCGCGCCAACACCTGCTCCTCTACCGGCTCGGGGCGGTAAAGCCCTT
>JBBIJQ010000041.1:9923-17846 GCA_037445915.1 Planctomycetales bacterium | reverse complement strand
ATGCCATTTTTGAGCGCGGGGGATACAGGATAGGCGTAATTGGGCTTCTCCGCGAGACTACTGCGCAGAACATGTACCACCGGCTGGGCAGCCAGGTGCGCACATATCCCGTCGTTCCGGCGGCTGCAGACCTGGCGCATTACCTTCGCGGGATCGGCTGCGACATCGTCATCGCCCTAACGCACCAGGGATATGATCACGACCTGGAGCTTGCGAAAGCGGCGCCAGAGCTGGATCTAATCATCGGCGGACACTCGCATACAACGCTGACCGAGCCGACGCGCGTTGGAGATGTAATCGTGACGACGAACGGCGCGTATGGACAGACGCTGGGCGTGCTGAAGCTTAGTTTCAAGCGCGGCGATTCCGCCGGGCGATTTACGCTGGAGGATTTCAGTGAAGTGTTTCAGCCGCTCGGGCCTGACCAGCCTTCCGACGAGGATGTTGCAGCTATTGCAGGCGAATACAGGCGGATAATTGACGAACAGCTAGGCGAAGTAATCTGCACCAGCGCGCAGGACTTCCCTGTTGACCGCGTGCGCTATGAGGAAAATGCGCTAGCTGATATGGTCGCTGATGCTCTGCTGAAAACCACGGGCGTGGACTGCGTGCTATTCACCGGCGGGCATTTCCAGGCCGGGATAAAGGCCGGGCCAGTAACCTTCAGCGATTTGTATTACGCGTTACCGCATAACAACGTGCTTATGAAGGTAACGGTATCAGGGGCTAAGCTGCGCGAGATGCTGGACTGGGGAGGCACACAATACGGCGCGGGATTCCCGCACATCGCCGGCATGCGCGTGCGCTATGTGGATGCGAAGCTGGCGGAAGCAACCGTCAACGGCAAGCCGATTGCCGACAACGCGCAATACACAGTCTTGATGAACGATTACCTAGCGTGCAATACGGCCGGCTTCCCGATACGCGAAGATCCCTTCGGCCCCGGATTCACAGGGCTTCGCCAGCGCGACCTGTTCGTCAAATGGGTGAGGACGCAGAAAGTTTTAGAGTATAAAATCGACGGGCGCACTGTCTTTGAGTGGATAAATAAGGAGCCACCGACGAAAGGTAAGTAATCTTCATGTAGACGGCTCCAGCCGAAGGCTGGCAAGCTTCAGAGCCGCTCATGGAATGAAATGTAGGGCGGGGGCTTTGCGCCCCGCCGTCTAAATTCCTTCAATGCTGACCACGGCGGCCCACGGGTGGCCGCCCTACAGCAGATTCCGGAATCCATAGTGGGGCAAGAATGCCCCACCCCCGGCAGAGGGATCCAGATTCTAAAGCTGGGCTGGTCAGCCCAGCCTACCCATTATTTGAATGCACTAGGATGGATGGGGCCGGGACTTTCCAGTCCCGGTACGAAAGTCCAGAGCGCGACTAGAAAGTCGCGACTCCGTCCAATTCAAAGAGTCCGAAGCGGGACTAACCCTCCTGCGCTGAAGCTACGGCGGGCAAGAGTTCCGCCTACCCTGAAGTAATAGTTCATCCTCAACACATGGTATATTCCACATGCCGCGCGCGGATGCGCGGCGGAGATAACAGATAACCATCAAGGGGTGCAGAGTGCGCCGTATATCCGCAATCATCGTAATCGCGCTGGCGCTTTGCGCAGCGTGCATGTTCGGCGTGCAGACGCGCGCGGCGTTCGCCGAGGAGCTGAAGCTCGGCATCATCCACACCAACGACACGCACGGGCACATCATGCCCTTCCGCGTGAGCGGAGAGGACGGATGGGGCGGGGTCGCCAAACGGCGCGTGGCCATCCAGCGCGCGCGCGCGGACACGAGCTATTACTGGCTTACGCTGGACGCGGGCGACGTCTTTCAAGGCACGCCGCTTTCCAACTTGCTTACCGGCTTCCTTGACTTGGAGTGCATGAACCAAATGGGATACGACGCGATGTGCCTAGGCAACCACGAATTTGATTTCGGCTACGACCTCATACGCGGGCGGATGCAGGACGCGAACTTCAGCATGCTTTCCGCGAACATCATTGACCGCGAGCGCGGCACATCCGTCGCCAAGCCTTACACCATCCTTAGACGCGGCGACTACCGAATCGGCGTCATCGGCATCACCAGCGAAACGCTGCTTGGCGAGACCAATCCGCGCATCAAGGAAAGCGTCCGCGCATACCCAGCCATCCCTGTCGTGAAGTCGCTCGCGGGATACCTGCGCGCTGCCGGCTGCGACATTGTCATTGCACTTTGCCATCAGGGATACGACCGCGACTTGAAGCTTGCCGAGGCGGTGCAGGAGCTTGACGTCATCGTTGGCGGGCATTCGCACACGTTTCTTACCGAGCCAACGCGGGTGGGGAACGTCATCGTCACGCAGGCCGGGCAGTGGGGGCAAAGCCTTGGCGAGCTGAAGCTCACGTTTGAACGGCCGGACAACAGCGGCGAGCGTTTCGCCCTAAAGAACATGGAGAATGAATACAAGCCGATGAAGCCCGGGCTTTCGGAAGATGACGGGCTTATGGCTTTCATCGGTGACTACAACCAGCGCTTTGAGGCCGAGATGGGCAAGCCCGTCTGCACCGCGGCGGTGGACTTCCCCGTTGACGATATCCGCATCAAAGAAAACGCGCTGGCAGACCTCATCGCCGACGCAATGCGCGCGCAGACCGGCGCGGACGTGGTGCTTTTCAACGGCGGCAACTTCCGCGCGGGGCTTGAGAAGGGAACTGTGACCTATGGCGGCTTATACGGCGTGCTGCCCTACGACAACTTCCTGATGAAGGTGCCGGTGACGGGCGCGAAGCTTCGCGAGATACTTGAGTTCGCAGGCAGGCAATACGGCGACGGCGGCTTCCCGCAGGTTTCGGGCATGCGCGTGAAATACGTGGACATGGCGCTCACGGAAGCGACTGTCGGCGGTGCGCCGATTGACCCGGCGAAGGAATACATGCTGCTCGTGACCGACTTCCTCGCCATCGGCGGCGACGGCTTCCCGCTAAATGAAGACCCCTACGGCCGCAGCTTCACGGGCCTTGAGCAGCGCGCGACCTTCGCGCTTTGGGCGGCGCAGCAGCGCACGATTACTATGAAGACCGACGGCCGCGTCGTGTTTGAATGGGTGAACATGGCCGACCCGGGGATTAAGGATTAGGGCAAAAGCAGCGGCTTAGAAGAAGCCGGAGCTGTCGGGCCAGATGTATTCGGCGCTGAACGCGTCCAGGTTCGTGCGCACTTCAATGCGGCGCAGGCGCAGCGACGCGCCGGAAAAAGCGTCAAGTTGCAGCTCAATATCGTTGCTGCCGTAGCGCGTGAAGGTTTGCAGCGTGATTACTTCCGGCGGGTTGTCGTCGTAATACGAGTTGTAGCGCGGGCGGTAATCCTCGGTGACCGTCGCGCCGTTTAAGTAGATGCGCAGGTTGGGCTCCTCAGGGTTGGCGAAGATGCTGTTCGCGCCGCTGTCCGACGACATGTAGAGCAACAAGTAAACCGAGCGCGTTTCAAAGGGAAACCAGCTTGCGTCAAAGCTCACGCCCATCCTTCCGCCGGGCTGCAGCAGCCAGTATTGCGTCGGCCCGTATTCGGTGTAGTCGGTGTAAACGAGCGAGCCGGTCTGCGCATTGAGCCCTCGCGCAATGACGGTTCCCACCGACGGCTGCGCGTAGATGTAAGTGTCGTTGCCGAGGCTGCGATACCACCGTCGCGGGTAGGCGTAAAACGGGTCGTCGTAACGGCGGTAGGCCCTCATGTGGCTCTCGCGCACCGTCACTTTCAGCCACTTCTCAGAGATAACGAAGCTGGTCTTCACGTCGGTGGCGCAGGGGTATTCGCAGAGGCTCTTCAGGCTTGCGTAGTTGAGCATCGTTGTGGACAGCACTGCGCGCAGGTAATCATCGCCCCCTGGCTCGGTGATCTCGCCGGAGAAAGCATAGGCAAAGCCGGGGGACACAGGTTTGTTGCGCAGGAGGACTGTTCCAACCCCATTGGGGCTGTAATCAATAATCGTGACGTAGCCTTTGCGTCCCGCCTCAAAGAGTAAATCCAGCTTCTCTCCGACACTCCATTCGCGGCGGCTTACAGAAGACTTGAAAATGAAGCCTGTGCGCGGCAGGTAATCGGGGAACTTCTGCTCCGCGAAGTAGTTGATGGTGGGGTTATCGGCGAGCATTTGCGGCGTGTTGCCCAGCACCTTGAAGCTAAGCTCAGGCGACTCGCCGAAATGCCCCGCCTGCGCAAGCGAAGCGAACGCGTGCACAAGGGTAAGTAGCGCGCCAACGATAATCGCTTTCGGAAGCAGTTGCATCAGCCTTATTTTACCCTGTGCGGGGAAAATCGTCATTCGCCGCACGCAAGGCGCGAAAAGCCGATGCGGCGGCTGAGCTGCACCGGCTCGGCGAATTCCTCAAAGCGCGCGAGCATGCGCTGCCATTCCTGCAGGTCTGGCGGCACTTTTTCCAGCGCAGCCAGCAAGTCCGCCTGGCAAACAGGGCGGGCTTCCCCTCCGCCCACCGCTTGCAGCCACGGTATGGCGGCAGCTTCGTCAACTATGGCGCGGATGGCGTCGGCGGAGTGGTGGGGCGTGCGCCGCGCAAGCTCGGCAAGGTCAATGCCGTCGGCGACCAAGGGCTTGCGGGCGATGTATATGCCGAATATATCCCTGCGCGCATCCTCGTCCGGCGGCGCGACATAGAGCAGCTTGCCCAGCCGCCCGCTGCGGCGCATTGCTAAGTCAACATTCCACGGCTGGTTCGTCGCGCCCAGCATAAGCACCTTTTCCGAGCGCCCTTGGATGCCGTCCATCTCCGCGAGAAGCTGGCTCACAAATGAAACTTCCCAGGTATTGCGCGCGCGGTCGCGGCTGCGCCCGATGGCGTCAACTTCATCAAAGAAAAGGATGGACGGCGCATTTTTCCGCGCGGTGGAGAATACCATTGCGATAGCCTTCTCGGTGTTGCCGACCCATTTATCAAGGATGCGGCTCATGTTCACGTTGATAAGCTTGCAGCCGGTTTCTCCCGCGACGGCGCGCGCCAGCATAGTCTTTCCGCACCCCGGCGGGCCGTAGAGGATGATGCCCCCGCCCGCTTCAATGCCGTATTGCTTGGCAAGCTCGGGAAACTTCAACGGGTATTCAATGTGCCGGCGAAGCTGTTCAATGATTGGTTTCAGGCCGCCGATGTCGCTGAAAGACTGTTGCGGGATTTGCACCGTTTCTTCAAGGAAGCCATCCCCGCCGCGCGAATGCGCGCTGTAAACATCGTCTTCCTCCCCGCCCGCCGGCGGAAAGTCATACATTGCATGGCGCATTGGGGGCAGCGAAGTTGCGGCTTTGGGGTCAAGTTCCTGCGCCTTCGCCATATCAGCGCGCGCCTGTTTCATTATCCCCATGCCGGCCAGCGCATATGCGCGCCGCACGTAGAGGGTTGCGTTATTGGGATGCTTGGCTATTGCCTCATCCGCGAAGCTTCGCACCTGCTCAAGCTGGTCAAGCTGCAACAACGCGTCAAGCTTGAGCGTGATGGCTTTTTGCGAGCGGGGGTGGCGCGCGAGGTAGGCGTTCAAGTCAGTCAGCACTGACTCAATTTCTTCTCCGTGGTGCAGCAGCGCCGAGGCCTTGCGGAGCATGTACTGCGGCTTGTCAGGGCGCATTGCAATAAGGAGCTTGTAGCGCTCGGCGGCTTCCCGCATCCTGCCTGCCCGCTCTGCGCACACCGCCGCCAGCTCAAGCAGCGATGCGTCGTGGGGGTAGTAGCTTGAGCCAAGGAAAACGCACGCCAGCGCGGCATCGCGCTTCTTTAACTGCTCCATCCGCTTGAAAGCGCGGACAAACTGCTGCGGCGACAACGGCAAGCTCTCGCCAAGCATCTGCGACATCATCCCCGCCAGCGCATCGCGCAGCAGCCTGAGGCGCGGCAGGTCGTGCGCCTCGCCCGCGTCAGCGTGAAGCCCGCGCAGAATTGCAAAAGCAAGGTCAAGCGATTGCGGGTCGCCGGCCGCCTGCATCCCGATGATGAGCAAATAGCGTTTAAGCTGCTTTAGTTCTAGCAGAGTTGAGCCAAAGCGCCCCTGCATTGATTCAAGCGCGGTCTTCAGCGCAAATCGCTTGAGGTCGTCGCAGGAATCAGGATGGGTTAGGATGCGTTCAAACGCAGTGAGCTGTTCTTCCAACTTTCCGTGCGCAAGGTCAAGCGCTAGCTCGTCAAAGTTGCAGTCAAGGGATGTTGCAGCGTTTTCGCCCTGGCATCCGCCTAAGACTTGATTCAGCTTTATGGCGGCTTCAGGGCGCCGCCTTTGCCCGCTATCGTTACTCATAATTTCATGAATTAAAGCGCTTCACGGAAGCGTGAAGGCCGAGTATTCTACCCTAGTTTCGGGCAATTAGCTCAACAAACCGCTTTTGCATAGTTAAATCGCCGGAAAGCTCCGGGTGGAAGGTAAGCCCCCATATGGAGCCCTTCACCGCCATCACCACTTGGCTGCCTAGCCAGCCTGCCGCCAAGGTCGGTTCCCTAACTTCGGTGATTACAGGCGCGCGTATAAACACGCCGGTGACGCGAACCTCGCCTTTGCCTAGTTTAACACGGACAGCGCTTTCAAAGGACTCAACTTGGCTGCCGTATGCATTGCGGGACACTGTGATGTCCAGCAGCCCCAGCGGGCGCACCTTTTCGCTTTCCTGCTCAAGCCCGGCGGCGAGCATGATAACGCCTGCACAGGTTGCGAAAACTGGCATACCTTCCTGGATACGGCTGGCGGCCGCCTGCCACAGCCCGTTTTCATAACCAAGCAAGGTCATCGTCGTGCTTTCCCCACCAGGCAGGGCAAGCGCTTGGACGCTTTTCAGGTCATCAGGAGTGCGGACGAGCGCAACCCCGGCTCCTGCGCGGGAGAACGCTCTCCCATGAGCCGAAAAATCGCCCTGAATGGCGACAATCCCGATGGTAGGTTTGGCTGCCAATGGCTTGGAAAACCTCGCGAAAGTAATTTATACCCACTACGCGACATTTCGCAAGCTATCGGGTAATATAGAGAGACACCCAACTCTAAGGAGAAGGCTATGGGGAAACTTAGACTTATTGTTCTTTTGGGCATTGCCCTAATCATCGCTCTCTTGGCTTCCTGCGGCGGCGGGGGCGGCAACCGGTCGCTTCAGGCCATCAACCAGCCAGTGGTGAACGATAACAACAATAACAACTCAGGGAACGAGGTCGTCACGCCTCCGGACTACTACACCGATTCCCCGAGGACGGAAGTCAGCCAAGACACCATCCTCGTGCATACCGGAATGACGGCAGCCGAGTTTGAGCCGGTCGCCGCGCTCTACGGCTATGAAGTCATCGGCGATATCGGCGGGCACTACTTGAGCATCCACGTGCCGGACGGCAACGTCATCGCGGCTGTGGACAACCTCAGCAAGGAAGACCGCGTCTTCAGCGCCGAGACCATGCATGAATACATCATGCCCCGCGAGCGCAACCTAGGCCGCGGAGATATCAAGGGCGCAAGCTACATGCCCTTTGACCCAATGTATGCCGACCGCTATATAGCTCCCAGCTACGATGATGTGAATGACGAGTGGTTATGGGTTACTACTTGGGGTCAGCGCGTATACAGCGCGCCTATGGGCTTTGAAGGCGCGTGGGACACCGCTATCCGGCCCGGCGTTGCGGCGACTGATGTGACCATTGCGGTCATTGACGCGGGAATCTGGCGCGACGTGCTTAGCGCGCCAAACGGCCATCCGGACTTCGTTTATAACCCGTCAAATCCAACGCTTGACCGCGTTGCCGACGGCAGTGGCTATGTTGACGCTAGCGGGGCATTCACGCCGGACGAGTTCTGGTATGACGTTGACGGAGGCGGCGCTCCTTACCGCACTACAGGCCACCGCCTAGTCGGCATGTTCGCAGCTGGCTGGAATAACCTAACCAATTACACCATGCACTTTGAAGACCCGCCCGTCGGC
>JBBIJQ010000041.1:0-9913 GCA_037445915.1 Planctomycetales bacterium | reverse complement strand
CGCAGCCAGATGGAACGATCCCATAACTTACCGCATACCACAGGAACCGCCGGCCACTGATATCTTCCTCCTCGCCGGCATCGCACCTCTCACCCCGGCGGCAGATATCATGATTATTAAGACCGGCGTTGTGAGCGGAACGAACTGGTCATTCTCCGACGCACATATCGCGGCGTCAATCAACCATGCAGTCGACAACGGCGCGAACATCATCCTCCTCGGAATGTGGGCGGTCGGCCCGGTCGCGCCGGCTGTCCAGACCGCGATTAATGATGCGCGCACTGCCGACGTGCTTGTCGTCGCGCCCGCCGGCATGGCGATGCTTGATACGACTGACGCCGACCCGAACAACTGGACGTGGGGAACCCCCGGCGCAGTAGGCACAGTTACGCCGGCTGCCGCGGCAGGTTGCCTCTCTGTTTCCGGCACCGGCTTTGAACAGATTGACATGGACCAAACTCCAGAGCCGCCTCCGGGATATGCCAACTCCATCCTTGCTAACATCGGCGACGCCTGGAATGAGACAGCAAGCTATTCCTACACCGGCGGAGACATGGCTGCCGTCGGTTGGGCAGTAACATGGGCTGGGAATTTCTACAACGCCGGCATCAATGTTAACACTTCGGTCAACGCATCCGGCAATGTTGATATCGCCTACGCAGCCGCATACGTTGCGGCTGCCGCGTCCATCTGCTACCAGGGCTTGGTCAACGCCAACAGCGGAACGCCTCCGCCTGATATTGACTCGGTGATAGAGGATATCCTTATCAACGAATCTCTACAGTTACCCGCAGGCGAGCGTTTCCTCGCGGCCGGCAGCGCGGCTTCTGTCGCCAACAACGGCGGATGGGACCAGATCATTGAAAGCCTTGACATCACGAACTACAGCATGTCCGGCGCGGTCTTCAACGCCTTTGGCAATGCATTCCTTGAAGTTGGGCAGGCGACCGACCTAGCCGCCTCCATGACCTCCAACGGCGGCAACTACGAGATTATCGTAGTCTGGGGCGACGGCGAAGTTTACCCCAACCAGCCTGCGCCTCCTGCCCCCCCGGTGTACCAGTCCTACACCCCCGGCTTCCCGATTACACATACCTACACCGTTGCCGGCGATTACCGCTGCACGATACGCGCGCGTGAGACCGTTAACGACACTTATGATGAAGTCAGCTTCTCCGTCTTCGTTTACAACTCGCTCAACGCGTCCCTGCAGATTAAGAACGTTGACGGCGGGACTGCTACAGCCCTGGTCATTGACGAGGTTTACCAGGTTTTCTCCAACCCCGCTTACAATCCCATCACGGGCAACGTGGTGACGTTTGACTGGGACTTCAACTGGAACGGCGTGAACGCCAACTTCACTGTTGACGTCGCCAACCGCGAGAACCCGCTGTTCAGCTACGACACCGCCCCCGGCGGATACAGCGGCCCCATCAACTACCTTGACCTCGGCCCCGGCACTTACAAGATAGGCTTGCGCGTAACGCAGACCCGCCGCCCGACAACCTACTACACCATTGACGTAACCGTTACCTAGGCGTTGGGAACTTACGCGGCGCAAAGCGTCATCGCTTCCTGCGCTGCATGAAGTGCAAATAAAAAGCGGCCCCTCAGGGGGCCGCTTTTGCTTATGGGGGTTTGCGCAGTTATCGATTGCGAACGAAGGATGACACTGCCAAAACGTGGTTGTGAATGATGGAGATGAATACAGGCTTGGCTATTCATATAAGCCGGCGATCGGATTTGAACCGATGGCCTGCTGATTACGAATCAGCTGCTCTACCACTGAGCTACGCCGGCGCGAAGCCAATTATAGCCCAAACCTGCGGCTGTTTCACCTTGCCGCCGTGTTCTGTTAGAATCACCATTGGAGCGACCGATGAGGCTTTACCTTGCGCAGATAAACACGACAGTCGGCGATTTCGCGGGCAACGTGCGCCGCATCGTTTCCGCCTGCGACGACGCCGCAGCGCAAAGATGCGACATCATCCTCATCCCCGAACTCGCCACCACCGGCTACCCTCCCCACGACTTGCTCTTCCTCAGCGATTTCCTTGAGCGCACGAACGCGGCAGTGCGAGAGGTGGCGGACGCAAGCTCACGCTGGCCCGACCTTTCCATCGTGCTGGGCACTCCAGAGCGCACTAGCGCGGTGCTGCACAATTCCGCGGCGTTGATACGCGCAGGCAAGCTTCTCGGCTATGTGCGCAAGACGCTCTTGCCCACATACGACGTGTTTGACGAGGCGAGATATTTCAAGCCCGCGACCGGATGGTTGTTGCCGTCATGGAAGGATATAAAACTTGGCGTGACCATCTGCGAAGACCTGTGGGACGAAGGCTACGACGAGAAAGTCGTGCCGAAGCTGGTTGGCCTGGGCGCAAACCTCATCGTGAACATTTCCGCATCGCCATTCCACACCGGTAAGCTTCGCGAGCGCATCACGCTGCTAAAGCGCCATGCCGCGCAAAGCAAGGTGCCGTTGGCTTACTGCAACATGTGCGGCGCGGAAACCGAGCTCGTGTTTGACGGCGGCTCATTCGCCATCGGGCGCGACGGGGGGCTGGCCGCGCTTGCGCCATCGTTTGAGGAAGCCTCGCTCATACTTGAATACGATGAGGCAAAGGGCGACTTCACCGGCACGGCGCAGGCGAAGGAAATGCCGCCGGAGGAAGAGATGTTCCGCGCGCTGGTGTTAGGCGTGCGCGACTTCCACCACAAGCAAGGATTCAAGCAGTGCGCGCTCGGGCTCTCGGGCGGAATTGACAGCTCGCTAGTGGCAGCCGTCGTCGCGTATGCGCTGGGGCCGGAGAGCGTGCTCGGCGTTGCGATGCCCAGCCGAATTACATCAGCGGATTCCAACGATGATGCGCGGGAGCTGGCGCGAAACCTCGGCATTGAGTTTATGGAAATGCCGATTGAAGATTCGGTGCGCATCGCAGAAGAGCGTTACGCGCGCACATTTGGCCTGCACAAAAAGCCGGAAACGCGCGAGAACTTGCAGGCGCGCGAGCGCGGCAAGATACTCATGGAGATAAGCAACGACCAAGGGCGACTTGTGCTCACGACCGGCAACAAGACGGAATATGCGCTGGGATATTCCACGCTTTACGGCGACATGTGTGGCGCGCTTGCGGTCATCGGCGACTTGAACAAGAGCGAAGTTTACGCAGTGTCGCGCTGGATAAACGAAAATCTTAGCAACCCCATACCGGCACGAGTGATGAGCAAGAAGCCGTCGGCGGAGCTTGCGCCGGGGCAGGTTGACCCTTTCAACTACGAGACCGTGTCTCCGCTCGTGGACGCGCTAGTGGAAGACCAGGCTTCGCCTAAAGAGCTGGTGCAGCGCGGGTATGACGAAGTTGAAGTAAAACGCTGCGTGAAACTGCTCTTCGCGAGCGAGCACAAGCGCTGGCAAGCGCCGCCAATGCTGCGCGTGAGCAAGCGCGCTTTCGGCATCGGGCGCAGGATGCCGCTGGTGAATAAGTTTGTGCCTTAACAAGTTCCGTACGCCGGGCTTAAGCCCGGCTCTGGGAACAGTGATTAGGGGTTCGGAATCCAGATTCCAGAAACCAGATACCAGAGCCCAGATCCCAGAACGGCACTGAAGTGCCACCTACAAGTGGGAATCACTTCTAAGCTACAATACACGCGTGGAAAGTGTGCGCGAACTTCCGCTGGTAGTAATTGTAGGGCGGCCGAACGTCGGCAAGTCCACATTGTTCAACCGCATAATCGGCAGGCGGCTGGCCATCGTTGACGAGCTGCCGGGCGTCACGCGCGACCTCGTCACGGCTGAGGCGGAATGGGACGGCATACGCTACGAAATATGCGATACCGGCGGCATCGGCCGCGAAAGCCAAGACCCCCTGCAGCAGCTCGTCGCCGAGCGCGCATGGGACGTCCTCGCGCGCGCAGACATTATCATTTTCGTCACCGACGTCAAGGCGGGTATCAGCGAAGGCGAGATGGAGCTTCGGCGCGCGCTCGTTCGCCTGAAGAAGCCGCTCATACTCGCGGTCAATAAGGTTGACAGCGAAAAGCTTGAATCGCAGGCTGCGGAATTCCACGGCCTGGGCATTGAACCCATCGTGTTCATATCATCGCAGGCGGGCCGCGCATTTGACGATTTGCTTGATGCGATAAACGACGCCATTGACTTTGAAAAATACCCGATGGCGAAAATCCCGCGCCGCCCCAAAAACAGCCCTGAACCGGTGGAGGAAGGGCCCGACATACGGCTCATAGTGCTGGGCAAGCAAAACGTCGGCAAGTCGTCGCTGGTGAACGCGCTGCTAGCCGAAGACAAGGTAATGGTCTCTGCGCTTCCCGGCACCACGCGCGACGCCATCACCGGCGGCTTCAGCTACGAGGGCAAGACGTTTGACCTCACCGACACGGCAGGCCTCAAGAAAATCACGAGGATGGAAGACGTGGACTACTACTCCTACACGCGCATGGACGAGGCCGCGCGCACCGGCGAGGTCTGCCTGCTGGTGCTGGACGCGGAGCGCGGCGTGGAGGAGATGGACAAGCGCGTCGCCAAGCTCATTGAGGAGCACGGGCGCGGAGTCGTCATCATCGTCAACAAGTGGGACTTGATGCAGGATGGTGAAAGCGAGCGCGAGGCGTTTACCGCATACGTGCGCCGCGAGCTGGCGAAGCTGACGTGGGCGCCGGTTATTTTCACAAGCGCGGCGGAAGCCACCGGCCTGGAGGACTTGCTCAACGCGGTCATCCGCGCGTGGGAGAACTTCCAGCGCACCATCGGCGAACAGGCGCTGCGCGAAGTGATTGACGAGGAGACGACGGTGTATTCGCCGCCGGTCGTGAAGAACAAGAACCTCGTGTTGCACGACGTAGTGCAGGCGAGGACGCGGCCGCCGACGTTCGTGTTTGAGGTTAACGACCCGCAGCTTTTGCGCAGCGCATACCGCAACTTCCTGGAAAACACGTTGCGCAAGTATTTCGCCCTAGAGGGAACGCATATCCGCCTCTTCTTCCGCCAGGGCGCGCCCCGCAAGCGCGCGCGCAAGCACCCCCGCCGCTAATTCGCGCCGCCCGAGCTTCTTGGCTTATTCCCCCGCATGTGGTCAACCTGGCTTTTGGCGCGGAGCGCAACGCGGACTTCGTCAACATGCAGCCCCAGCACAGCTTCTACTTCCTCGCGCAGGCTGCGCGCTCGCTGGCGAAGCGCACGCAAGGCGATGGTGTTGGACGCGAACAGCACGAGGACTTCCTTGCCGTTTTCCTCAAGCAGCGCGGCCGGCGCGGAGAACGGCTGCAGCGCGTCGTCAACTATCGTGAACGCCTCCAGCAGCAGCTTCTTGCGGTCGGCCTTGGCGCGCTTTTCCTCGGGCAGCGAATCCCAGTATGCGCGCAGAAGGTCGCCGAGGGTTGATTCTTTTTCCATGCTAGCTTTTCATCAGCTTGTTGAGCGCGCGGAATTGCGGGTGGTTCTTGTCCCGTGCCCACTCAAACGCTATTGATTCGGACGACGTGATTATCGCGCCCATCGCGAGCATTGATTGCAGCGCCCATTTCCTGTTGCGCTTGTCGCGGCTTGCGGTGCAGTCGTGGCACACGCGCACGTAATAGCCCTGCTGGAGCAGCCCTATCACCGTCTGCCATAAGCAGATGTGCGCCTCTATTCCCGCGACAACGACATTCACCGGCGCGCTCATTTTCCCCGCAATCTCGCAGAGCTTGTCATTGAACGCAGGCTCAAGCGTGCAGGAAAACGAATCTTTCGTTATGAAGTGCTTCTCGGCCTTCAGCGCGGCGAATGCTTCCTTCACTTCCGGCGCGGATGCGCCTAGCCCCTGCGGGTATTGTTCCGTTAGAATCACAGGCGCGCCGAAGATATCCGCCATCTTCATCAGCCGCACCGAATTGTGCACCGCCTCATCCCCTCCGCTCATCAGCGGAAGCAATCGCTCTTGCAGGTCTATCACGACGACGATTGTGCTTGCGGCATCGGCGAGGTGCGGCGTGAATGCTTGCTGCGGCACTACTCTTCCCCCTGGAGGAATTTCACCTGCACGTGGCCGTCAATCTCCACTATTGCGGCGCACATGCTCAGCAGCGCGCCGGGGTTCACAAAGTGCGTATGCCTCCACACGTCAAGGCCCTTCGCTTCGTGGATGTGGCCTGAAAGCACTAGGCGCGGCCGGTGCAGATCCAGGAGCTTGCGCAGGCTTTCGCTTCCCACATTCCCCACGCCGACGATGCCGTCTCGGAAGCCTTTCACCGGCTGGTGGAGCACGAGGATTTCCGCGCCTTCAATTACCGGTTCAAGCGGGCCCGCGAAGTTCTCGTCAAGCTCCTCAAAAGGCGTGGGGCTAGGGCAGGTGATGCTCCCGCCGCGCCCGGCGAATGTCTTGCCCATCAGCTCCACGGAGGTGTTGTGCAGGTTGGTCACGCCTTCTATCTGGTCAATGTCCAGCAGTATCCCGCGAGGATCGCAGTTGCCGGGTATCGCCAGCACCGGCACTCCCATCCCCGCAAAATCGCGCAGCACGTCTCGCGCAAACGATTGCGGCTCAAAAGTGATGAAGTCTCCGAGGAACACGATCGCGTCGGGCTCGTGCTTGTCCGCGAGCTTGCTAAACCATACTTTCGCCCGCGCATTGTTATGGAGATCGGAACCTACGAGCAGCCTCATTGGCATATACCGCCTTTGTTTGGTGACACAGGGCTTACGATAATGGAAGGCTTTCCCAGCGCCGGCGGAGCCCTTCCCGCCCCATTGTGCGCCTAGCCTCCCTTCGCCCACGATTATATCACCGCGCACGGGCGGGGCTTGGTATAATAGGCGCTGATGGATGGGTTTGTTAAAGTCTTGCAGGCGGCGGCGGCGGTGGCGACGATACTCCTTTGCGGGTTCGTCATCTACGCCGTTTGGCGGCTTCGCAATATCGCAGATGCGCTTGACGATTCAGGCAAGAAGCTGCTGGAGAATCTTGCTGCGCTCACAGCGATGGCGCGCGAGCGCGAGATACCGCACCGCGCAGCCGACGCTATGGGCGCGCTCAAAGATGCTTCGGAAGCCACGGCGCAAGGGGCGCGCAACCTATCGGAAGCATCAGCGGCGGTGCGCGACTTCTTCGGCGGCGAAAAAGCCAAGGCTGTCCCGCCCCACATCCACGAGGTGCTTTTGCAAGCTGAAGAGCTTGCGGCTGACCTGCGCAAGACCTCCGAGCAGCTTCGCGGCATGATTTCCGCGCCGGGAGACGCCATGGCGCGGTTCTCGGACAACGTCGCGCCCGTGCTTGCGGAGGCGCGCAGGAAGGCGGGGCTGGTGCAGACCTTCCTTGAAGCGCTGCTCACCGGCGTGACCGTGAGCTGGGACGAGATGCGCAAGCCCGAAAGCGGCGCGAAGGACGGCGGGTAAAGCATGGCCGCAAGATGGCCGAGTGATATAATCAGGGTGTTTCAGGAGCTTATACATGGATAAACATGAAGAAGAAACCAGCAGGAATGTAGGCTTGCTCATCGCGGGCTTCGTGCTCGGCGCATTCGCAGGCACAATTATCGGCGTCCTCTTCGCCCCCAAGTCAGGCAAGGAACTTCGCAGCGAAATCAAGGAAAAGTCCGGCGAGTATTACGGTCGCGCAAAAGTAAAGGGCGCGGAATACGTTGGGATGGTCAAGGACAAGGCTGCGGAGGTTGTTGAAACCGGCAAGGAAGCCGCAGACAAGGCGAAGGAAAAGCTTGCCGACGCTGCCAACAAGGTTAAGCGCGCCGTTGAAACCGGTGTCCAGGCTGCCCGCGACAAGTTTGAGGCCACCAAAGAGTAGGCGCGCGCACCGTGCGCTGCCAAACAATTGGCGGACAAAACTAAGAGCCTATTCATCCTTTCCCGCCGACCGGATGTTCCGTCCATCGGACAGATAACCACGGCTGCGGAGAAACTCGGCATCGCCTTCAGGGTGCTTGACCCCGATGAGCTAGTCATTGAGCACACTCCCGGAGGCGAAGGGCATCCTGTCCGCATACGCCTTCAGAGCGGCGAAGAGCTGTCGTCCACATCCCTGCTCCTCCCGCGCCTCGGTTCAATCTCCGACGAGTATTCGCTGGCGGTGTTGCGCGGCTTTGAGGCGGCGGGCTTCCGCGTCGTGAACAAGGCCGACGCGCTTATGCACGTGCGCAACAAGATATCCGCGCTGGTTGAACTTGCCGCTGACGGCTTTCCCGTGCTGCCGGTAATCCTCATGCGCTTCCCGAAGGACATCCACGCAGCAGCGAAGAAGCTGGGCGGTTTTCCTGTGATGGTGAAGTTCATCCGTGGGAGCCAGGGGCTTGGCGTGATGAAGGCCGCCGATGCCGCGACCGCGCAGTCCATCATCACCGCGTTTAATGCGCTTGGCTTTGACGTTTACCTTGAGCGATTCTGCCCGCCACGCCGCAGCAAAGACGCGCGCGTACTGGTTATAGGCGGAAAGGTGCTTGCGGCGATGGAGCGCGTGCGCAGCAAAGGCGACTACCGGGCGAATGTGCACAATGGCGCGATACCGAGGGCTTATGAGCCAAGCGATGACGAGAGCGATATCGCCCTGCGCGCAGCGAAGAAGTTTGGGCTGGACCTATGCGCGGTTGATTTCCTGCGCACCCTGGAAGGCAATTTCATACTTGAAGTCAACGCCAGCCCCGGCCTGACCGGCATCAGCGAGGCGTCCAAGCGTGACATAGCCGAAGATATCCTGCGCCATTTCTTCAAGATAAAGACCTCCTAACAGCGTCAAATAGTCAGCGGGTAGGCGGGACTTCAGTTCCGCTCTGGAGTCTTTTCTGCTGTAGGTCGGGGACCTGTGCTCCGCCGTCTGCAATCTGGACTTTCCTCACATCAACATAGACTACCCCGTGGGTAGGCCGGGCTGACCAGCCCGGCACTGGTGTATGAGAATCAACAACTTTCCGTAGGCCAGGCTTTAGCCTGGCTCTGGGATACTTCTTGTAGCTCATGCTATCATCATAGAGATTGACAAGCCCAAAGCAGACAAAGAACCCGCCCGTAAACACATTCCGCGCTGGGAGGAAAAAGGCGGCACCTATTTCGCTACTTTCAACCTGCGGGAAGGGATAGACCACTTTACGGACGCCGAGAAGGAAATTGTATTCAACGTAGTAATGGACGGCAGAGTCGTCCTGTATGATTTGTTCGCGCTGGTAGTCATGTCCAATCATGTTCATCTCATTATTAAGCCAATTGTAACCGCAAAAGACGTCACGCTTTTTAGGGCGATGCAGTATGTGAAAAAGCTCAGTTCCTTTCTCGTAAACAAGAGCAGGGGAAGGTCGGGGCCGCTTTGGGAAACCCGTTCGCACACACGGCTTATTCGCAACGAAAGTGAGCTTTATGAAGAGATGAAATACATCGCCAATAATCCAGTCTTGCCTGGCATTGTTAGAAAGCTGGAGGATTACAAGTTCTTGTGGTATTACAACAAGGACAGGAAGATGTTCTAATAATCTTTACAGAGCCAGAGCCAGGCTAAAGCCTGGCCTACGGAGGGGTAATTATAGCCCGGCCTACACGCGTTGTTTATTCATAGCGCTAACCTAAAAACGGGTTCGCCGCTTTCTCAATTCCGATAGTCGTCGTTGGGCCGTGCCCGGGGTAAACAATAGTGTCTTCCGGCAGCACCAACAGCTTCTCCCTTATCGTCTGCAATAACAGCGCCTCATTGCCGCCCGGCAGGTCGCAGCGCCCGATGCTCCCCTGAAACAGCACGTCGCCAGAGAAAACGCCTAGTTTGGCCAACAGCCCGATATGCCCCGGTGTGTGGCCGGGAACATGGTGCACGCGCATTTCCTCGCCGCCTAGCATGAATACGTCGCCTTCAACGCAGTAAACATCGGCATGCGGCGAGGCTTCAGGCGCGGGAAAGCCAAAAATGGCGGCTGCCTGTGG
>JBBIJQ010000040.1:0-18011 GCA_037445915.1 Planctomycetales bacterium | reverse complement strand
AGAGGTCAAACGCCGCGAGTTCGTCGCTTAGTTCGTAGAGAGCTGTCAGTGCGCCGCCACTGCAATATGTGCGCCCAAGCTGCTTTAGCGCTTCGTCGTGCAATGATTGTATGCCGATGGATAGGCGCGTGATGCCGAGTTCCTTGTATCCCCGCAGCAGTTCGCGCCCGAGCGTATCAGGATTGGCTTCCAACGTGAATTCGCGCAACTCGCCGAGCCCAAGTGCTTTGCGCAATGCGGCCGTGATGCGCGCGATGTCCTCAGGTTTGAGGAGGGATGGTGTGCCACCGCCTATGTAAACGGTCTCGGCCTGCATCGTGCCTGCGCTTTCGCCGCGCAGTTTAATCTCGGCAATCAGCGCATTCACGTACCTTTCAATGCTTACGCCTTCCGGCATCCTTCCTAGCGGGTAGCTTGCGAAATCGCAGTACGCGCATTTGGAAAGGCAGAAGGGGACATGGATATAGATACCTGGCGAGGTAGAAGGTAGAACGTAGAAGGTAGAAGGGCGCAAGAACCAACTCCTCTGTATTCAGTCAGCCTTAGGTGATGCAAGAGAGTTCAGGTAGCCGCGGATCAACTTTGCGCAACGAACTCTTAACTTTTCAAGCTCATCGTAATCGCTCCGGCTTAAGTACTCCAGCTCAACTCCAAAAAGAAGTAACGTCTCAACCTCGCCTAACGAACCTCGGGCAATATCTAGAAACCTGATAAGCTCCGCTTTCCTACGCCGTTCGTAGCCTTCAGCGATATTTGCTGCCACCGAAACGGCAGCGCGCCTTACTTGGCTAGTCAGGCCGTATATTTCGTGCTTGGGCCAAGACTGAGTGCATCTATAGATTTCAAGCCCTAGTTGGAAAGCAACTTGCCACACGACCAAGGTGTGATAGCGCTCCTCCTCTTTTCCTTCTTCCGTTCTACGTTCTACCATCTACGTTCTACCCTTCTACTTCTTCCCCCTATCCTGTTTCAACACGGCGAGGAAGGCTTCCTGGGGGACGGTGACGCTTCCGATGGCGCGCATGCGCTGCTTGCCCTTGCGCTGGCGGTCGAGCAGCTTGCGTTTGCGGGTAATGTCGCCGCCGTAGCATTTCGCGGTCACGTCCTTGCGCAGCGCGGAGATGGTCTCGCGCGCAATGATGGTTGAGCCGATGGCGGCCTGGATGGGTATGGCGAACAAGTGGCGCGGGATGGTGCGGCGCAGCGTCTCCACGACTTCGCGCCCGCGCTGTTGCGCCCGGCTATGGTGCACCATAAACGAGAATGCGTCTGCTTTCTCTTTGTTGATGTAGATGTCCACGCGCTCCAGCCTGCTTTCGCGGTAGCCCGCGAGGTCGTAGTCAAACGACGCCAAGCCGCGCGACAGCGTCTTCAACGCATCGTAGAACTCATAGAGTATTTCGGAAAGCGGCAGGTAGAAGTGGATAATCGCGCGGTCGTTGGAGATGAACTGGATGTCCTTCAAGTCGCCGCGCCGTTCCTTGCACAGGTCAATAAGCGCGCTTTGGTACTGCACCGGCGTGAGGATGCTGCCCAGCACGTAGGGCTCGCGGATTTGGGCGATACCCGACGGGTCGGGCATGCGCGAGGGGTTGTCCACCATCACAGCCGAGCCGTCACTTAGCACCACTTCAAACGCCACCGACGGCGCGGTCGCCACGATGTCCAGCTCATATTCTCGCTCAAGGCGCTCCTGCACTATCTCCATGTGCAGCAGGCCGAGGAAGCCGCAACGGAAGCCAAAGCCCAGCGCCTCGCTGGATTCATGCTCGTGATGCAGCGCGCTGTCGTTGAGGGACAGGCGGGCTAGCGCAGCTTTCAGGCCGCTGTAGGCGTCGTTATCGCTGGCGTAAAAGCCGCAAAACACAAGAGGCTTGGCTTCCTTAAAGCCGGGCACTGCTTTGTCCGCTGGCTTGCGGTCAAGGGTGATGGTGTCCCCCACCCTCGCGTCGCCGATGTCTTTGATGCCCGCGATGATGTAGCCCACGTCGCCTGCAGACAGGCTCTTCGCGGGGTCAAGCGCCGGGCGGAAGAAGCCGCACGACGACACTTCAAAGCGCTTGCCAGTGCTCATCATGCGGATGTTCTCGCCGACTTTCACCGAGCCGTTCATCAGCCGCACATAGCAAACGATGCCCCGGTAGGAGTCGTAATGGGAATCAAAGATGAGCGCTTGCAGCGGCGCGCCGGGGTCGCCTTGGGGCGGGGGGATGCGCTTGACGATTGCCTCCAGCAAGGCTTCCACGCCCTCGCCGGTCTTTGCCGACACGCGCAGAATCTCATCGCGGGTTCCGCCGATGAGCGCGATGATTTCGTCCTCGGTCTCGGTGACGCGCGCGACCGGCAGGTCAATCTTGTTGATGACGGGGATTATCTCCAGCCCTTCGTCAAAGGCGAGGTTCAGGTTGGCGATGGTCTGCGCCTCCACGCCCTGCGCCGCGTCCACCAGGAGCACCGCGCCCTCGCAGGCCTTGAGCGAGCGGGAGACTTCGTAGCTGAAGTCCACGTGGCCGGGGGTGTCTATCAGACCAAACTCGTAGCTTGTGCCGTCTTGGGCTTCATAGGCGAGGCGAACCGCTTGCATCTTTATCGTAATGCCGCGCTCGCGCTCCAGGTCCATCGTGTCCAGGAACTGTTCGCGCATCTTGCGCGGGTCCACCGACGCCGTCAGCTCCAGGATGCGGTCGGCGAGCGTGCTTTTCCCGTGGTCAATGTGGGCCACGATACAGAAATTGCGAATTGACGATAACTGCGCGATAATCAGCTCCGAACGGCGATTATAACATTGGAAGGGGCGCACGCGCGCCATAAGGAGGGGCTAACGTGAACCAACGGATATTAATGAATGTGCTGTGGGTGGCGTTTTTCTTTAGCGTCGTGATGTACCAGGCGCTTATCGCCGCAAACATCATTCCGCCTGCCGCGGGAAGCCAGCCGCAAGGCGCGGTGCTCGGCTACATCCTCTTGTTCTTCGGCATCTTCCAGCTTCTCATCATCATCAACCTTGACATCTTCCTCATCGGGCGGCCGCGCAAGCTTCGCGTGAGCGCAGACATCCTGCAGGGGCGCGAGGTGCCCGAAGACCCTGCGCAGTTCGCGCAAGCGGCGAAGGCGGCATACTTGATGCGGATGTTCATCGTCGTATGCGCTCTCGCAGAGGCATCAGGTATTTACGGGCTCGTGTTATACCTACTCGGCGGGCCGGTTGGGTATGCGCACGCGCTCATCGGCCTCGCATACGTGAGCCTGATATACATTTGGCTGCGGTCGCATTATTGCTGGGAAGCGATGTATTTGGAGTAGGTTATGTTGCGGATACCGTTTACGAAAATGGAAGGGGCGTCAAACGATTTCGTGGTCATTGACGACCGCGAGGACATCTTTGCCGGGCGCGAGGCGGAGCTTGCGCGCAGGCTTTGCGACCGGCGAAACGGCATCGGCGCGGACGGCATCATCTTCGTGCGCAAGCCGCCGGAGGGCGCGGACTGCACGGCGGAGATGGTTTACCACAACGCCGACGGGAGCTACGCGGGGATGTGCGGCAACGGCCTGCGCTGCACCGCGCTTTTTGTCTCCCGCTGGCTGGAGAACCAGCCGGAAAGTTTGAGCATTTGCGTGAACGGCGAGCCGCATTCGGCAAGGCTCAAGTTCGTGCCGGGGCTATCAGCCCGCGAGCAGGCCATAGTCGTGGTGGAGATTGCGGTCCCGGAACTTGACGTTGAGCTTATTCCCGCCAGCGTTGCCGGGCCGCAGCACATCGGCAAGCCGCTTCAGCTCGCCGACAATTTCATCGCGGAATGCACGCTCATATCAATGGGCAACCCGCATTGCGTGATGTGGCTTGACGACATCAGCGACGAGCTGGTCGCGGAGATGGGGCGCAAGGTTGAGCGCTCGCCGCTGTTCCCCGACGGCGTGAACGCGGGCTTTGCGCGCATGGTCGGCAACCAGATTGAGCTGCGCGTGTGGGAGCGCGGGTGCGGCGAAACCATGGCCTGCGGCAGCGGGGCATGCGCTGCGGTCGTGAGCGCGGTTCTCACTGGGCGCGTCAAACGCGGCGACTACACCAACGTGCGCATGCGCGGCGGCGAGCTATACGTGACCTGGCCCTCCGACGATGCGCCGTGCTACCTGAGCGGACCCGCCACAATCGTCTTTGAAGGGAAGATCGGGGTTTAGGGATGGCGAAGAATGCCGCGCAGTATGACGCGTTGCAGGGAAAGCCTAAGCCGGTGCTACTCATTGACGCAAGCGGGCTAATCTTCCGAGCGTTTTTTTCCATCCGCGAGCTCACCAGCGCAGGCGGCATTCCCATCAACGCCGTTTACGGCTACCTTTCAATGTTCCTTAAGGTCGTGAGCGACGTGCAGCCGAAGGGTTGCGCCGCGTTTTTTGACACTGCGAAGCCGAGCTTCCGCACCGAGGGCTTCGCGCAGTATAAAGCCAACCGCCCTCCCCCGCCAGACGACTTGATACACCAATTCCCGGTAACGATTGAGGGGATGGAGGCTTGCTCTTGCCCGGTGCTGCTTGAGCCGGGATTTGAGGCCGACGACCTCATCGCGAGTTATGCCGTGCAGCATCCCAGCGAGTTCCAGCTAATCCTCACCAGCGACCGCGACATGCTGCAGTTGCTGGACGAGAACACATACGTCGTGATGCAAACGAAGGGCGTTACGGAAGTGAAGGTGTGGACGCCGGAGCTGTTCCACGAGGAGTATGGGTTTGCGCCGAGGCTTTTCGTTGATTACAAGGCGCTGCGCGGCGACCCGTCGGACAACATACCCGGCGTGAAGGGCGTGGGCGAGAAAACGGCGCAGAAGCTGGTAGCGGACTTCGGCGCGCTGGAGAGCATCTACGCGCGGCTTGAGGAAGTCAAGCCGGAGCGCATCCGCGAGGCGCTGCGCGCGGCGAAGGGCGAAGTTTTCCAGTTCCGCGAGCTGGTGAGCCTGCAAAAGGACTGCGCTATTCCGCCGGAGCATGAGGGTATCCGCGCCCCCGACTTCAGGCGCGAGGAATTCCTGGGCTTCCTGGACAAGTATGGGCTCAAGCACATCAAGAAACAGGTGGAAGGGCAGAAAGAGGGTTAAGGGGCGGATCCCAGAGGTAGTTCGTAGGTCGTTGTCGGGATTCCATATTCCAGAGCCGGGCTGATTAGCCCGGCGTACTCGTGATTAATCTAATGAGCGAACAGCGCCTAATACTTGCAGGCGAACATGAGGTCGTCGTCGTAGAAATTCCAGTAGGCGATGGCAGGCTTGCCGTGCAGCTCGGCGAGCGACGTGTATCCGCCGACATAGCCCGTGCCGTCCACAACCTCGGGCGCGCCCCACGACGTTCCCGCGGCATCCTGCGCGCGGACATACATGAGGTTCGCGGTCTGGTCGTTGGCATAGCTTACCGCCGGCTTCCCGCCGATGATTGCCATGGATATCCATGAGCCGGTGCCCGCGCCGGTCTCAGTGTCCAACGCTTGCGGCGTTCCCCATGCATCGCCATTGGCATCAAGCGCGCGCACATACATCAGCCTTGCGCCATTGCCCATACCGAGGTATTCGTAGTAGGCGATGGCGGGGCGGCCACTCACGACTTCCAGCGATGCGAAGTTACCTTTGGTGGGGCCGTCGTCAATGACCACCGGCGTTCCCCATGTAGCGCCGTCCGCATCGGATGCGCGGCAATACTTAAGGCCGCTGCCGTAGTAAGCGGCTGCTGGATTCCCGTTCACGACCGCAAGCGAGCTGAAATAGCCGGTCATCGCGTTGGCGCCGTCAACCAAAACCGGCGCGCCCCACGATACGCCGCCCGCATCTGTGGCGCGGACGAACTTCAGGCCGTTGGTGGGCGTGTCGTTGAAGAAAGTCGCGGCGGGATTGCCGTCAACGACGCAAAGGGACGTGCCCTGCGCACCCCCGCCGAGCGGCGCGAGAGTTGCCGGCGGGCTCCAAGTTTCGCCATAGTAGTCAACGGCTCTCCGATAGCGGATGTCGTTGCCAAAATACGTGACCGCCGGCACCATGCCGACTGTGGTCAGCGAGCAGTAATCGCCGATGCTTCCACCCATCTCCACGACGACCGGCGGAAGCCATGTGCGCGCATAGAGGTAGTCCTCAGCCATGACGAATTGCAAGCCGGAAGCGCTTGAGCAGGTAATCGCGGCGTATGAGCCGTCAATAACCGCAAGCGATGTATGCTGGCCGACGGAGCCTGCGCTAATCACCGTCTGCGTGTGCCAGCCGATGCCGGGCGGCATAACCTGGAAGGCGAAGAAGTAGCTTATGTCGCTGCCAAATCCGTTAGACACTTGGAGCGACAACGAGTATTCGCCCTGCGCGCCGAGGAGCACTGAAGGCATCACTTCGCTGCTTGTGCTCGGAGAACCTGCAGCGCCGAAATCCCAGCTATATGTAATCGGCTCGCTTCCAGCGACAAGTGCGGCGAAGTTTATCGTCTTGCCAGTGACGCCCGATGCTGGCGCAAACCCCGGATGGCCAAGAATTGCAGGCGTGCCGGCGGTGTCAATGCCGGGCCCGCCTGTGCCAACGGCATTTACCGCCATGACTTCGTATTGGTAGGTGAAGGCGGTCATTGAAAGCGTGTCGGTGAACGTGAGGGTCGGCGCGTTCACCTCGCCAACGAAAGTGCGTGTGTTCCAGCGGTCTGAGTTCCACACCGAGCTGTAAACCTGGTATTTCGTGACATCAGGATCTATGTTAGCTTCCCAGGTCAGCGTCGTCGCTCCGCTAACGTCCATATCGGCCAGTACGCCTGTGACTACGCCGGGGATAGTGCCATCGCCTAGCCCGGTGTTGGTGGCAAGCTGGCGCACTTTCACGCCGAACGGGTTTTCAATGACGGAGGCTGACTTAGCTTCATTTGCGAACGGCAGCGCGCCGACATAGCCCGATGCAGGCAGCGAGCTAGTGCCGTGCCCCGCGCTTGCCGTGAGGACGCACGTGTAGAAAGTATCGTTGGGAGACTTGAAGCGGTTTTGCAGCGTAGGACCGTAAAGGGCGGCTTCCGCATTGTCGCTAAACGGGCCGTACCAGCGCCACGCGCCGAGGCTAAAGTCGGCAAAGCCCATGTAGAAAGACAGCGGGATTTCATCGTCGCGCCCGCCTCCCATCATTCCGTCTCCGACCTGCTGCGCGAAAAGCGCATAAGTGTAGTCGCCTGGCTCGTATGCGCGCAGGTTAAGGTCTGCGCCTTCAACTTCAATGCAAAGTTCGCTTGAGCCTGTTGCGCCGGAGCCCGCCGGTGAATACTCAGCGCCGGTGCTCACGACTTGGCTGTCCTCGCTCACCGCGCGGGGCGCGCCAGCAAGCAGCGCGTCAAGCTCCAGGACAGGCGGCGGCCCGATTGAAGTGTCAAATTGCGCGGCAGATTGCGCGCTTGGCGGCGCGGGATTGAGAGCATGAAAGTGCCTAGCGCAAGACGAAGTGGCGCCAGCGCCCAAAATTACAAGGGCGAACAGCGCTAGTGCGGCTGCATATAGCTTTCTTGAAGCCATTTTGCTTCCCTCCCCTGGAACAGCGAATGCCTCCAGGAATATATCGCTTCGGCGCAGCGGCGGAATTGCCTTGCCCCGTTCTTAGATGTCGCGCTTGAAAGTGAAAGCGGTTGCGGCTTCGCGCTTGGCGGCCAGTCCTTCTTCTTCCTCGTATTGGTCGCCGGGGACGCAGCTCGGGTAAGGAAACTTTACGAAGACGGGCTGCACGAACTTCGCGTGCTTGAGCAGGAATGTTCCGCGAGGGATGGTCGTAAGGCGGTTGCGCACGTCTATGTCCAGCCAGTTGTATTCTACGGTCATCAGCTCTGCGGGGCCGGTGCGGCCGTAGATGATGGTTGAGGAGTTGTCCACGACCTGGCGGTCAACCTGGCTCATAAACTGCTCTACGCCAAAGAGCGAGACGCCCAGCGAACGGCCGCGCGCACAGATTTCAATGACGGACTGCTTAATCGGCGCTTCAACGGTAATGTCGCGCGGGGCGAACTTGTTAAGCTCGTCCACAAAGAAAATCGCGGTGTCAAAGTCTTTCTTTACGTTCTTGTCCACAAGCATCTTGTAGACGCGCTTGAGGATTTTATTGAACACCATCGCTTGGCCACGGTCATTGAGAGACTGGATGTCAACCACGAAGATGGAGCCGTTGTGGAGGTCGTGCAGCGGGATGTCCACCTCGTCAACGCCGCCGACGCAGACCAGGCCGTCAAACAGCCCGGGCAGCGCGTCCAGGTTCTTCGCGGCCTTGTAGAAAACCTGCTTCTCGTGGCCGTGCCAGTGCGTCACCGAGGCGTTGCTCAGCACGCGCCGTTCTTCGTTGAGGTAGCTGATAAGCTGGTCGTATGAGCGGATGGGCTGGCGCTCTATCTGGTCGCGGACGTCAACATAGACCGCTTCCACCGACTCGTCCCACGACTCCTTGTCAAAGAGTTCGGGAATGTCGTCCACGATTTCGGGGAGCTCCCAGATGAAGTGCTCCACCTTGCCGTCGCGCCGGAAGCTCTTGGTATGGCCTTCGTACTTGCGGTCGTAGGGCGCAAAGATGCGGACATTTTCAAAGGGCATCAGCTCAATGTTGAGCTTTTTATAGATGTCGCGGCACTTGTTGGTGTAGGGGTCGTCTTTCTCGTATTGCGGGTTCGCCTTGTCCAGGTAAAGCATGTCTTTACCTTTCACGTTAAAGAACACGGCGCAAACGCGGCGGCGCTTCCCGCGCACCATCGTATCAAACATGGACTTGAGGAGGAACTCAACCAGAGAGGTCTTGGTCGCGAGGCCCGAAATACCGCTCATATTCATATGCGAACCTTCCGGCCCGACCAGGAACTCATCGTCAAGCAGGATGGGTATGAGGCTTCCATCGCCATTCTCCATTACGCCGATAGGCACGCCCCGGCCTTCGCCTGCGTAGTCCAGCATTCCCAGGCTCCAACCCACCCCGGTTTCGGAGGCGAAGTAAACTTCGCCGCGCCCAATGGGGCGGACGCGCTCGGTCGTGCACTTGATGACCACGCACTTGGCGACCATCATCTCCGCGATGTCGGACGGCGGGACGATGGCGGGGTTGCCGAAGTCGTGGCTGATGTAGTCGGACAAGAAGTTGTCTATGTCCATCACCGTGCGCAGCTCGGTAACGCTGCCGAATGTGACATGCCCGTCGGGAGTGCAGGCGGCGACGATGTTGCCCAGCTCAACCGTCTCCATGCCGTCGGCAATCCAGAAATGGAAGTAGGCGGCTGTGTTCGGGTTGTCTTTGGTGGAAGTCGCCTTGCCAACCGGCCCGTAGGCGAAGTTGACGAAATTCGGATACTTGCATGCTTCGTTCATTGTGTTACCTCACCGGTTGTACCCATCAGCCTGGCGAAAGCCTAGGCCGCATCAAACGCGCATAAAGTATGCCTGGATCGTGTCCGAAGACGGGACCAGGCTATTGAGATACTGGTCGCACAGCTTGTGCGGGAAAATCAGCTTGTCCCATTCCGGCGCAGGGAAGGTCACTGGGAAGCGTTCCCGCACCATCAGGTAGGACATGTCGTCGGCCTTGCGCTTAGCCTCATCATCGCTTGAGGCTAGGATTTCCAGGCGCATCAGCCCATACTCCGGCCCGGCCTGGCTAACATGCCGCAGCTTGAGAAACCAGGAGTATTTGGTGTTGCCGGGGTGCTCCGGGTCATGAATCTTGAACACCTGACCACGCTGGAACTCCGGCAAGACGAGGTGGTTCGCCAGCTTCTCCTTGCCTACGAATGGGACGTAAACCATCCTCACGAAGCCTACAATGTTGGGCGTAAGCTCGTCGTTGTGGTTTTGGAGCAGCGAGTCGTTGAGGACCATTACCGCACTATGGTCGGTTCCAACTTCGGCGTTCCACTTCTTCAAGAGGCGCTGGCGCGTATCCCACTTCAGCTCGCGCGCGCGGTTGACGGCCGCAATGCGGAGCTGCGTGTAGTTAAGCTCCTGGCCGCCCGAATCTACCAGCACGACTGGAATGTCGCCAGTGAAGTCTCGCACCAAATCCTGCGCGTTCGGCAGAAAGCTCAGCGGCGCAAGGATATACTCCTCCTTAATCGCATGCGACCACGCGCGGAAGACCCGGCCTGTGCGCCGAAGGACGATGGAGGAGACGATGACGTAGTGAATCGGAACTTCCTGGCCGTCGGCGTAAAAATGGCCTACAAGCTGCGTCCTTTGCAGGCTGCTTGCGAAGTAGTCCATCCTCTCCGGCGGCTCGGCGGGCGCTTCCAGAAAGCTTATGCCGGGACTGGCGTCTTCCACCAAATCCACGGAAAAGCGCTGGAAGCCTTCGCGCATACGGAAGTTGTCTTCCTCCAGGCTTGGTATGGGCGAGGTGCGCGCCTTCACGCGCACCAGGAAGTCGGAGACGACCTGGAGGTTTCTACGCCTATCAGTTGTTTGTGTTGTTGCCACTTCCCCAGCCAGGATTATAGGCTATTCAGCAGCCTCGGGTATATAGAAGTCCAAGTGCAGCAGGTCGCCGGTAACCGGGTCGCGCTGCACTTCTTGAAGAAGCACAGGATACTTGTTGGAGCCGACAACCAGCTCATACTCGGCATCCTTGCCGCCTTCAACGAGCGATTTCCGCGTCGGAATCTTATCAAGCACGAGGTGCAGCGGCTTCTCCAGCCTAGGCCCGTAGGCGACAGCCGGAATCTTGCCACCGGCACGGAGCTTTTTCATCTTCTCCTTGCCGTAATCGGCGCGCAACGTAGCGTTTAGAGTGACTACCATTTTAAACTCTCGTCCTCCGTTCAAGATGCGCTTATTGTAGCATACGCCCAGGTGCTAGGTGCTTATCTCTTTGACCATTTTGACCGTGAGCTGTATGGAGCCGGCGAGACCCAGCAGAACGGCGGCGATGGTTATCCAGCTTGTGCCGTATCGGCCGTCAAGCCAGCTTCCGACGAACCAGCCCATCAGCGGCCCTGTGAGAAGGACGAAGGGAATCGTCATGCCGATTCCGGCGGCATACATTGATTTACGCATGTCGGTTTCGGCATCGAGCTGGCCGGGCTTTCGCCTGATATCAAAAAGGCTCGGTTTTGTGCGCTTCAGCACAGTTCCATTTTAGCCGACATTCGCGTTAGAATCTCCTTGGATGAACGGGGAAACGCTGCGAATTGTTTCGGTGTCGCTTGGTTCAAGCAAGCGCGACAAGACGGCCAAGTCCGAGCTTCTGGGCGTGCCGCTTTCGCTGGAGCGCATCGGCGCGGACGGCAAGTTCTACCGCGCGGTTGAGCTTATCCAGCGGCTTGCGCCTGAGGTGCAGGCTATCGGGCTGGGCGGCATAGACCTATACCTGTATTCGGGCAACAAGCGGCACACGGTAAGGGATGCGCTGAAGCTCAAGCGCGCAGCCGGGAAGACGCCGGTTGCCGACGGCAGCACGCTTAAGCGCATACTTGAGCCCGAGCTGATGGAATACCTGCTGCGCGAGCGCGCGGACATCCCCATCAGGGGCAAGCGCATCCTCATGGTCAGCGGCGTTGACCGCACGGGTATGGCGCGGGTGCTAGCAGGCGCCGCGGGCGAGATTATCTTCGGCGACATGATATTTGCGCTGGGCATCCCCTTCCCCATCCGCAGCTACCGGGGATTGTCACGCGTCGCGGACACGCTGCTGCCGGTGGTCACGAAGCTTCCGTTCCAGGTCTTGTACCCGACCGGCGAGAAGCAGGAAAAGTCGAAGCCCAAGCAGCGCAAGTGGCTGGAATGGGCGGACGTAATCGCAGGCGACTACCATTTCATCAAGCGCAACTTGCCGGAGAAGCTAGCCGGCAAGATTGTCATCACCAACACGACGACCGACGAAGACCGTATCGCGCTGCGCGAGCGCGGGCTGGAATGGCTCATTACGACGACGCCGGTGATTGACGGGCGAAGCTTCGGGATGAACGTCCTGGAGGGTAGCATCCTCGCGCTGATGAACCATTTCGGCGACTACATCGGCGACTCCAACTTCAGGATTTACCTGAACAAGCTCCAGCTCAAGCCGTCAATTTCCAGGTTACAGGATTCTTCGGGCGATTAGCCTGCGCGTTGAATACAAAACGCGGATTTTGTGGTAATATTCAGTAGGCCGCTCGCGGCCTTGATACAGCGAACCAGCGAGGTTCGAGGCGAACCCCGCTCGTTCTCAACATAATGGGGTCGGATACCCCGAGGGCTCCCGGCGATGGGAGCCCTTTTTTTGTTCCGATGACGAATACGAAAAGCGCGGTTGCGCATGCGGAAGGGATAAGGGGAAAGGGGTAAGGCTACCAGATTCCAGAATCCAGACGGCGGGGCACAGGTCCCCGCCCTTCAGGCGGAATCCAGAGCCCATAAGGTCGGAGTGACGGCTTTAGCCGTCACACCACTCAAGGGATGTGGGCTAAAGCCCACATTCCGTCCCTAGGCGCGGAACAAGTCCGCGCCCTACACCCAGAATCCAGAACCGCACTAGAGTGCGGCGTACTGAGAGAGGAGATTCTAGAGCCGGGTTGGTCAGCCCGGCGTACTCTATTTTGAGTTCTTCTAATAAAGTTCTTGGAGCTTTATGACTTTCCGCAAAAACGGAGGCTAGTCAGCCAAGTGTGCTCAATTAGAATTGTCGCAGGCCAGGGAAAATGCGGAAGGGGGGACTCGAACCCCCATGCCCTTAATCGGGCACTAGGCCCTCAACCTAGCGTGTCTGCCATTCCACCACTTCCGCGAGGGGGGTAGTAGTATAGCGCAGAGTTTCGGATAGTCTATCGGAATGCGCGGCGCAGACGTAACTTACTTGCGCGCCTGCTGTGGGGGCGGGGGCTCGCAATCCATAACGCCCAGCGCTTTGAGAAGGTCAAGGCGCTGTTGGTTCTTTGGGCTCTTATCAGCCGCATACGGGGGATATCCCTCCACCGCCTTGCGGATGAACTTGCAGGCCTCTTCCTTCTTGCCCATGTCGTAGTAGGTCTCGCCGAGGTCCCAGCAGTTTTGCGGGCTGTCGGGGCAAAGCGCATACGCGCGCAGAAGGTATTCCAAAACTTTCTGCGAATCGCGCCCGCCTATCTCGCCCTCAAGGTCGGCGAGGAAGCAATAAAGCATATCCCATTGGGGGTTGATGTGGAGCGCTTGCTCAATGTAGAACTTCGCCTGCAACGGCTCGTTTTGGCACTTCGCAATCGTCGCGAGGTCGTAGTAAATCTTCTCGCTGTCGGGCCGCGCCTGCATTGCCATCAGCGCAAGCTCCTTCGCCTTGTCGTAATCCTTCTTGCGGTAAATGAGGTGCTCCACCGCCATGTGGTAAGCCCAGACGTTTATCGGATCCAAGCGCAGGAGGGTTTCAAATACAGAAGCCTGCTCCTCCGGCGGCAGTATCGCAAGGCGGTGAAAGAACTTCAACTCAAACAACTCCAGCCCGTGGTGAAGCCCCTTTAGCTGTCCCTCGTCGGGGGAGTGCGAGATGAAGCCGAGGCGCTGGCGCATTACGGCATGGTGCCGCTTTGCAAAGCGCAAGCGCTGGGTTGCGCCACGGCTCAGCATCACGCGGGTCACGCGCGCCATCCGTGCGAAGCCCTCAATGCGCTTGGCAAAGTTGATAGCAAAACCTTCAATCCTGGCGCCGCCGCCCGCGCGCTCGCGCAGAACGCAGATGCCGTTGTGGATGCCAATGCCCAAATCAAACGGCAGGTGGCGCGAGCTAACGCGCTCAAAGTTCTTGGGAGCTGACAGCCAGGTGTTCTTGAGCACTATCGCAGCTCGCAGCGCGCTGTAGAGCGCCTCGTCGGCAGAAGCGCGGTTTGTGTCTTCAAGCTTTAGGCGAGCAGGGTCGCCTTCGGGCAGCGTGGCTATCTCCCGGTTGCGCTCAACCTGGTTGCGGTCGTAGAGGAACAGCGCAAGCTGGTCACCCGCTACGACGCATTCGGAGACCAGGTCGCTTTTCAGCTCGTCGGCAGCTTTCTGGGAATACTCCTGATACTGCGTAATCAGCTCATCGTAAGCCCAGAAGTCCATGACCGCGCTTATAGCCACCGAGTCTATAAGGTCGGCGAACAGTATTGTCGCATTGACTAGATGTGCAGGATCGCGGCTCATTGACCCGCCCGCGATAGTTTAGCACAGTCCTTAGCGCATCTGCCTCTAGTATTGGATCACATCGTCAAGCCACGGAGGCGCAAGCACAATTAAGATGCTGCTGGACGATACGCTTGTGTCTCCGTCAACTTCCACGGTGATCGGGCCGGTAACCGCGCCTGCGGGAATTACAACGATGATTTGGTTAGCGCCCCATGAGGTGTAGGTGGTTACTTCCACGCCGTTGTGGAAATACACTTTGCTCGTGCCCCGCGACGCACCAAAGCCGGTGCCATTAATGGTAACGGATTGCCCCACCCAGCTTCTTGACGGAGTAAAGCTTGTGACTTTTGGCGACAGGTCAAAGAACACGCCGTTGCTCGCATTCCCGCCTGCCGTCACGACGACATTGCCGCTTACCGTCTCAGCGACCGTCACGGTTATCGTGCGGTTGCCCCAGTTTGAGACTGGCAGGCCGACACCGCTGAGGGTCACAGTGCTTGCGCCTTGCGTTGCGCCGAAGCCAGTGCCGTGAATAACGAACGTATCGCCGACGACTCCGCTGGCGGGGTCAAGGTAATCAATGTGTGGCAAGACGGTGAAGCTAACGCCGTTGCTCGCATTCGCGCCGACTTTCACTTTCACATCGCCGGTCGTGGCATCGTTAGGAACTTTCACTACGACTTGGGTGTCCGACCACGAGACATAGGTGCTTACTTGCACTCCGTTGAAAGTCACTGTGCTAGTTCCCTGCGTAGCCTCAAAGCGCGAGCCGGTTATGGTGATGTTGTTATGCTCAGCGTAATCGGACGTTGGCGAGACGTTTGAAATCACAGGCGCAAGTACTGTGTAGTTGCTGGTGGAATCTTCATATAAGCCACCCACTTCAACGCGGATGGGGCCTGTAACTGCGCCGACGGGAACGATAACCGTTATCTCTTCCTGTTCCCAGTCGCTAATCGCAGCCTCAATCCAGCCGCTCTCGCCGGTGAAGTACACAGCGTCTTCAGCGTCGTCGTGTACGCCGAAGTTGGTGCCGCTTAGCACGACATCATCGCCCACGGTGCCGCTTGACGGTGAGAAGCCGGTGAAGTCAAAGCTTGAGATGGTGATTGAAAGCTCGTTAGAAAAGTCGCTCTCATCGCCCGTATCGTTTACGACCGTGAGGCGGTAGTACCACTTTGAGTCGATTTCCGGGTCAAAGGAATCGTCAAAGGTAACCATCGTGCCCGAGCCCGGCTGGCCTATCATCTCCCCACCGTTCACGCGTAATGCTTCGTAGCCTGCCGGATTCCCAGCCGGTATAGTCTCGTCGTCGCGGTAGAGGTAGTAGCCGACCGCTGTGCTCGCAGTCACGCGCGTCCAGGAAACGCGCACGCCGGTAGGCACGCCTGACGAATTCTTAATCAACTCGGCATACATCCTGAATGGCTTCTGACCGGGACCGGTTGGATTTTGCACCGGGCCAGGGCTGATGCCAGGCTGAATTGAGCTGCCTCCCCCACCGCCGCACGAGAAAACCGCTGCGGCGATGAGCAGAGATACGATTACGCCGATTGCAAGTGTTAACCGTTTCATTAGTACTGCTCTCCTCCTCCAATAGTAGGCGGCCCGAGAACGACGCGCAGGTCTTTGCCGTTGCTCGTTTTGGAGCCGACGGTGACCTTCACATCCCCGCTCTTGGCCGTAAGCGGGATCTTTACTTTGATTTGAGTATTGCCCCACGAGACATAATCGCCGCTAGCGGCGTTCACATTCCCGCCAAAAGTCACGTAGCTTGCGCCCCGGCTGAGCCAGAAGTTGGTGCCGTTGATGGTGATTTCAGTTCCGGCCAGCGCACGGTTGGGCGTGATGCTGTAAATAGCCATGTTGCGGTTCTCAACGCGGACATCGTCTATCCACAGGCCGGTTCCGCCGCTAGCAGTCCCTCCTGTGAGGGCGTAGATGGCGACCTGGCCGGAATAGCCAACAAAGTTCTTCAGGTCAGAAGTCACTTCCGTCCAGTTGGCAACATCGCCGCTTCCAATGGTCAGCATTTGCCAGCCTATCCAGGTGTTATAGAAGTAAACGCGCCAGGTGCTGGTGGATGTTATGTCCGACTTGTACCGGAAGCGGAAGACCGGGTCATCCACCAGGCTACCTGAAAGGTCTATGGTTTGGCGCCCGCTTTGTGGAGGAAAACCCATGTAGGTAAGCAGGTCATTGCTGCTGGTTTGCCAGCCTGACCCGACCCAGCCGTAAGAACTCGTCGGCGAATACGACTGGTTGGTAACCAATGACCACTGGGGCTGCCGTGAGTCATTAGACACGCTCCAATTGCTGGTCCCGCTTTCCAGGTCGTCCGCCACCGGATACGGGCGCGGGTTCTTAAGCGCGACGTCTATCTCGCTGGGAATGGAAACGAGATTGTCGCCGTCAACCGCAACGGCCTTTATCTTCAGGCTGGGGACATTATCGTCATTTAGCGTGTTTCGCGTGTATTGCCACGGGGAGGAGGTATCAGTGCTTACCAGCGAGTTATTTAGGTAAAACAAGACCCTACTTACCGAGACATCATCGGTCGCTGTGACGTTGACAGTTAGTGTGCCTGTTACATCGCCTCCGTTTGAAGGTGAGGTAATTGAAGCGGTGGGCGGGTTGCTGGGACATTCCCGCACCAGGAAGTTATCAACGTTTGCGCCCCAGCCGTTGTTCTGGTCCTCCCTGATGCGCCCGCCGTAGTATAGGCGGAAGTAGGCGGCTTTTCCGGCGTAGTCAAGGACATTTGTGTATTGGGCCCATGAGTTGGTGGAAGAGAGGTCTTGCACGCGCGCCCATGACTGGCCGTTATCCGTAGTCGCCCAAAGCGTGAGCGTTCCCCGGCAGCGGTAGAAGAATTGGACGTGGAGCGGCCGCGAATATCCGGTTGCGTTAATTCGCTCGCTGCGCAACGAGTCGCTGGCAAGGTATTCAACATTGGAAGCCACGCCGTCAATCCATGCCTCATTGCCAGAACCGAGCGGCGGCGGGGTTGCCGGGCTTGCGCGGGTAGCCCAGACGGTAAACATCCCGGCGGAGTCTTCCGGATGGTTGATGATGCGCCACTTGCCGAGCCCGCTCTCAAAGTTGTCGCTGAACGAAGTGTTGCCTGAATTGCTGACTGTAACGGTGATTGTATCGCTTCCTGACTGGCCTCCACCATCCCATGCGCGGGCTGTTATCGTGCAGCTTCCGTTAAATTCCGCGAGTGAGTTCCAAGTGTATGTGTAAGGCCCGCTCGTCCACTCCCTCACCATCACGCCGCCAATGAAAAGCTGCACTTTTGAGACAGACACATCGTCAGTAGCGGTAATTGCCACGTTGACATCGCCGCTAACCGTATTCCCGTTGCCTGGCGAAGTAATCGCCACTGTCGGCGGGTTGCTGGTGTAGAGGGTAAAGTCGGCGGTCATGGTCTGGCCGGGAGAAGAAATGTCATCTACGATGATGCCGGTGCTGGTTCCATCGTATCTCTTTGAGTTCGGCGTCGTTGTGTTCGTCAGCGTCTTGCCGCTTGTGTAGTAATCACCAATATCAGCCTGCAAGTCGCCAGTCTCTATCTCTTCCAGCCCATCCGCCTCCATCAGCCGAAGAAGCTTATGGGACGTGGTAGAGTTATTCCAGTTAAAACCCCCGAGCGCGCTAACGCGGGCGTCAACGTGCCAGATTGCCATCCTGCCGTCGGTGGGGTAATAACCGTTTGAGTGGGCGAAGTTGTCTGCGCCTTCTCGGTAACGCGTTTGTGCCATAAAGTATTCCGCCCACGGGCTCGTCGGGTCAAAGCCCGGCATGAACAAAACGGCATCCTGGAATGCGTTGGATTTTCGCATCACCTGGTCGTTCAAGTTTGTGAAAGCAATGGTTGGAGAGAGCCAGCCGAGCAGATACTTGCTGAAGCAACTGTGGTCGCCCCGGTTGGAGTCCATCATATCCA
>JBBIJQ010000039.1:0-18205 GCA_037445915.1 Planctomycetales bacterium | reverse complement strand
GAAACAATCTAGTCGTCAACGTAGTTCCCTCTCCCGGCCGAGTAATACGGCGGCTGGACGCTCCCAGCCAGCATTAGCACCCGGGGATGCGCGCTAAGCGCGGCTGCCCGGCTGCGCGCTTCTGCAATGCGCTTGGAGAAGCCTTCGGCGCGCCGCATGTGTTTCTCGTCAGCCTGTAAAAGCTGCGCAATCATTACCGACTGCCGGCTTAGCTCATCCAGAGTTTGCGGGCTATCCAGCACAAAAACGCGTAGCCCAAGCTCTTTGAGCTTGTTGATGGCAGGAAGCGGATTGCCGCGGTATGCGAGAACTAGGTCAGGGCGCAGCGATAGGATAATCTCCAGGTCGGGGTCAATGAACCCGCCAACCTTCGCCAGCTCTTTCACTTCGGGAGGGTATGTATCGTAGCTCGTTACCCCGACAAGGCGCTTGAACTCCCCAACAAAAAACACAGTCTCGGTAAGGTTTGGGGCTAGCGATACGATGCGGCGGTAGTTGCCCGGCGCTAATCTCACCCCAAAGTAATCTATCGGATACGATGCCGCAGGCTGCCCAAGCGCGGTAAAGGCTGCTGCGAGCGTGAGCAGAATTGCTATTGAAATCGCACTAGCAAGCTGTCGTCTCATCTCAGTGCTCCGGCTCAATGCTGACAATCGGCATGCCGTCGTTGCCCATAATCAACACCAGGTGGGTCTTGTAAACCTCTTCAAGCGCGTCCTTGCGCAAGACTTCAGCGGGATTGCCGTCGGCTGCAACCTGGCCTGCGTTCATCAGCACCAGGCGCGCCGAATACAGCCCTGCCAATGAAAGGTTGTGCAGGCTGAACAATACTGTCAGCTTGCGGGTCTCGCGCAGCCTTACGAGCAAGTCCATCAAGTCTTTCTGGTAGCCCATGTCAAGGTGCGTCGTCGGCTCGTCAAGGAGCAAAATGCGCGGTTCCTGCGCCAGTGCGCGCGCCAGCAATACGCGCTGCTTCTCGCCGCCCGATAGCTCTGTGAGCCTGCGGTCAAGCAGCTCGCCAAGCGACATATCCTCAATCGCCCTGTCCACCGCCTCCAAATCTTCCTTGCGCGGCACTGCCAGTGGCCCTAGGTGCGGCAGGCGCCCGAGCATAACGACCTCGTAAACGCTCAGCGGAACCGCCTGGCTGTGACCTTGCGCAAGCATGGCGATAGTGCGCCCCCTGAAAGGGTCGGGCATCTTCGCAATGTCAACGCCCATAACGCGGACGCTGCCCGCAAAGCGCTGGATTTGTGAGGTGAACAGCCTCAAGACGCTGGTTTTGCCTGCGCCGTTCGGGCCTATGAGCCCGACGAATTCGCCTTCGTCAACGCGCAGCGAAAAGTCGTGCAGGACTTTCTTTACATCGTAACCTGCGGTTACACTATTCGCAGCAAGAGCTTCAGCCATTGTGTCTCCAATCGTGCGGGAGCATGCGTGTGCTGGGAGTTGCAGGTTGCCGTCCGCCTAAGCGGGGCGCATACAAAGGTTGTTGCAGTATTCCCAACACTTCACTTGGTCCCAGAAGTATCGTGTTGCTGCCCGCCGGCAAGTGTCCTGGCTTGGTTTCAACCCGGTGCGCCCCCTTCTCGGCCAAAGCCGATGGGATAACGGCGCCCGGTCCACCTCACAGTGGCTGGCCCGTGGCGGATTCACACCGCCTTCCTTGGACCAGCGGGCATAACCATTGTGCCACTCCGCAGGCGTGCCGTCAAGGCTCGCAGTTGTTTCTGGGATAGCTCAGGCGGGGCATCTGACGGCATGTGTTTCTGCGGTTTTGTGGTTGCTTTCGGCTTGCAATTTCAAGTAAGCTATGCCAGTTCCGGCGCGGCGCTATTGGCTTCTTTAGGGGTATAATGCAATTAGCCGAAGAAGGCTATCCGGGAAATTTTCGCGGAGGAAACGGATATGGGAATATGCGTTTTAACATTTAGGGGGGGGGTGCTTCTTAGCGCCCTCATCATGCTTACCGCGCTCGCTCTTTTAGCCTGCGGCAGTTCCAGCAACCATTCATCAAGCGCGCAGCTAGCCGCTGCGACATTATTCTCTTCCACGCCGCATGAAGCCATCGCCCTCACCGGCGCAGGCGCAGGCGGGGGTGGGGGAAGAATCTTCTCGGCGGAGGCAACAGGCGTGAAGTCGCGCATCCTCAGACGCTTCAGTATCTATGGGACTATACGCAGACGGGAATCAATCTTTGGGGGCCGGTTCAATACAGCATCTCAGTGCCTACCGCACAAGGCAGCATTACCGCTAATAGGCTGTCAAGCCCTGACCCATTCACCGCGACATGGCAATTGGACGACGGCACTGGAACGATAATCGTCACCAACCTTAATTTAACACAAGGCTTGGACCAGGTTGAATCCGATGTTGAGCCGCCGACTCTATTCTGGGTAGGGCCTGACAATACTCCCGTTGAGATATACAAAAACGAAATTGTGGTCTGGTTCAAAGACACGGTAACAGAGGCTCAGGTTTGGAATGAGATAAGCGTGAAGAACTTGCACGTTGTTATGTCATGGTGGGAACCCAAGGACGATGAATCGCCGGGAAACGAAATCGCCTACTTCCACTTTCAGTATGACCCTGAAGTCTTCCCAACATTCACGGCGGCTTACAACTACTTCTCAACCAGCCCGCTTGTTGACCTTGCGAGACCTGCGATAAAAGGGGATTGGGGTTCAGATTATATTGAGACTACTAATCCTAATGACTCGTATTACCAAGGGCCTCCGCCAACACCTCCTAGAAACCGCCATGTATCGCTTCTGAGAGTGGATAGCGGCAATATCACGAGCATTGGTCCTCCATATGGCGATAATTACTCCAACGTTGATATCGCAGTGATCGATGACGGTGTTTGGAGATGGCATCCAGATTTTTCGTATACGCGAAGCGGACGCCAGTGGAGCAAAGTTTCATGGGTTGGCGTAGAATGCATGAGGAGCAGCTATCTGGTAGTCACTGGTGGAGCGATACCAGTTCTTTCTACTGATGGCCATGGAACGGGGGTATCTGGGCTCATTACTGCTGTCACTAATAATTCCACCGGAGTAGCAGGCCTATCCCCTAGAAGCAGCGTCGTCCCGATAAGACTAAAGTACTACGGCCCCGCTGATAATCGGAAGTATAATGAAGAATCACTAGTCAAAGGGATTAGGGCTCTTCGTTTCGAATTAGCCCATATCAACTGGGGTGACGATATTCGTGTAGTGAATATGAGCATTTCGGGTGATAGATTTCCTTATTGGTGGCTCCCAAGTCAAGACTTGAAGACTAATATCTCCCGGGACCTTAGGCTTAATGACCGCCTATATGTGGCTGCTGCTGGTAATCGCGGACAAGGTCCAGTTCCATCTCTGCAGTATCCTGCTGCCTTTGATAACGTTTTGGGAGTGACAGGATTGGTGACCAATACTAATGGAACTTCGTGGTGGGCTGATGTCACTCTTTCTGGAGGCGAAAGATGGGGCTCAAACTATTATCCAGATAACTACAGCACTTATCCTGTCTCCGGTATCTACGATTTTGTGTGTTTTCGTCAAGGGGTTTATGATCAAGACCAAGTGGGATTTAGCCTTTGGGGTCCTTTTGGGTACTCTCATTTCAATGGGACTTCTGCCGCAGCGCCTGAAATTGCAGCGATAGCTCGGCAATTGTATGACAGGCGACCACTGTCGAATTACTTACAAGTCAAGAATCGAATTGTCGCGACGCGTGATGATAGCAAGGCTCGAGGCAATATCGCTGGTCTTGTAGACTACGAGGCCGCAATGAGGAATTGGTAATGAAGTACTTCCATATCCTTTTTGTTTTGGCTGCGCTCATTACTGCCCTATCGTTAGCTTGGGCTTGCGGGGCAACCTACTCTGATGGGCTTCCTGAACTAGTTCCACCAAGAAGTGAGTATGAAACCGCTCCAGGTTCTAACCTACCCGAAAAGCCAATTGCCAACGAAGAGTTCTCATGGGCTATCTATTATCCCTTTGTTGTGGAAGTGGCCGTTCCCGAAACGGTAATCGCCAACGTTCCTTTCTCTATAACCATGCGAATATCGGCGGCGTTCCATCCCGCGATACTTAATGGCCTCATGAGCAGCAGGCTGGCAATCGGCACGACTGATTTGGCGATCGGAGCTAGAGATGGTGTATTGCTCAATCCTTATGCTGTGATACCAGTAGATGTAGATCCCCGCCTTTCGTCATCAGTGTTTCTCCCTACGTCTATCATCAATCCCTATGGCTTAGGAACGACTGCGACTCAATTCAAGTTCACTGTTGATGGTCTCCCTCCGGGCGAATGCCGGATAGCTTATTACACAACCTCCGATTCCACTCACGGTGGGATTGGCTGGTTCTATAGACAGAGAACCGACAACTTGATGCCCGGCGATCCAGTTGAATGGCTGTCGCAATACGTCGTGAAGAAGGAGTTGGTGATAACCGTGCTCCCCGCAGAGGACTAATTGTTTTCCTTATAGAACTGGAGCCACTGCTTATATCTGGGGTGGTTAGGGTTGTTGAGGAAATGCTCAAGCTCAAAGAGCATCGGCTTGGGCGCGTCCATGCGCTTCAAGGCGTCGTAAACGGTCTGCTCGCACTCCACTTCCTCCGCAAGCCCGCCGATGTTCAGCCCCACGCGCGCAAGCTCCAAATGCCGCATTTCGTGAACCAGCACCGACGCGTAGTAGAAAACGTCGCGGTCGTAAAGCTCGCCAAAGCCAGATGAATACACCGCCGGTATGCGGATAAACACATAGCCGGTCTGCGGGTCTGTGAACGCTGCGATGGAGCGCCAGCTCTTTCCCGGCATGCCTTTTGGCACGTAGTAGATGGCCTTAACCTCATCCACGAGCCGGCCATAAAATGATGGAGCGCGCTGGTGAAGCAAGCTTATTGCAAGCTGCGTGCGCTTTTGGAAGTTTTCATCGCCGCTAACAGGCAGGGGAAGCGTCGTGAGACCTGTGGCGATAACTTGTTCTATAGCAACGGTCGTGTATCCCTCCTGGAGCGTTACAGTGCCGACGGTGAAGTAAATGATAAACGCGACGAGCGCGGTAACGAGCGCAAAGCGCGAAAAAAGCGGGACGCGCTGCACCGGCGGGAGATGCGGCGCGTCGCTAAGCTCCCAGTAAAACGGAAAGCCGCATCGCGAGCAAATGAGGTTGCGCACCAGCGCTGTCCGCTTGCAGTAGGGGCAGCGGATGAGGAAGGGGGCTAGGCCTTCAATGCCGTCTTCGCTTTCAGTCGGGCGGGGCAATCTCGCTTCCTGTAAGTTCCCCCAACAGGTGGAGGCAAAGCGCCGGCAGCTCATAAGCGAGGAACGGCATATGCACGCGCTCGGCGACCTTGTGCGCGTCCTTGCCAAGCGGCCCGAGGTTCACCACCGGCATGCGCAGGCGAAGCTCAGGGCTTGGCAGCGCTATCAGCGCAGGCGCAGGACAGTTCTCCAAGAGCGGCGTCAGCTTGCCGTCGCCGGGCAGCGCGAGAAAGCTCATGTCGCTGATATAAGGATAGAAGTGCCGTTGCTTGAGCGTGGTGCGGCCATCGCCGTGCCAATCCTTCGCCAGCTTGCGCACCGCCGCATACACTTCCTTTGCATCCTCGTGCAGCGCGGCGGAGTAGGGGGCATAGAACGGCGGCAGCACCGACACGATGACCGTGGGGCGCTGGAAGTCCAGCTTTCCCGCCGCCTGCTCAATGATGCGCAGGCAAGCCTCGCGAGGCTCTGTGACGCCTTCGGGCGCTTTCAGCACTACGGCGGCTTCTCCCTTGCCCAGCGCATCCTCCAGCCGCTTGCGCAGCGTGCTGAAGCTGAGCACCTCGGGGAGCACGAGCTTCTCGCCGATGTCCAGGTTCGCCTTCGCGCACATGCGTCGGTGACGGCGCTTCAGGTCGGTCAGGTGCAGCCTGCACGCGCGTCGCACCTCGTTGGTGATGAGGCGCAGGTATCCGCCGTGCGTGTGGTGCATGAAAAACACGTTTAGCAGCGCGCGGCCAAACGCCGGTGTCGTGACGCTGTATTCCGGCTGGCGGGCCGCGGCGGAAAGCGCCGTCGGCGGCGGGGTGAACTCGCCTTTGACATGCTGCGTAAGCTTCTGGTTGCCCTCAAGCTGCGCAAGTATCGCGGAAAGCAGCGCTGCAGCGTTCACGCCCTCAAACGGCGCGCCCGCATGCGTCTCGGTGCCGTAAACGGTCAGGCCGATGAGCGCCTTGCCGATAGTGCCGGTGTAGGCGTACGCGCTGGCATCGCCGGGTGTGAGTGCGCTTGTGTAATCAAGGTTGAGCAGCAACCGAAACTTCATCCCCGCTTGCTGCAGCTTCGCAAGCTCCGGCAGCGCGGACTTGATGCCACGGCTTTCGGTTTCCTCGTCGGCGGTGAGCAGCAGTACGACGTTCCACGGAAAGCCGCAATGCGCTAGGTGCTTCGTCAGCTCAAGCGCGACGGCGCTCCCGCCTTTCATGTCAAACGCGCCGCGCCCGCACATCCACTCGCCGCTGGCAAGGTCGCCGTGCAGCTCCTTGTCGGCGGGGAACACGCGCGCGAGCCATTCGGGAAGCCTGTCGAGGTCAAAGGGCAGCGCCTCATCCGCGCCGTAATTGCGGATGTGTTTGTCCACGCCGACGGTGTCCAGGTGGCCGCAGAGGATGATGGTGTCGGCGGAGCCGGCTTTCATCGGCTCGTCGTAAACGGCGAGCAACGAATCGAGCCTGTCCACGCCTTCGCCCCACGAGATGAGCCGCGCCTTTTCCGGACGCAGGGCGAAGTAGGGGGAGGCTGCGAGCTGCGCTAGCGCGCGCGCGGCCGCCTTGCGCTGCCCCTCCGCGTCAATGGAGGGGACACGCACCAGGTCGGCGGTCAACGCCAGCACACGCTTCGCGAATTCGTCCATTGCGTCTAGTCTAGCATAGGCGGGATATCCAATTAGTGATATGTCCTCTTGTAGGCGGGACTTCAGTCCCGCTCTGGAGACAACAAGAACGAAGGGTAGGCGGGACTTCAGTCCCGCTCTGGACTCAGGAAGATAAAACTGGGTAGCCTGGGCTGACTAGCCCAGCTCTGGAATCTGGATTCCGAACCCAGAACCCCGAACACCGAAACCCATAGCCCCCGGAGCGGCATTAAAATGCCGCCTATCCGGGGTTTTGTTAGTGAAGGATAATTACACCGCCCACCAGACGTCCATGGTATAGGTGAGCTTCGTCTCGCCATCGGCCTTGACCGGCACCTTGAACTCAATGTTCAGCGCGTCGGTCTTGCGGTATTCAATGTTGCTCGCAACGACCTTCCAATTCGCGTAGCCGATGTGCTGCGGCACGACGACGACGACGTCTTCCTTCTTGTGGTTGCGGATGGTGACTTCAAACGACTGCTGGTAGCCGGTCTTCTTGTCAATGTAATTCGTCTGCACCTTCTCGCCCTTGATGTCAAAGGCGTTGCCCAGCAGCAGGCGCACCATCTCGTCCTTCGGCGTGTGCGGCACGTTGTCCTCTCCGACGAGCTGCGCGCTGCCTTCGCTGTCGCGCTTGAACACGCGCACGCGCCCTGCAGGCAGCGGCATCCCCACGCGGTTCTCCTGGCTGTTCTTGAATTCAACGCGCACTTCCACGTTGTTCCCGCGCCAGTCGGGGTCAAACGTATAGACCTTCGTCATAGGGATATCCTGCGCCGTGAGCAGCGAGATCTGCTTGTTTTGGTTGTCTTTGATGGTCGTGGGGCGCTGCAGCGTGTAGAGGTGGTATTCAAAGAAGGTTTCCTCCTCAAAACCTCCTGTGCCACCATCCCGCGCGGCCTTTTCCATCGCCATCGGCACAGGCATTGCGCCGCGCGCGCGGTTGATTTCGCCCGCGACAAGCTTCAGCCTCGCGTTCTCATAGCTCGCGCCGCTGGAGTTGTGCATCGTAACCCAGCCCTCAAGGTCGCCCAGCTTCTCGTTGTCCGAAAGCATGACGACGTAGTCGGCGTTCCACGACAGCCCGCCGGTGAGGTAGCTCACTTCGCCAAGCGTGGAATATGCCTTGGACGAGTTGACCTGCCATTCCAGCGTCGGCTGCAGCAGCAATCCGCCGGGGAGGCTGGGCAGCTCAATGTCGCCGGGAGGATTGAGGAGTATCTTGCCGTTGTAGTCCACGACCAGCCCGTCGCCGACTGACAGCAGCTTGACCTGCTTCACGTCGTCGCCGTTGCGGATGGTGATGGTCTCGCCGATGTATTTCATCAAGAGCTTGTTGCGGCTCACGAGGTCGTAGTCGTAGTTTTGCTCCAGCAAATTGACGATGCCGCTAAGCGTCTTGAAGTGCACGCTCGTCGTGTCTATCGCGCTTGGCACGCCGGAAAGCGTGAGGTAGTTCAAGCCCTGCGCGAAGTCAAACGCGCGCGTTTCCTTGACTAGCGCAAGGTTTTGGTTATAGACAGTCAGCATCACGCCCTGCACCTTGCCGACCTCCGCCGCGCTTGCGCCCGCCGCTGCGACGGTGAACCCCGCTGCGCAGGCAATCATCATCACGCAAATCATCTTGATTACAGCTTTCATAATTCAATTCCTCCCTTGAGGGTCCGAACGATTTCTAAGACTGCATTTCGCAGGAATATGTTCCGCTACCAGTTGTCCGATTGAGTCTGCACTCAGAGATTATATGGCACAATGGAGAAATAACTCATTCTTTAGGTATTCGGTCGAAGACGCTTCAGTGCAATCAGGAGTTAAGGTGGTTCAATCGTACTATGATGCATTGTTGCTGGGATTTAATTTGCGCGAAGCCTTGAATGAAGTGTATCTATAAAGCCGTAAGCGAGATACAAGTCATCGCCTAAGTCTGCGAAACGAGGCCAACAGCCTATTCTATAGAGCTAAGAGGCTTCGCTAAGCGCATTTCCAGTGTGTGAAAGCCTAGCTTTTCATAAAGCCGTATTGCGGAATCGTTATTAGCCCAAGCAGTTAGTTCAATTGCCTTGAGCCCGCGACGCTTTGCGATGCGTTCCATTCTTTGCAGAAGCGAACAGGCTACGCCTAACCTGCGAAAGCGCGGTTCTGTTTCAACGAACTCCACAGTCAGAAAAGGTGCATCAATCAAATCGTCCTTGAATGTCTCGACTGAACCCAAAGCAAAACCTGCAAATTCGCCGCCCGTCTCGCATACGAGAAAGATTGAGCGCTTATCAGCTAGCGTTTCGCTTACCCAAGATTCTATCTCTTTGCGCTTCAACGGAGCCTGTATTGCCTTGCCAAATCCTGGAGGGCAGAGCGAACGCATGAATTTGATAGCCGATATATGAAGGGAGACTATACTATCAACGTCGCCTTCACAGGCACGCCGAATCGTTAGTCTTGCTTGAGTGTTGTTAATCCGCTTTATAGCCATGAAACTGCTTTCCTAAGCGCGGGTTACAATCGCGCGCTATTTATCCATCAACACCTTGATTTGAATACAATTCGCATAATAGCCTTTTATTAATTGTTAATAGCAACGTGCATATACACTATAGAACGTTAAGCTAGCTTTGTCACGTGGCTATTGTTTTAAGGTTTATGTCGCAAGTAGAAAAGAGGATCGCCGTGGGTAGGGAAGTAAGCCGCAAGTCGCAGGCCAGCTATAAAGAGAAGGGATTCGGAGTGAATATGGAAAACAAAAACGGCTAAGATAAAAGGCGAAGGCGACAAAGAGGAGCCACTTCTTCACTTCACGCTCCTGTCAATGCAATTTGTCTCAGCCTTGCGCATACCCTAAGCATACTATGCAGTCAAAACACGCGTTCGGCGCTGCTGCGGCGGGCTTTGGGCGCATCCGCGCGCGCATCAACAAGGCCGAGGATGGTCTTGCCCACTACAGCGCCGACGCGGCCGCCGGAAGCGCCGAAGTGGGCGTTGATGGCTTTGATGAATGCGGTGAGCTTCGCCTCGGCATCGGCGGCTTCGGCGATGTTGAACCAAAACGCGCCGTAATGCCCCAGCGTCTGTGCGCGCTCGTCTTCCGGCACAAACGCCAGCGGCGCAGGCACCGTAACGTCGCGCCAATCCTTCAAGCACAGGAAATTGAACCCCGCGCCCGGCAGGTAACGCCCCGCCAGCGCATAATGCGCCGTGGGGTTCGCCGCCAGCAGCTTCTCCAACTGCTCATACCATTCGCGGCCAGCCGTCTCAATGTGCTGTGGAACCAGCAGCACTTTTCCAAGTTGCACCGCCTCAACATGCGGCGCATCTGCCTTATCCTGTGGCGGTGTAAACCAAGCGCGCTCAGGCTTTTCCTCGCCGGGGATGTCAACCGCGAAGCCCTCCTGCGCATACTGCGCAAGCTGCGCGGCGAACGCGTTGAAGCCGTGTGATGCCGCATCCAGCAGGTTGTCCAGTGGAAATAACTGCATGCTTTTCAATTCGCTTGGCGGAGGCGATAACGCGTGCATCAGCGCAGCTGCGTCATCGCACGCCTTGCGGGCATTGTTCGCCCATTCGGGCGCGGTGCCTTCTTCAAACCAAAGCCCCAGCGAAACTTCGCGGTCACCGATTCCGCCCATGACGGTGTATGGTGCATTGGCAGGTGTAATGCCGTTGCCGTAAAAACAGCCGGGGATGTCGGCGAGCACTACCTCCGCGCCCGCCTGCGTTATATCGCGCACGCAGCTAAGCGTGTCCAGATGGTGATCAACGAGGTGCACCTTTGTTCCTGCGTTCGTCACTTTCTTGAGCGCGTCAATCGTGCGGCTGTGCTCGCGCGCATAAACCGTCACGTCAACGATAACGGCGTGCGTGAACGAGCCTTCCGCTGCAAGCTTGGGCAGCGTGCGCTTCCAGAACTTCCCGTAGTCGCCGGTCTCGGTGTAGCCGCAAACCGCCTGCACCTGCGTCGCGCCGAGGGAGCGAAGGTGCATCCAGCTCGCCGCGAGCATCGCCAATCCGTGCGGGTCAAAGTGCCCACAGAGGAGAACGCGGTCGCCGATGCCGGGCTGCGCTTCGCGTCTGCCGCAGCTCACGCGCCCGCGCAACGCTTCTGCAATGTGTATCTTCGCGCAAGGAAGGTTCAGGGGAGTGAGAATGACCGGCGCACCTTCCTGCACCGTTACTTGCACTGATGGGCTGGGGAACTGCATCGGCGATGCCGCTGAATAGAATGCCGCCCATGCCGTCTCGGCGCATGCGCGCCAAAGCATGAGGTCTGCGCCGGCTGCAATCAGCGTGCCTTCTTGCAGCTTGTCCCAGCTTCCGCGCAATGCCGATGGAAGCTCGCAGCGTAACTGCGCAAGCTCAGGGCTTAGCAGGTGGAAAAAAGGGTAGAGGATGCGCGCATTATGCAGCGTTTGTGGATTAAGTCCGATTGCCGCCGCCAGCGACGCCGCAAGCTCAGCCGCCTTGCCGCTGCGCCTCCAAGCGCTGGAGGGCAATGCCCCGCCGGGGATGGAGGAAACGGCCTTGCTTAAACGAAGCAAAGTGCGGTCAAGCGTTTGCGGCATGCCGCTATTCTATCGCACTTCATACTTTCGCCGTGTCCGCGGTACAATTCATACTAGTCGTGCGCCGCTGGAGCTGGCAAAGTTCGCGCGCGCTTGCCGCTGCCGAAGCCATCAATCACCGAATACACAACAGGAATGACGATTAGCGTAAGCGGCGTGGAGAAGAGCATGCCGCCGATGACTGCAACAGCCAGCGGGCTGCGCATGTCCGCACCTTCGCTAAGGCTAAACGCCGTGGGAAGCAAAGCGAATATCACTGTGAAGCTTGTCATGAGGATAGGGCGCATGCGGCGAACGCCTGCTGTTACTAGCGCATCGGTAATGCTTTCCCCGCGTTCGCGAGCCTGGTTTGCGAAATCCACGAGCAGAATGCCGTTCTTCGTCACCAGGCCGATAAGCATGACGATGCCAAGGAAGGTCATTAGGTTTAGCGACTTGCCGGTGGCTATCATCGTAAGCACAGTGCCGGTCGTCGCCAGCGGGACTGTCATCATAATAGTGAATGAGTGTCTGTAGGAGTTGAATTGGCTTGCCAGCACCATGTAGGTGAAAATGATGCCAAGCACTATCGCCAATATAAACTGTTGGAACATCTCGCCAATCATGTTGGACTCGCCGACTGCGGTAACCTGCATCGTTGAAGGAATAAGGTTTTCTTTTTCCATCTGAGCCCGCCAAGCGTTGAGCAGCGTTCCTGGCCCGACGCCCTGCTTCACATCGCAGTAAACATCAATGGAACGGATCTTGTTGAGGTTCTGGACGACGGACGTCCCTTGCCCAAGATGGATGTCGGCGATTGTATCAAGGGCGACCGACTTCCCTAGCTGCGAAGAATAGACGGTTAGCGACTTGATGGACTGCACGTCACGGCGGAGGTGTTCGGGGAATATCAGGGTAATGTCGTATTCCTCGCCACCTTCGCGGTAGCTGCTAAACTGCTCGCCGTTATAAAGAATGCGGAGGTACATTCCAAGCTGCGCAGGCGAGAAACCAAGCTGCGCCATTTTCTGAAGGTTGGGGATGACGCGAATTTCAAGCTTGCCTGGGCGCTCAGAGTTGTCTGCGTTGACTGCGCCAGGAATTGCCGCGAGCAATTCCTGCGCCCTGGCGGTCACTTTCTTCAGGCGCTCGTAATCGGCGTCGGCGAATGAAAGTTGCACCGCGTGCTGGCCGCCCGCTTCACCTTCGGCAGAACCTGTGATTTTAGCGCCAGGAATATCTGAAAACATCGTGCGCGTCATCTCTATCAGGTCCATTGACGTGTAGCGGTATGGGACAGGGATAATTCCCCACCAGCGCCAGCGAAGTTTGCGGTCCTTTTTATCATTCATCACAGCCATAACCTGGCCGACATTGGACTGCGAAGCTCCTCCAAAAAGAAACCCGCCAGCAGATGAGCCAACAAGCGCGACTACGCTATCCACTTCAGGAAGTTCCCTAACCTGCGCCTCAACTTTGCGGACTATCGCGTCAGTGGACTCCATAGGCGCTTCAACGGGCAGCTCCACAAAAACGGAAAACGTCCCTTCGTCTGACGGCGGCATGAAGCCGACCGGGACCAGGCTAAGAAGGGGAATTGTAAAAAGAAAAAACCCGAAGGCGATTATCAAGACAAGAGCGCGCCGCTTCAGGGCATCTCTCAAAAAGCCTTCATACCACCGCTCAACCGCCAGGTAAGCAGTAAGGAAGCTAATATGGATTGGATTGAAAAGGCGCGAGATAAAGTCTGCCAGCCTCAAAAGCGGGCCGCCCTCGCCGTTACGGTGAATCCTCGTAGTGAAGTGGTAGAAGATGAGCGGAATTAATAAGAGCGATACGACCAGCGAAATGGCGACGGCTGATGCGACCGTGACGCCAAACTCTTTGAAAAACTGGCCGATGATGCCGCTCATAAACCCGATCGGGAGGAATACGGCTATGAGCGTTGATGTCGCTGCAAGCACCGCCAGCCATACTTCGCGCACGCCTTCAATCGTAGCTCTCTCGCGGTCGCCAGCAGGGTTTCCTGCACGACTATCGCGTCGTCAACGACGAGGGCGACTGCGACCGCCAGCGCAAGCATGCTAATAAAATTGAGGGTGAAGCCTGAAAAGTTGATTACCGAGTAAGCCGCGATAACTGTGACTAGAATAGAAATTGTAATTGGTATCGTATGCCGCAGCATTCCCACAAACAGCCACACTGAAAAGCTGGCAAATATAGCGCCTAGAATAATGCTGAACTGGATATCCTCAAGGGCGCTTACAACGAATCGCGAGTAGTCTGAAGTCAAGCGCATCTTGATGCCCGGAGGCAGATGTTCTTCTATAACCTTCACTTTGTGCTTGACGCCTTCGGCGGTAGAGACGGTATCTGCTTCGCTGCGCTGGACGACCTGCAGGTTCACTGAGTTAACGCCGTTTAGGCGGGCAGCGACAGTCTGTTCTTTCTGGCTGTCGGTAATCGTGGCAATATCGCCCAGGCGGACAATCATTCCATCTTCTGAAAGTACGACCGTCTCGCGTATCGCCTCAACGCTCTGGTATTCACTTGGCTGGCGCATGGCGTACTCTACTCCGCCCTGCCTGATTGTCCCTGCCGGGATGTTGACGTTGGTCGCCACAAGCGCTTGGCCTGCCATGAGCGGGCTTACTCTGTAAGCTTCCATCCGCGCAGGGTCAAGTATTACGCGAATCTCGCGCTCAAGGCCGCCTTGCACTGTTACGCTGGCGACGCCGCCGACCTGTTGAAGGCTGTCAACCAGCTGCGTGCGCGCGTAATCGCGAAGCTCTCGCAGGCCCATTGTCTCGGAGGATAGCGTGTAGGTCATTATCGGCCTTGCGTTGATGTCTACTTTGCCGATAATAGGGTCGTCCACGCCGCTGGGAAGGTATTTCCGCGCAAGTGCGACCTTGTCGCGCACATCCTGCGCAGCAATCTCCACGTCCTTGCCTGAAACAAACTTCACGACCACGATGCTGACGCTATCCATTGAGTAGGAGGTTAGCGTGTCTATGCCTTCTACTACTGCAACCTTCTCTTCAATTGTCTTCGTAATTTCAGCGGCTATTACATCAGGGCTTGCCCCCGGATACATAGTCGTTACCGTGATATACGGTATGTTCACTTTCGGCAGCATATTAAGACCGAGCTTAGAGCATGAGACTATGCCGACGACAACGAAGAACGCCATAAGCATAACGACGAATACAGGCTGGCGGATGGAAACATTGGCGATGTTCATTTGGTTACCTCAGCGCCTGCTCGTTGGCCGTACTGGCGCTGGCGGCGTTGTTCCCAGAAACACTAACCGGCGTGCCATCCGTGACAAAAGTCTGGCCGACGGTGATGACCTGCTCGCCTCCTCGCAAAGGCTCAAGGACTTGCGAAGTTGAGCCGTTGCGCAGCCCGATGGTAACTTCCACCTTCTTTGCCTTGCCGCCTTCTACGATGAATACGTAAGGCCTGTCAGAAGCCGCGCCAAGCACTGCTATAGCTGGCAAATTGACCGCGCTAGTTCCGACAACCCACTCCACGCGCACATCCGCAAACTGCTGCGGGCGCGCAGGTGCATCTAATGGAAGCGGAAGCTCAACCTTGAATAGGCGCGTTTTAGGGTCAGCAGCAGGAGTGATGCGCGCAACTTGAGCCTTGAATTCAGTTTCGCTCCCGCCCAGCCTCACGGAGGCTTCCTGTCCTGGCTTGAAGAGGTCGATTTTCTCAACCGGCGCAAATATCTCAACTTTCATTCCCTTCCCGCTGACTACTTGGTATGCCTGCGTGCCTGGGCCTACGAAGTCTCCTTCGTTAATCATCCGGGCAGCGACCTTCCCTGCAAACGGGGCAATGATGCGTGTATAGTCCAGGTTCACCTGCGCCAGCTTTAGCTGGGCGCCAGCTTGCTCAACCGCAAGCTGCAACACTCTACGGTCTTCGGCCCTTGCGCCGGTCTTTGCGATTCGGAGGTTTTCCTTGGCTGCGGTGAACTGGGCTTTAGCTGTCTCGTATTGCAGCTCCGCGACTTCAAGCGCGGCGCGGCTCACTACGCCTTCTTCAAACAGGTTTTTCTGGCGCTGGTAGTTGCGGAAGGCGGTCTCAGCGGCGCTTTGTGAGGCGTCGTATTGGGCTTGAGCCTGGGCAATCTGCTCGGGACGGGCAGATGACGCAGACACGAGGCTCAGCTTCGCCATCTCATATCCGGACTTGGCGATAGCAGCCTGCTGAACATACACAGTGTCGTCAATCAGCGCGAGCGTCTGGCCTGCGGTTACATCTTCCCCTTCCTTCACGAGCACCTTCTTTACCTTGCCGCCAGCCTGGGCGGCGACCATTGCGTCAAAGTCCGCCGTGACTATGCCCGTGTAAGTGTAGGTTTCGGTAAACGGCTTAACTTCAGCCGTTATCGTCTCAACTGTAACAACGCTCACTTCAGCTTGTGGCTTTTGGGCGCGGTTCTTTAGCGCCATGAACAGCCCGGAAGCCAGCAGTAGCACAAAGGCAATCGCGGAAACAATAATGACGATTGATGCAGCGTTAGTTCTCTTCATTGCCGATGACCTCACTCACAATGCCGCTGATATCTGAAGTAGTGGTAGGCAGGTAAAGCGTTTCGTCGCCAACGCCCAGCAGTGACAGCAGCGCTTGGTAGCCGGTTACAACCGCCATGCGCTTGCTGAACTCGTTAAGCTCTGCGCCGAGAAACGCTGTCCGCGCGCCAACCAAGTCCGCATGCGTGACAACGCCTTCCTTATAGCCAATCCGGGCCATCCGCAAGCCTTCCTCAGCCTGCGCCAACGTGTTAACAGCGGTCTGGTAGCCGTCAATGGACGCCTCAAGCGTGCTTAACGCGTTGGCAATGCCGAGCCGGAAACCCTGCTTGTACTGCTCAAGCTCAAGCCTCGCGCCGTTTGCTTGAGCTGTGAAACTGCGCTGCTTGCTTTCTGTAGTCTCCGAATCCCATAAATTGAACTTCCCGCTGATGCCGAACGACCACGAGTTCTCTGGAGACATGGTTATGCCCTTCTGGAGCGTATAGCCTGCGTCAAGCGAAAAGTACGGGGCGCGTCGGTTGGCTAGCGCCTGGTAATGGTACATCCCGATTTTCCCCTGCAGCGCGCTAAACTGCGGCGTTTTCTCAACATAGGACTCATACAGGCTGGCCGCATCCAGCTTCGGGTATATGCCCTCTGAAATGTATTTCACTGCACGGTCAAGTGCCACCGCATATTCAACTTCAACTTCTGTATTCTGGAAACGCTCCTCAGGCGTTATCCCGATTGTGTAGTAAAGCGCCGAGTAAGCAAGTTCAACGCCGTTGTTAGCATTGATAAAGTCTTCGCGCGCCTGCGACATCGCTACTTCGCCTTGGATAACCTCAAAGCGCGGGGCGACATCGTTGTCAAACTTGAACCGCGCGTTCTTAAGCTGCTCTTCTGCCAGCGCAATCCCTTCCTCAGCAACTTTCAAGCCGTTGAGAGCGGTCAAGTACGCGACATACGCTGCGAATGCCTTAGAAATGGTCTGCGCGCGCACCATATTAACCTGCGAGAGGCGGGCTTGGTAGCCGGACTTTGCCGCAAGCTTGCCGTAGCTAAAATTTCCCAGCGGGGTAAGCGGGTAGGAGAACTGCGTGGTTAGGTTCAGCACGGTCTCTTCTTGCGTAATGGGCGGCGTCTTGGAAACCGGCCCCATTCGCTTTAGTGCCCCCACTAAGTCAAGCGACCCGCCTGCCATCCCCACGTATTTAAGGTATTCAAACCACGCGCTTTCAGCTTCTTTCTCCGCAATACGCAAGTCGTAGCCGTTATCCAGCGCCAGCGTGATTATTTCCTCTGCTGTAAGGATATACGGCGCAGCATCGGCGGCCCGAGCGCCAGCGGCGTCTGATTGCCCATTTCCGTCGTCTCCCTGGGAAGCCTCATCTGTCAGCATGGTTGCCTGGCTTGCAGGCTGCGTCTTGCTAATAGGCACAGCGTCATCCGCCGCCAGCGCAAGCAAGGGCAGCATTGCTGACACCGCAACCATCGCAAGCAATAAAACGAGTTTTCGTGGATTAGTGTTCATCTGACCCTGGCGCGTCTCCTATGAGCGCCGCATAAACAATAGCCTCAAATGTTTTCAAGTATTCCTCAGGCGAGGGCACGCTCAACCGGTTTTCATGCATCTGGAAGATGTAACCGGCAAGTCCGCCTGTAAGCGCCATCGCGGCTGCCTTGGGCGAAAAGCGCATCTCACCTTCCTTAGCAAAATGCTCTTCCAATATCTTTTCGTAGATCTCCAAGTGGGCCTGGCGTGCCTTCGCAAGCTTGCGCAAGTGCTTTGCGCCAAGCTTCATCAGCCCTTCCCCGACCATCAAATGCGACATGACGGTGAGCATGTTGCGGAAGTGGATGCGGATTGCGGTGCGCAGCCGGGGCCAGGTTCCCACTTCGCCGGCAATCGCCGCTAAAACTTCCTCATGAGCATGCTCCAGTCGGTCAACGACCATCTCCACAAACAAGTCTTCCTTGCTCTTAAAGTAAAGGTAAACAGTCCCCTTCGCTACCTGCGCGCGTTTGGCCACGGCCTCAACCGTGGTCTTATACAGTCCCATCTCGGAGATAACATCAAACGCGGCGTGCAGAATCGCTGCCCTCTTGCCGTGCTCGTTGTCCTCCGGCGTTTGTTTCCTCCTGGCGTTCATACCGGATGACTGACCAGTCAGTTTTACTCCGCGCAGTTGCGTATGTCAAGATGTATTTCACTACTTCCCTGATATAATCCAAAACGTTGAGTTCAT
>JBBIJQ010000038.1:0-18323 GCA_037445915.1 Planctomycetales bacterium | reverse complement strand
GCAATGCAACGGACCGACGCGGCGCAGTTGGCGATTCTGGACTTGATGATGCCGGAGATGGACGGGCTGGAAGTCGTGCGCAGGATCCGCGCGCTCAACTCTCCCCAGCCGCCATATATCATTATGCTTACGGCGAAGGGCGATAAAGCCGATGTAGTTGACGGGCTAAACGCCGGGGCAGACGATTACCTAACCAAGCCGTTTGACGCCGGGGAACTCAGGGCGCGCGTGGAAGTCGGAAGGCGGCTAATAGAGATGCAGGCTGCGCTGGCAAAGAGCCGTGATATTCTGGCGTACCAGGCCACCCACGACCCATTGACGGGCATATTCAATCGCCGGGCGATACTTGAGCACTTGCATAGAGAGCTCGCGCGCGCCGAACGCTACGGAGATGGCCTCGCCGTAGGAATGTGTGACATTGACCACTTCAAGCAGGTCAACGACAAGTACGGCCACCAAACTGGAGATGATGTGCTCTGCGCAATTGCGCAGATGCTCACCGACTATATCAGGAAGTACGATTCCGTCGGGCGTATCGGGGGCGAGGAGTTTCTGCTCGTAACCTCTATGAGGGGCGGGCTGGACTGCGTGTCCATATACGACAGGCTGTGCTCGCTAGTTGCAGGAAGCGAGATTAAAACTAGGTCAGGCGTGTTGGCCGTTACTCTGAGCATCGGCGCGTACTGCGACATATCTGGAAGCGTTGTTGATGACATCCTCGCGGCGGCTGACGAAGCGCTCTATCAAGCGAAGAGGCAGGGGCGGAACCGTGTCGTCTATGCTACGAAAAAAGACAGGGAGAGCAGAACAGATGAAGCTTCTGACCGCTTAAGCGAAGCAGGAAGCCATTGACACGGAGGCTGACAGGTGTTTATACAATGGCATCAACGCCGCCAGTGTCCTTGCTGGAAGAGACCTTTTGCCGGTTGCAGGCGTGCCTATTTCAGCGGGAAATCTACGCGCTCCTCGTAGTGCACGGCACGGCCGACGAACATGCTTTCCATTATCACCAGCTTCGTGATGCGTTCGGTTGCGTCCACGGTTGGAAGACAGACCGCCTCCGCGCCATCTTTCTGCCACTTCCGTAGAGCTTCCTCATTCGCGGCAATTTCCTCCTGTTCCACGCGCTTCAGCCCTTTAGCCAGCGTCAGGTGCGCCTTGAATAGGCGCGAGCGTTCGTCCGGATACTCTTTTAGCACTGCTTCCGCCAACGCAAGTAGCCCCGGTGCCTCGCCCTCAATGTGCAGCACCCGAAGCTGGCGTGGGCTGCCAAACCAGCCGAAGCGCCTGAAGTAAAGATCAAACGAAGGTTTACCGCTGATTAGCTGCTCAAGGCGGGGCAGGATACACTTTTCCAGCTTAGCTATCGGCGTTTCGCCGAAGAACTTCACAGTCAAATGAAAGTTTTCAGGCGGTATCCAGTGCATCGCCTTGAAACGCGCACGTAACGCCTCCTGATAGCCCAGGATGCGCTGCTGGAAACCTTTGCTGAATGGAACAGCCAGAAATACGCGAGGGGTATCTGATGAAAAGCGAGATTCCATGCTCTTTTCCCACTTTGGATTGAGCGTTGATTCTAGCACTTGTGAACCACCAGCGCGGGCCAGCAATGTGCTAGAATCAGGCGGTTGCGCTGGACGGCGCGGCCAATACCACCATTCAGAGGAGTTCCGCTATGAGCGAACGCTTGGTTTACATCAACGGCAAGTTTGTACCCAAGAGCGAGGCTACTGTTTCCGTCTTTGACCACGGCCTGCTTTACGGCGACGGTGTGTTTGAAGGTATCCGTGCCTACGGTGACGAAGTATTCAAGCTGGACGAGCACATGGAGCGCCTTTACCGCAGCGCGCACTTCCTCCGCATTGACATCGGCATTCCGATTGAGAAATTCCACGATGCCGTCTTGGAGACCCTGAAAGTTAACAACCTTTACGACGGCGCTTACCTCCGCCCTGTCGTCACGCGGGGCGTGGGCGACCTAGGCATTAACCCCAAGAAGTGCACCCAGGGCGCGACTATCATTATCATCGCCGACCAGATAGCCCTTTACCCGCCTGAGATGTATGAGAACGGCATTGTCACGATGATTTGCTCTACGCGCAAGCACAGCCCGCAGTGCCTGAACCCGCAGGTGAAGGCGACGCAATACTTGAACAACATCATGGCGCTGATTGAAGCGAGCACTTCTGGCTTCGTTGAGGCGATCATGCTTAGCCTGGACGGCTTCATCACCGAAGGCAGCGCCGACAACATTTTCATTTCGCGCGGCAAGCGCTTAATCACTCCGCCGGCATACCTCGGCGCGCTGGAAGGCATCACCCGCAACTCGGTGATGGAAATCGCCAGCAGCAACGGCTATACCGTTGAGGAGAAGCGCTTCACCAGCTACGACCTATACGAGGCTGAGGAGTGCTGGTTCACCGGCACTGCCGCCGAGTTGATACCTGTCATTGAAGTGGACTCCCGCAAGATTGGCACTGGCGCTCCCGGCCCTGTCTTTAAGGATCTCAAGTCCAAGTTCGGCGCTTACGTCAAGAAGCACGGCACAAAGATCCCACGCTAAGCGCAACGTAGATTTGCGGAATATAACAGGGCGGTCATCGCATGGCCGCCCTTTCGCTTAGTCCCAATGGTATAATTCACGGTGGATGCGATAGTGCGCAGGTTGCGGGGGTATTAGGCATTGGAAAGCCCTCACCGGCATCCTGGAATTATGAACATACTAGACTTCTTCTCGTTTTCGGCTCGGAAGCTGCTCTCCAAGAGCACCGAAGTCTGCACCGAATTCAAAAACCAATATATTGAGCCAGAGCATATCCTCTACGCAATGCTCTCGCTCCAGCAATGCAGCGCGCTGCAAGTGATGAGCCAGCTCCAGGTCAACCGACCGAAACTTGCTTATTCGCTGGAGAATTTCCTTTACGAACATCAGGGCAACTATAAGGACCAGCCCAGCTTCTCGCGCCGCACGCTCGCGCTGCTTGAAGCTGCGAACCAAGAAGTGAAGCGCTTGCGCCACCGCGAAATCGGCACATCGCACGTCCTGATCGCTATGGCTATGGACACAAGCGAATTTCTGCGCGAGCTATTCGCCGAAAGCAATCTAAGCGAAGAGAACCTACGAGAGACTTTCCTCAATTTCCTGCGCGCGGACTCAGCACGCCCCTCTGGCAGGCGCGGAGACCGCGCCCCCAGCATCGCCGCGAAGTTTTCCCGCGACTTAACCCAGCTGGCGCGCGAGGGCAAGCTTGACCCGGTAATTGGGCGAGGCCGCGAAATTACGCGCCTGATGCACATCCTCAGCAAGCGCACCAAGAACAACCCCATCCTAGTCGGCGAGCCTGGCGTAGGCAAGACTGCCATCGTGGAAGGGCTGGCGCGCCGCATCGTAGAGGGGCAAGTGCCTCCCGCCCTGGCTGATCGCCAGCTTCTGGCGATTGACCTTGCCGCAATAGTCGCGGGCACTAAGTTCCGGGGAGAGTTTGAGGAACGGCTGAAAGCGCTTATCAAAGAAGTGCAGGACGCCAAAGGCAATATCATCATCTTCATTGACGAGCTGCATACGATAATGGGAGCGGGCAGCGCCGAGGGTAGCCTTGACGCCAGCAATATCCTCAAGCCTGCGCTGGCCCGGGGCGAGTTGCGCTGCATCGGCTCTACGACGTTCAAAGAATACCGCAAGTACTTTGAGAAAGACGGCGCCCTATCCCGCCGCTTCCAACCGGTGGTTGTTGATGAGCCGAATGCCGACGAGACTTGGGATATCCTGCGTGGCCTGCGGCCTGAATACGAGCGGCACCACTCCGTAAGCATAACTGACGGGGCTCTCAAGCAGGCGATATACCTTTCGCAGCGCTTCATCCCTGACCGCAAGCTGCCCGACAAGGCCATTGACGTTATGGACGAAGCCGCTGCGTGGGTCAACCTGGAGCTTGAGGCCTTCCGCAAGCGCGCCGCTGATGCCGCGCTAGACGGAACCAGTCCTGAAGACGCTGCAGCCTCAGCGCTGTTGACCAATGAAGGCCTGCGCGAAGGTATTGCCAACAGCCGCAAGCTTCTGGGAAGGAACGCGGAAGTTGCCGTGAGTGATAACATCGTCAACGATGCGCACATTGCGAAAGTCGTTGAGATGTGGACCGGTATCCCGACTAAAAATATCACGATGGACGATCAGGAACGGCTGCTTACGCTGGATAGCGAGCTGCGCAAGTACATTGTCGGCCAGGACCCGGCGGTGGAGACCGTCGTGCGCGCTCTCAAGCGCTCATTCAGCGGCGTGCGCCAGGGAAGCCGCCCCATCGGCAGCTTTATCTTTCTCGGCCCCACCGGCGTGGGCAAGACGGAGCTGGCGCGCGTCATAGCGCGGGAAGTCTTCGCGCACCCTGACGCATTCATCAAGATTGACCTCTCCGAATATAGCGAGAAGTTCACGGTAAGCAGGCTGCTAGGCGCGCCGCCGGGGTATGTCGGCTACGACGAAGGCGGGCAGCTTACTGAGTTGGTTAAGAAGCACCCCTACTCCCTCGTCCTCTTTGACGAGATGGAGAAGGCGCACCCCGACGTATTCCATACACTGTTGCAGCTTTTAGACGAAGGCGTGCTGACCGACGGCCAGGGGCGCAAAGTTTATTTCCACAACTGCATTATCATTTTCACCACAAATCTCGGCGGGCGCTTCTTTGACATAACGGGCCAGATAGGATTCAAGCACGTTAGTTCTGAAACTGATGAGGAAATTAACCGGCGGCATGAGGGCTACAAGATTCGCGCGGACGAATACTTGCGCAAAGGGTTCAAGCCGGAGTTCCTCAACCGCGTGGATGAGATTATCCACTTTAACCCGCTGGGCCGCGCCGAAGCGCGGGCTATTGCCAAGCTTGAACTTGCGCATCTCGCCAGGCGGCTCGCCGACGGCGGCTACAACGCCGCATTCTCCGATGCCATCGCGAATAGGATAGTTGAGGACGGTTTCAGCGCGTCCTATGGCGCGCGCAACATCAAGCGCACCATCAGCAAAATGGTTGAAGACCCGCTTTCCGAGCTGGTGCTAGAAGGGAAGCTTCACCCGCATGAGCCGCTTCAAGTCTTCACGATTGAGGATGACGGAAGGCTGACTGTAGAGTTTGACCCCGCGCGCCTGCACGTGGCTGACTTTAAAGATGAAACGCCGGACTCAAGCCTTTCAAATGAGGTCTAACAGGTTTTCGTGCTGGATGCTCCGCGTCTAACGCCGCAGAAGCGTTGACTACTGCCGGCTATTCAGTTCGCCCGCCGACGTAATCCTGCGTGCCTGCCGTGTTCACCGGCGGGCTGAGCAACCTCTCGCGGTCGGGATGATACTTGCCTGTAGTCTTCTCGTAGAGGTAAACGTAGATAATGCCCGCTATCGCCGCGTTCATCATTGACCCAGGCTTCTTTATCATCCGCTGGATAATTGGTTCCCAGGCCTCGCCCTTATACTTGTCCAGCCCGCGCGTATTGTCGTGGCACAACCCGCAGCGCGCTTTCCAAATCGTTTCCGCATCACCGCTGACGATATCTTCGCCGATAGGACTGACTTCAGGCGGCGGCGGGGGGTTATTCAGATCAAACTCGCCGCCTACAGAAACCTGCTTATCGCCGCTAGCAGGCGTTTTATTGCAGGACATAGGAATCGCTAGCAGCAACGCCGCCGCTGCGAGTAACAAGGCAAGATTCACCTTTCTCAACATAAACTAATTATACCGTGGCAGAGCGTGGTTTGGTGTAACAGCTGTCTCATTAGCCGAATTGCGCTATGCAGTCTCCCAGCCTATAATCAGCGCTGGTAGAATTCCCAAGCGGGAGGCATGATATGAGGATTGGCATTTTGACCGGCGGCGGAGATTCCCCGGGCTGCAACGCGGCGATACGCGCAGTCGTCCGGCGCGGCATCTACGGTGGGCACGTGACCGTCGGCTTTGAGGACGGCTGGCTCGGCGTCATGGAAGGCCGAGCGCGCGAGCTTTCCCATAACGACGTCTCGCGCATCCTCTTCATCGGCGGCACAATGCTCGGCACTTCCCGCACCAACCCGTTCAAGATAGACGGCGGGGTTGAGAAATGCGCGGCCTCGCTCAAAGACTGGCGCATTGACGCGCTCATCACCATCGGCGGCGACGACACTAACGGCGTTGCGCACCGCCTCGCTCAGCACGGCATCAAGGCCGTGGGCATCCCGCAGACGATTGACAACGACATCCCAGGCACTGACTACAGCCTCGGCTTCGACTCGGCGGTGAACATCGTTATGGGCGCGATTGACCGCCTACACACGACTGCGGAGTCGCACCACAGAGTGCTGGTCGTGGAGATAATGGGGCGCGACGCGGGCTGGCTGGCTCTCTTCGGTGGCATATCCGGCGGCGCTGATGCGATACTCACGCCTGAAACGAAGTTTGATATTGACCGCGTCGTGGAGATAATCCGCAAGCGCCATTCAATCGGCAAGCGCTCGTCCATCGTGGCGGTCGCCGAGGGCGCCGCGCCCATTGAAGGGATGCAGGTCACGCAGTCAGCCGAGATTGACGCTTTCGGCCACAAGCGCCTGGGCGGCGTAGGCGAATGGGTCGCCGGCGAAATCCAAAAGCGCAGCGGCTTTGAGACGCGCACCGTCATCCTCGGCCACCTCCAGCGCGGCGGCAGCGCCAGCGCCTTTGACCGCATCCTCGCCTCGCGCTTCGGCGTGAAGGCGGTGGAGATGTGCGAAGCCGGTGAATTTGACCGCATGGTGGCGATACAAGGCATGGTGGTGACCAGCGTCCCGCTTGCCGAAGCCATCGGCACCACGCGCCTCGTCCCCCCCGACCTCGTCCGCGACGCGGATTTCTTGAAGTAATGAGACACATTGTTATAGCTATTGGCTTGGTGGCGCTTGCTGTAGCATTGGTTCTTACAGGATGTAATCAAAAAGTAGGCGATGCCGGCGATCCGAAAGATACTCATGCAGCTCAGACGACCATCGGAGAGAGCACCCTTGTTTTCACGCCGATAACATTGGATACGAAGCTTGAGATGGTTACGGTAAAGCCTGCAAGTTCACCCGGCGAGTTTATAATATTGTGCAACAACTTGGAGGCTCCTAGAGAAGCGCTGTATAGCATTATAGAGGTTAAGCTTGAAGCCCACGCAGCTTCGCTAACTGTCCTGAACAGCTCCGCCAAACGAGTAATCCCTGAATTCCTCACCGGCGAAGGTTTCTTGCTTGACACGGATATGGATATCGCAGGTGTTAATAATGGCGGGCGGCAGTTCAACAAATCAGCATTCCTATTAGACGCAGCACTTACAAAGCGTAACGATATTACGCCTGCGAACTATAGTGAGATTACTCAACCATCGGACGATAAAGAAACCAAATATTCATGCAGCGCACTTTGGGACCATCAAGTTGGGCTAGTTGTTTTTGGTTGGGATTCCGGCAACCGTCTTATGAAGGTTTGGGTTGGAAAGAAGGAACTTACCGTAGCCGGTAGTGCGGAAGGCATTTTCTCAAATGCGAAGCTATATCTGAACGGCAGGTTTACGTATGGCGGAATCACGCAAGATGGCAAGCTCTTCGCTTATGACTTCACCAAACATAAGTTTGGCCACATTGCTGAATATAACTCAATTGCTTCTGCGCTTTCCCGGGTCGTCACAGCAAGGGATGGGAAGTTGGTTCGCTGCACGCTGACCAAGAACTTCGCTATGTACGGCGGCCAGCCGATTAACGTGATTAATTCAAGCGGTAAAGTGTGGTCGTATAACAAGGTTCACTCTCTTGATTACCGGCCGGATGGCTCCAAGCGCCCAGAACGCGAAGCAAATGAGCTTATTGAAGGCAGGATGCGTAACCTTCTCAAAAAGGAAGCAGCGAAACTTCCGCCTCAATTTCTAAGCTCACATTCTCAGCAAGTCGCATTGAATGATAATGCAATCGGCATGCTGGATACACTCTATTCGCGCCTCGTCGTCATTACTGTGGAGTGATTCTCCCTCTTCAACGAACAGAAAGTACAGAATTCTCGCTGCTCTCCAACTCCTCCAGCACGCGCGGCAAGTCGGCGATGCGGTCAAGGGTGAATCGGGGGAGGTCGCCGTGGTAGCGGGGTTGCTGGATGCGGAAGGGCTCGGAGAGGATGCGCACGGTCGCAATGCCCATGCGGTTCGCGGGAAAGATGTCATTGTCCAGGCGGTCGCCAACCATCACTGTGCTTTCGGGCTTCGCCCCGATGCTGTCCAGCACGAGCTGGTAAAAGCGCGTGTCGGGCTTGAACAGCCACACTTCCTCCGACAAGCCCACGAAGCTGAAATACCCGTCCAGCCCGAAGTTGCGCAGCCACACGCGCGCGTCAATGAAGTTGTTTGATGCGATAGCGAGCTTGTAGCGCCCGTGCAGGCTCTCAAGCATCTCCGCGACGCCGGGAAACAGCGTGTTGTAAGAAAAGAAGTCGTCGGCGAGGCGGCGCTTGATGCTCACGATAACATGCTTCAACACGCGGTCGTAGATTTCGCGGTCGCCCTTCACCGCGCCCCAGATTATTGAGCGTGTGAGGCTGGGTGCGTATGCGGCGATGCCGGCGTTCACCCGCTGCTCAAGCTCCTCTTCGCCCATCACGATGCCTGCGCGCGCAAGCTCCTCGCGCATATCCTCCCACCCCGCCCGTTCGGATGCGTAGTCGTCCCAGAGCGTCCCTCCGATGTCAAAAAGGATTGCGTCAATCACTGCTCAAGCTCCTTGATGAGCAACGCGAGCTTGTCAAAGTCGGCGACGATGTCCTTGCGCAGCCCTGGATTGCGCAGCACCGCCGCGGGATGGTATGTCGGGAGGAAGTGCAGGCCGTTTCGCTCAAAGACCTGGCCGCGCACTTTGCTTATTTGCAGCTTCGGGCCGAGCAGCAGGCCCATGGAATGCCTGCCGAGGATGACCACGACGAGGGGCTTGATGACGGCAATCTGCGCGAACAGCCACTTCTTGCACGCCTCAATCTCCAGCGACTCGGGGTCGCGGTTGCCCGGCGGGCGGCACTTCAGCGTGTTGCCGATGAAAAACTCGTCGTTATCAAGGCCGATGCGGTCAATGAGCTGGCGCAGGAGCTGCCCCGCGCGGCCCACAAACGGACGCCCCTGCTCGTCTTCGTCCGAGCCCGGCGCTTCGCCTACAAACATCACTTTCGCGCATGAACTCCCTTCCCCCGGCACCGCCTTCTTGCGCTGCTCGCCGAGAGCGCACAAGCGGCATGCGCGTATTTCCTCCGCGAGGCACTCCAGAAGCTTGTCGGGCGCAGGCATATATTAGCCGCGTGCAGAAAGCCCTGGAAACAACCCGTGCTCGTTCATTATGCCTATGAGCTGCTTCTTCACATTTTCATCGGCGGGCGTCATCGGCAGCCGGAACTGCTCTTCAATGATGCCCATGAGCGACATCGCGGTCTTTACCGGGATCGGGCTCGTCGTGATGAACAGCGTCTTGAACACGCCCATGAGCTTGACGTGGATATCGCGCGCCTTGGCGATGTCGCCTGCGAAATACGCGCGCGCCATCTCTGCCATGTCCTTGCCAACGATGTGCGATGCGACGCTGACCACGCCCACTCCGCCGACAGCGAGGATTGGCAGCGTGAGGCTGTCGTCGCCGGAATACACGACGAAGTTGTCCTGCGCGTTGCGGATGACGCTGCTCACAAAGTCAAGGCTTCCGCTGGCTTCCTTCAGCGCGACGATGTTCGTCACGCCGGAAAGCTCTATAATTGCCTCAGGCAGCATCGCCCCGCCCGTGCGCGAAGGTACGTTGTAGAGCATTACGGGGAGGTTCGTAGCGTTGGCGATGGTGCGGAAATGGCGCACCTGGCCGTCGTGGTTGGGCTTGTTGTAGTAGGGCATTACCGCCATGACGCCGTCAACGCCCACCTTCGTCGCAGCCTCGGTGAGGCGTACCGACTCGGATGTTACGTTAGTGCCAGTGTTGGCGATAACCTTCATCCCCTCCGGCGCGTTCTCCTTCCAGAAGGTGAACAGCTCCACGCGCTCCTCGTTGCTCAGCGCTGAGCCCTCGCCTGTCGTGCCGGCCACGACAACGGCGTCGCTGCCATTTTCCGCGAGGTGCTGCACCAGGCGCTTGGCGGCGATGTAGTCTATATTCCCGCGCTGGTCAAACGGCGTAACTGCGGCGGTGACGATGGTCCCAAATACTGGTTGCTTGTTCATGTCGCGTTCCTTTTAGGGGATAAGGCTATTGTATCATTGCGCTCAATCACTCAATATACAGCCCTGGGAGGCCGGAGGGCTGCTCAATCTTGCGGTACATGCGGATGTCTTCCACAGCGAGGAGGAGGACTTCCAGCGTGGCGGAGACATGCCCTTCAATGAGATGCCCGCCGAAGATGGAGTAGTCGTCGCGGCCGAGCACGGCATGCAGATGTCCCACGAGATTCCCATCGCGCTCGCATATGTTCCCTGCAAGCGTGAGGACTTCGGCCGCACCGGCAAATTCCTGGTGCGCATATACTCCGTTAGCGCCAGTGAAGAAACCTAGCTTTGTGCGCCCGAGCTGGCCGATGCCGGAGATGACCATTGCCTGCTTGATGCCTGAAGCCTGCGCAGCCGATATCAGCGAGGCGTGGACTTCGTCGCCCGGCTCAAGGCGCACAACGAGCCTGTCATTGGAGCGTTTGTATAGCATTGCTCTCTCCTGATTCACTGGCCGAAAGTGGACGATGCGGCGGCGTTGAAACCGATGCAGGCTATCTCCAGCGCTTTCACCCCTGCGATGCGGCAAAACCTGCGCGCATCCGTGTATTCGCGGTCGCTAAGGCGCTTGAGCACGTAATCGGTGACGTCGGGCAGCTCGCCGCCGCCTACGCCTATGCGCAATCGCGGAAAATCCTTCCGCCCGCCGATTTGATCTATGATGCTCTTCATTCCCTTATGACCACCGCCGCCGCCGCGCTCGCGCAAGCGCAGCCTCCCCCATTCCATGTTCACGTCGTCCAACACGACGACAAACGGCACGCCGGGGTTGGCGTTCACGGTTGCGGCAATGGCGCGTCCGCTCAAGTTCATGAACAACTGCGGCTTGACGAGTAGAACTCGCTTCAAGCCTACGATATTCTCTGTACCGTCGGCGACGAAAAATCCCTTGCCCTCTTCAGCTGCGGCGCGCATCACTGGCAGCGCTTTCCCGCAGTCAAGGCGAAGCTCCATCACTTCGCTGTGCCACTTGCGCGTGGCGCGCAGTGCGGGGAAAAATTCGCGCAGACTATCCACAGCCATAAAGCCGCAGTTGTGCCTCGTGCGCTCATATTTGGGGCCGGGATTGCCCAGCCCGAAGATGATAAAGTCGGCGAGCGGCTTTGGCTTGCGGAAAAACATCGCCTATCCCACGCGTCCTTTGCGCCTGGCGTCATCGGCGCGCTGGCGCACCGAAAGTATCTGTTCGTCTGTAACGTCTTTGTTGAATGCGCGGATGGAGGCGAGCTTCATGCCATGCTTATCCGCAAGCGAATTGATGTAGCGCACGCGCTCTTCGGTTATTTCTCGGCCGAGCGTAAAGTGGTCGTAGTGCTTCTCCAGACCCAGCAGCATGGTTTCGGCGAGGCATGCGTATATCACGCCTTCAGGAAGGCCGATGTTGGCCGTAAGCTTTGCGCCGGGGAACAGCTGCACCTCACCGCTTTCAATTACAAGAACGTCAGGTCGCCGAGCCGCGGCTTCAGGCGTCACATCCGGCGGGCGGGCTACGTCGCTTACTACCGCGCCGGACTTGAGCAAATCCACATTCACTACCGGCTCAACCGAGCTTGTTGTTGTAACAACCAAATCGGCCTCGCCAAGCACCTCGTCAACCGTGCGCGCAATGCGCAGTTGCACGTGTGGAAAGCGCTCGCGAATGCGGTGCGAAAGCGTTAGCAGTCGCTCCGGTCGCGGCGAGACCAGCGTTAGCGCGCGCACTTCGCTTGCGAGGAGGTAGCTAAGGATGCTGCCGATGCTCCCCGTTGCGCCGATGACGCAGGCGCAAGCATCGCTCGCGTCAATTCCCATCATTTCCGCCGCCCGCGCAAGAGTGCGGATCGTTACTGCTACCGTAAAGCTATTGCCAGTGGTTATGCCGATTCGGCTCTTGCGCGCGACAGTAACCCCGGCGTCTCCTACAACTGATGTGAACGCCCCCAGCCCGACTATCCCAATCCCAAGTGTTTCTGCATGGCGGGTTACTTGGAGAATGCGCGCGTAAGTGTGCTCCGGCGGGTATTCCAGCATCAAGCGCGGCGTCATGGGAATGCCGTAGAGATAACCCCGTGCGCGTGCGCCCGATTCAGCGACAATATCTTTGGCTACTCCAACAATGGGCGGCGGAACGGCAGCGCCAATACGCTCAACCCATGAGCTGGGCAGGAACTTATCCAGCTTGCGCATCGTGGGATGCAGCATGAGGTGCTGATATGTAAGCGGGTGCAAGATAAAGCCGAACAGCCCTTCGTCGTCACTTGCCGCATCTTTCCGCAGCTCAGCCTTCGCCATCGGCCTTGGCAGCTCGCCCTCAATATCGCCCTGCTGGGGCATGTCAATCAGCGCCGGTTCCACGTCTATGTCTCGGCAGAACGAGATTATCTCAGGCTTATACTCTTCGCGCAGGAAGTAGTTAAGGAACTTAAATTCCCATTCGCCAGCACCCTCGGCCAACATCTCCTTTAGCGCAAGCTCAAGTAAGCTGCTTGGAATACGGCGCTCGCCAATACAGGGCAGCAATCCGACCACGGTGGCAGCGCCGCGTTCGCGCAAGAATTCAAGGTCTGCATCGTCCTGAAGGTTTGTAATGATGGTCTTGCCGGCAAGCTTCGGCGGTGAGTATCGCCTCAAGTATTCCATACCGCCGAGGATAACTTGTGCCTGGTAGAAATACATCCGGAATCGGGGCATCCTGCGCAGAAAGATGCGCGCCGCTGGGTTAAACCACGATACCGGAGTATTTACAACAGCGGCAAGAAGCGAAGGCGCGGCCCGGTGCAGCGCGGCTGTTGACGTTAAGGGCACTCCGAGCCGGAAACCGTAAAGCAAGTCGCCATAAACTATGCGCCGCGTTTGCGCCGCAAGCACTTCAGCCGCACCGAAGCGCGAAATTGCTGACAGAACTAGCGTCCGCTTATCCCGGAAGTTCACCGCAAGCTGGCGAACCGCAGAGTCCACGAGGTAACGCTCCAGTGTCCGTTTGATAAGCGCGCCATCGCTTACAGGCCTTCCGCGCAAACAGCCGCTCAGCAGCCGAGACAAGCGCTTGTGCGTATACTCTTTCCCATCAAAGTAGTAGTTGAGGGTGAGGCCTGAGAGCGAAACATGCTGTTCCGGCGCTTCGCTAATTGCGCGCTGGAGCTGCGCCAAATTCCTTTGAAGGCCGACTTCGCGCACTTGGAACACGCGGCCGCTTAGCTCTAATGAGTAGCGACGCTCGCGCTCAAAGCCGCCGAAATCAATGTGGAGGATGCCTTCATCAATCATCAGACCACCATTCTACGGCAGCGTAAACGCCTTCCCAATCTCCACATCCATTACTTCAATTCCAGACCCCTCCAACTCTGCGGCTAGCTGTGTTGGGTCGCCGCCTAAAATGGGAAACGTGGCATAGTGCATCGGGATAACGCGCTGCACGCCCAGCATTTTAGCGGCAAGGCCGGCGGCTGGCGGGTCCATCGTAAAATGCCCGCCGATAGGAAGCATAGCGACCTGCGGCTTGAAGAGCTTGGCGATTAGCTCCATATCCATCATCACCCACGTATCGCCGCTGTGATAGAAGCGAAATCCGTCTTCAAGCTCAATAACGTATCCTGTAGGCGCCCCGCCATAGATGATAGTCCCGCCATCATCGGCTGAGCCTGAATGTAGCGCTGGCGTCTGCATAATGCGGATGCCGCCTACTTCAGCTGTCCCGCCGATATTCATCCCTATACAGTCGTCCGGTGAGACCCCGTTTCTCTGCAGCAACGGGCATAAGTCAAAGATGCTGACGATTTTGGGGCGGTGTTCGCCGTAAATCGCATATGTGTCGCCGACGTGGTCGGCGTGACCGTGAGTCAGCGCAATTACATCGCAGCGGTCAACTACGCGCAGCTCCGGCGGGCACAATGGGTTCGCCGAGAGAAACGGGTCAATGTAAAGCACCCTTCCTTCAGCGGTCTCAACGCGGAAGGCAGAATGCCCGCACCATGTGAAAGCGTTATCAGCCATTTTACTCCTCCTTTACGCCTGGCGGCTTCGCTCCAATTGAGCTAAAAAGCTGTGTAGCCTCTTCGTTGGCTTCCAGCGCAAGCGCGCCGTCTTCAGCCTCAGTCAGTATTCGTACAAGGTTCTCAGTGCCGCTGGAGCGGATGTAGATGCGCACCTGGCAATACCGTTCCTGAAGTGCTCGCAACCGCCTTTGCAGGGAAACATCGCATTCCCATTTGCGGTGCTGCTGCATCATAACATTCTTAAGCACCTGCGCATACACAGGCACGCTGCTTACGAAGTCAACCAGCGACAAGCCTTTGCGAGCAAGAAGCCCGCTGACGAAAAGCGCAACAAGCACACCATCCCCTCCACAGGTCTTATCCCAGCAGATAATGTGCCCGCTTTGCTCTCCGCCTATCAAAGTATCCCAGCGCCGCATCGCTTTCAACACAGCCATGTCGCCCACGTCTGTGCGGTAGGTCTTTATCCCGTTTCCGCGCAAATGCAACTCAACACCACGGTTGGTCATATGCGTGAAGACGAGTTTTCCTGCTTTTCGGTAAGGCTTGTGCTCAAGCGCAAGCAAAGCCATAAGCAAATCGCCGTTAACTGTGACTCCATTGCCGTCAACCGCGACTACCCTGTCGGCATCGCCGTCAAATGCAAAGCCCCATTGCGCCTTGCTGCGCAGCACTTTAGCTTGCAGCCTCGCTATGTCAGTCGCCCCGCAATTCACATTAATGCGGTTGCCGTCAGGCGTGGCGCATACGGGCACGACATCAAATCCAAATCCGCTAAATGCTTCTTCCGCTACGCCGCATGCCGCGCCATGCGCCATGTCCAGCGCGATGCGGATGCCATCCCCGCGCACCCGGTTATTCTGCCGGAGATGTTTAATGTAAAGAGGAATGGCGTTCAATCGGTTGACGCTTCCCATGCGCACTGTGGGAATTGGCTCGCGGGAGTCGAGCTCGCGTTCAATGGTATCAGCGATACTACTGCCGACTTTTAGCCCGTCGCTGCGAAATACTTTTATCCCGTTGTATTCAACTGGGTTATGCGACGCGGTTACCATAACCCCGCCAATTGCGTTGAAGCGATTCATCAACAAGCCGACCAGGGGTGTCGACACAATTCCCATGTCAGCCACGCTAACTCCTGCTGCTCGTAGGCCATCGGAGACAGATTCAGCAAGCTGTGGGCTGCTGATGCGGGTGTCGCGGCCGAGCAGGACGGATGGGTGCGGCAGGCTGCAGTCTGTCTCCTTGAAGTAAGGAAGCTTGCGCCCGCGATAGGCAGCCTTTAACGAATTGCCTATAGCATAGCCTGCACGGCGGGCAAAGCTCTCGGTAAGGTCTAGGCTGGCAATTCCCCTAATGCCGTCAGTGCCAAAGTACTTTGCCATTTGCTATCTCTGAATCACCGATACTTCAATTGTCTCAGGGATTGCGATCGCCCCCCGAATGTTCGGCGGCAGGTTGACCTGTGGGGCGATTCTATAAATGCCTAACGTCAACCCTTCCACGTTCACCTGTACCTTGACTATAGACCGTTCTGTTTCACTGAAGCCTGCAAAGTCGGCAGACTGCACTATAACGGACGGTGGGTGAACGATGTAGTCGTAATCCGGATTACGCCCGAAGATGTCTATGTTTACCGTGACCATCGTGTCTTCTGATGCATCCAGCTTGCCCAGCGTGACTTCTATGGTGACGGTAGTAGGCAAATCAGAAGGCGGGATAAAGCCATACAGTATCTTTGCCGTTTGGGAAAACGAGCCTTTTTTGCCGTCAAGGCTTACTGGCTCAATGGAAAGCGTCTTTAGAGGACGCTGCTTATACAACGCCTCTGGGAAAAGCACTTGCGAAGGAGTTATCCGCATTTCTTTCAAGTAATACCCGGCTGGCGGGCTTCCGCTAAGTTCTGCGTTAATGCGAACCGCCTTAACATTCGCGACCGGGTTCACTTCAGCGGAATACTGCGCACTGCTAGGCTCAATACGGACGATAGCCGGGTCTAGCGGGGCGTTTTCGCGCGTATAGGCAACAAGGGGGATGGATTGTGATATACGCGACAGCCGTCCTGCGAGGTTAACCTCGGCGATGACGCGGCGCGCAGACAACACAAGCTCTTCTGGCCCGACCACTTCCGCCTGGCGGGGCGCGATGCTCTCGCGGGACAGCAAATACCCCCCCGGCAAGTCGCCTCGGTGCCAGGCTTCGATAGGCAGCCTAATGCGCAGCTTCTTCGCCAGCCGCGCCCTCACAACCGGCAGCGGGCCGTATACCTTAAGCAAAGGAGTGTCCGGCAGCTCAGGTGAGATATTATAAGAGCCTGCCGCCGTAAAACTCTTCAGGTCTATGACTGCGCGGATAGCCTCGCGCTTGAGCGCATTGACCTGCTGCAAGTTGCCCGACACGTTGACTTTTATCTTCGGGGGCGGCAGGTCCAAGAATGTAAGGTCGTCGGAAAGGTTGCGCACTTCAAGCGGTAAATCCAGCGACGCTTTCATTTCATACTCGCCGTACTGGTAAACATATACCGACAGCACAAATGCTAGGAATAAAGCAAGCAGCTTCAACGGCCAATTGTTAGTAAGAATCCTGAACATCATGACCTCGCCGACGGAAGCACGGTTGAGAAGTTAGGGTTGGCGAAGTACAATGCCCTTAGCTGTTCGCGGAACTGGCGCAAGGTAAGGTCCCGCGCCAGTCGCCCGCCATGCGCAATGCTCACCTTACCGCGCTCCTCGCTTACAACAATTACAAAACAGTCAGCTTTTTCGGTGATGCCAACAGCCGCGCGGTGGCGCGTGCCCAGATCGCGGTCAATGTCCTCACGTGTAGTTAGCGGAAAGAAGCAGCCAGCGTAGAGGATGCGGTCGCTTCTCAGCACAACTGCGCCGTCGTGCAGGGGGTTATGCGGCTCAAATATGGAACGGAGGGTCGTTTCACTGATGGCGGCATCCAGCCAGGTGCCGATTACCATAAGGTCGTCTTCAATGGGCTGGTGCTCAACGGCGATAAGGGCGCCGTGGTAATTGTGCGCCAGCCCTTCAACTGCGTTTACAATGGCGTCAAAGTTGGCGCTCTCAGAACTGCTATCACCGCCGAAGCTCGGCACAGGAAAGAACACTGCCCACAAGCGGTTTGTCCGCCCAGCGCGCTCAAGAAAGCGCCTAATTTCCGGCACAAAAATGATGATGAGCGCGATCGGGACGATGAAAAGCAGCTTGCTCAGTATCATTGATATGACGATGAGGCGAAAGTATGTCGCCAGGGCGTAGAAAACACCCAGGACAATAAGGCCTTGGACGAGCACTGCGGTCTTGGTGCCGCGCACTGATAGCAGGATGTAGTAGAAAATAGCGGACGCGAGGAGAATCTCAACCGCCTGGCGGCCATATGTCTGCGTGACTGAAAGCAAGGATTCCCAAATCATGGTGCTGACAAGTTATCTTAGCACAACGATACCGCATCACGGTCCCTACATGGAGATGGCGCAAGCGGACCAAATCAGCCGTTTTTCCGGCTATATGCGGCGGCCAAAGGCGAAATGCCGTGAATAGTAGTCTTCAGAAAGGGAAGAGACGCCAACGCGCCCGAGGTTGCTGCTAGCATGGATAAAACGGCTGCCCCCCATGTATATGCCGGTATGGGAAAGATAGCCCGAATCACGGCGGTCGTTGAAGAATAAAATGTCGCCAGGCTGCAGTTCGCTGCGGGTAACCATCCGACCAATTTCCGCCTGGAGTGACGAGCGGCGGGGAAGCGTTACGCCCTGCGCGCTAGCGCACGCGCTCACTAAGCCTGAACAGTCAATGCCGTTCTGGGAGTTGCCGCCAAGCACGTAAGGCGTGCCCATATAGCGTTGGGCGTAGCGGATAAGGTCCGTTGAATTCAGGCGTGGGCTGTAGCTGCTGTTGCTGCTATAACTCGTCGGATACCACTTCCCAGCGCAATAGCCGTCGTTCTGCTTCTCTCTAGAGCCTGAATACCCAGTGCGGGATTGGCTGCGCCCAAAAAGCTGTTCATCGGGGCTGGTCGTCCCAAGAGCCTTCTTCTCCTTGCGGATATAGTTCCTATGCGACTTTGGCGGGTCGTAGTCAATGAACTCAACGG
>JBBIJQ010000037.1:0-18994 GCA_037445915.1 Planctomycetales bacterium | reverse complement strand
CGCTATCTCGTGATAAGTAGCCCCTTGGCAGCGTGCAAAAAACTCGTGCGCCCTTGATCCCGACCAGAGAAGGTGGTTGTGGCAGTCAACAAAGCCGGGCATGATAACGTGGTCGCCTACATCGCAACGGACGCACTGCCCGTTCGTAAGCGATGGGTCTGGCTCCTGTTGGCTCAGGTAAATTATTTTTCCGCTAACGGCGTCAATCCCGACATAGCCGCCAAAGAGAATATCTAAGTCGCCGAGTGCATGCCCCCGCTTAGGCGCGTGGTGCGGCTCGCGCAGCGTAAGTACCGGGCCTCTTGTATGAAGAAGCAGCGTTATCACGGAAGGCTATTCTACCAAATCTCCCAGTGTATAAAGCTCTTGCCGTGATTCGTGCTGCTCACAGCAAAATGCCGCGTCAACGATGCGGTGCTCGTAGTCGCTTTCAGGGTTGACGCACTCCCCCATCACAAAGTGCCCTTCCGCCATTCCGTTGGCGAAGCTGATGGCGAAGTACTTGCATGTCCGGCAGTTTTCGGGACCGGTATTCATCGTTACCTCCGTCTACAGCCTAGGTACGAAGTATTCTACTAGAACTAGCTGTATAGTATCGTTGGAAGTTACCCGAACTTGATGCCTTGCGCGAGGGGTAAGTCGGGGCTCCAGTTCACGGTGTTAGTCTGGCGGCGCATATAAGCCTTCCAAGCGTCCGAGCCGCTCTCGCGCCCACCGCCGGTTTCCTTCTCGCCTCCGAACGCTCCGCCGATTTCCGCGCCGCTCGTGCCGATGTTCACGTTTGCGATGCCGCAGTCGCTGCCGGTTGCGCTAAGGAACCGTTGCGCCTCCAGCAAATCGTTGGTGAACATCGCGGAGGAAAGCCCTTGCGGCACCGCGTTATGTATCGCGATGGCTTCGTCCAACTTGTCATATGACATCACGTAGAGAATAGGCGCGAAAGTCTCCTCGCATACCATCGGCACCTGGCGCGGCACTTCCATTATGCACGGCGTTACATAGCAGCCGCCTGGATAGCCTTTCCCGCTCAGCTTCTTGCCGCCGCAGACGACTTTCCCGCCTTCACACTTAGCGCGCTCGATTGCATCCATCATGTCTTCAACCGCGCGCTTATCCACCAGCGGGCCCATCAGCGTTCCATCCTTCAGCGGGTTGCCAATTGGCACCTGCCCATAGGCTTTCATCAGCGCAGCCACAAGTTTAGCTTTCACAGATTTGTGCGCGATGATGCGGCGCGTCGAAGTGCAGCGTTGGCCGGTCGTGCCGACAGCTCCGAAGAGGATGCCGCGAACCGCCAGGTCCATATTGGCGCTGGGCGTAACGATGATGGCGTTGTTTCCGCCAAGCTCCAGTATCGCCTTGCCGAAGCGCTCGGCGATAACCTGCGCCGCATGATGCCCCACCTTGCTTGAGCCGGTCAGCGAAACTAGCTTCACGCTATCGTCCTTAAGCATCGCCTCGCCGACGGTGGAGCCGGGTCCTATAGTTAGGCTCATTAATGCAGGCGGCACGCCGTTGCGCCGGAGCACGCGCGCGGCGATCTTCGTCACCGCGATTGCAGTGAGCGGCGTCTTGGAAGCGGGCTTCCATATCATTGAATCACCGCACACCGCCGCAAGCGCAGCGTTCCACGCCCATACTGCGACAGGGAAGTTGAACGCGCTGATAATGCCGACGGTTCCAAGCGAATGCCACTGCTCCATCATGAAGTGTTTGGGGCGCTCGGAGGCGATGGTCAGTCCGTAGAGCTGGCGCGACAAGCCGACGGCGAAGTCGCAGATGTCAATCATCTCCTGCACTTCGCCGATGCCCTCGGGGAGTATCTTGCCCATCTCCAGCGAAACCAGGCTCCCGAGTTCCTGCTTGTGCTCGCGCAGCTCATTCCCTAGTTGGCGCACGACTTCACCGCGCTTGGGCGCAGGAATTTCGCGCCAGTATTCAAAAGCTTCGGCGGCGGCGGCGGACGCTTTTGCATAATCCTTCGCCGTGCACTGCTTCACCGTCGCAATGAGTGAGCCGTCAATCGGCGTAAACACGTCAAGGTCTTCGCCGTGCGCGAACCACTTGCCGGCGAACCCGCCTAGGTTATGTTTCTCAATTCCAAGTTTCTTCAAAAATGGGTATGGCATAAGACCCTCCTTAGGGATATGACTATTTTAGCTTGTATCTAGGCTTCCGCGAACGCCGCTAACGCTGAATTGTCTTCGTCATTCCGCTACCGCCGCGCCTGCTCCGACATGTAGCGCTTACCGAGCGTGTCGCAGTGCTCCTGCATCCAACCGGTGAGCTTCGTTGTTCCAAGCGGCGGCGAGTTAGTGGAAAGCAGCCCAGCGGTAAGCCCTATGACCTCGTCCCAGGTGAGCACAACATCGCGCAGCATGAGCCCAAGCCCCCACCCCGCCAGAAACACCATCCAATTCGGCATGTGCACGAGCGGCCTGCGTACGCTTATCGCATTAGCGATCGCGCGCACAAGCTCGTCGTATGTAAACGTCTCCGGTCCCAGCGCGTCAAGAACCTTGTTTTCGCGGCTTTCGCCCTCGCGCACCATTGCGGCCGCAAGGTCTTCCACGAAGATTGGGCTCAGCTTGTAACGCCCATTACCCGGCGCGCCGAATGCGGGAAGATGGCGCAGCATCCACGCCAAGTTGTTGATTAGAATGCCCTCATCGCCGAAGATAACCGCCGGGCGCAAGATAGCATAAGACATCCCGCTCTTGATAATCGCATCTTCCACAACAGCTTTGCCCTTAAAGTATTGTAGCCGTGAATCAAGGCTTGGATTGGTAATGCTTATGTGCACAATGCGCTGCACACCCGCATCCTGAGCGCACTTGAGCAGCGTCAACGAGTTCGCCGTGGCTTGCTCAAACGTAACGCCTTTTCCGGGGAAGCGTATCCAATAAGTGTTGAAGAGAGCTTCGCAGCCCTTCAACGATTCAACGAGCTTCGCTGGCTCGCCGAAGCTAAACGGCAGCGCTTCAACTTTCCCTGCGAACGGGTCGTCTTTGCGCGAATGGTTCGTCAGCGTTTTGACGCTCCGCCCTTTCTCCAAAAGCATCCGTGCGACATGGCTGCCGGTGAAACCGTAAGCGCCGGTGACAATGTGCGTTGCGCCTTCCATTGCCCGTCCCTTCGGCGGCTTACTCCCGCCTGTAAGTTCTGATAATTCCGCCCTGCTGCTGCGGCGTTACGAGTATCTCGTCAACGTTCACGTGCTTCGGGCGCGACACAGCCCACGCTATGCAGTCGGCGATGTCAGCTCCAATCAGCGGATCAACGCCTTTATACACGGCTTTCGCTTTCTCCTTATCGCCGTGGAAGCGCACTTCCGAGAACTCAGTCTCCGCCATCCCCGGCGAAATCACTGTCAAGCGAACCGGCTTATCAACGATTTCCACGCGCATTGCCTGCGAAAGGAAGCGCACTGCGGCCTTTGTCGCGCAATACACGCTCCCGCCGGGATACGCATACCACCCCGCGAGGCTCGCGACATTTACGATGTGCCCGTCGCCCGAAGCCATCAGCATAGACATCATCGCTTGCGTCATCCTTATCACGCCGACTATATTGGTCTCAATCATGACTCGCCAGTCTGCTTCAGCAGCTTCTGCGAGCGGCGTAAGCCCGCGCACAAGCCCGGCGTTATTCACAAGGATATTGACTGTGCAGAACTTGTCGCGCACCATGTTTACAAAGCTGTCAACCATCTGCGAGTCCTGCACGTCAAGCGCCGCCGCCGCGATGTCTATGTGGGGGTGCTGTCGCTTGATATCAGCATGTATCTCAGCAAGCTTGTTAGCGCGGCGGGCGCCTAAAGCAATGTTGCATCCGCATTCCGCTAACAGCCGCGCCGTCGCTTCGCCGATGCCTGCAGACGCGCCCGTTATCACGGCTGTTTTCCCCTTCAGCCTCTCGTGCATATTCTCCTCCATCTGCGCGCCCTGCGCCTCCATGCGCAGGACACGCCTGATTTCGGCCTTAGTCCTCGGCCAGGAATGGGTAGCGGTAGTCGGTGGGCGGAACGAAAGTTTCCTTAACCGCGCGCTGGCTCACCCAGCGAAGCAAGTTCAACATGCTGCCCGCCTTGTCGTTGGTTCCGCTTGCGCGGCTGCCGCCAAACGGCTGTTGGCCTACGACCGCACCCGTCGGCTTGTCGTTGATGTAGAAATTGCCGGCCGACTGCCAGAGCCTATCGTATGCTTGGTTGATTATTTTGCGGTCCTTCGCCAGCACCGCTCCAGTCAAGGCATACGTTGATGTCTCGTTGCATATGCGGAGAATCTTCTCAAAGTCGCGGTCCTCGTAAATAAATACCGTGAGCACCGGGCCGAATATTTCCTCGCACATCGTGAGGTAATCAGGTTTTTTCGCCTCAATCACGGTCGGCTCAATAAAGTAGCCCTTACTGTCGTCACATTTGCCGCCGTAGATAATGTTCGCGTCTTTGGACTTCTTAGCGTGATCAACAAAGCCTGATATCTCCTTAAACGCGCCTTTATCAATGACTGCGTTCATGAAGTTGGTGAAGTCTGTAACGTCTCCCATCTTCACCGTATCCAGCATACTAAGGAACTTCTTGCGCAGCTTTTCCCACATGCTGGCAGGAACATACGCGCGTGAAGCGGCCGAGCATTTCTGCCCTTGGTACTCAAACGCGCCGCGCAGCATCGCCACCGCGGCGTAATCTACCTCGGCAGAATTGTGGATCATGATAAAGTCCTTACCGCCGGTTTCGCCTACTATGCGCGGGTAGGTTCTGTAGCCTGCGATGTTTTCACCCACAGTCCGCCACATGCGTTGGAAGACCGCCGTTGAGCCGGTAAAGTGAATGCCTGCGAGCGCTGGGTTCTTCATTACAGGCTCGCCAATAGTTGAGCCTGAGCCAATGACCATGTTGATGACGCCCGGCGGCAGGCCGGCTTCCTCAAGCAGGAGCATAAGCTGGTAGGCGCTGTAAACGGCGCTGCTCGCGGGCTTCCAAATCACTGTGTTGCCCATTAGCGCAGGCGCAGTTGGTAGGTTGCCGGCGATGCTGGTAAAGTTGAACGGCGTTACTGCAAAAACGAAGCCTTCCAACGCTCGCTGTTCGGTGTAGTTCCACATCCCGCGCGGTGACACGGGCGGCTGCTCTTCGTAAATCCTCTGCGCATACCAGGGGTTGAAGCGCCAGAAATCTACCAGCTCGCATGCGGAGTCTATTTCAGCCTGGAATACATTCTTGCTTTGCCCGAGCATAGTCGCGGCGTTCACCCTGTCGCGCCAAGGGCCTGCAAGCATTTCGGCCGCGCGAAGGAAAATGGACGCGCGCTGCTCCCAGGGCATCCTAGACCAGTCGTGCCATGCGTCCGAAGCCGACTTCACGGCAAGTTCAACTTCCTTTTGGCCGGCATTGTGGTAACGCCCAAGAATGTGCTTGTGGTCGTGCGGGCAGCGGCAATCACAGAGGTTGCCAGTGCGGATGCGCTTCCCGCCGATGATGACCGGTATCTCCACTTCCCTGCGCAGTTGCCGTTTCAACTCTTCTTGCAGCGACTTGCGCTCGGGACTTCCCGGCGAATACGGCTTGACGGGCTCGTTCACCGGAACCGGAATGTTCGGACGTCCGTTTAGCATTAGTAATCGTTCCTCCAGATTAGCGATGATTAAAGCCTATGGCTTTGATAAGCCAAGAGATGCCGCCGACGCGGCTACACAAAGCTCTTATTATACTGGCAAAAAGATGATTGTGAATAGTTTCACTATCCCCTTCCGCCGACCGTGACTTCGCTGATGCGCAGCGATGGCTGGCCGATGCCGACCGGCGCAGCCTGGCCGTCCTTGCCGCAGCTTCCCACTCCTGGGCACAGGCTAAAGTCGTTAGCGACCATATCCACTTTGTTGAGCGTCTGCGGCCCGTTGCCAATCAGCGTGGCCTTTTCCACCGGCGTCGTGACCTTCCCGTCTTCAATGCGGTAGCCTTCGGAAACTTCAAAGACGAAGTCGCCGCTGGCTATGTCCACTTGCCCGCCGCCAAGCTGCTTCGCGTAAAAGCCATCCTTCGTCGCCGCGATTATTTCCTCAAGCGGTGTTGCCCCGCCGAGCATAAACGTGTTAGTCATGCGGGGGATTGGCGGTTTCATATAAGTCTCGCGGCGGCCATTGCCAGTCAGTGGAAGCCCAAGCTGCTTCGCGCTGATGCGGTCGTGCATGTAGCCGCGAAGGATGCCATTCTCAATAAGCACATTGCGCATTCCCGGCGTGCCTTCATCGTCCACATTGATGCTGCCACGGTGGTTGGGTATCGTCGCATCGTCAATTACCGTCACCAAGTCGCTGGCTACTTTCTGGCCAATGCGATTGGAAAATATGCTTGCGCCCTTATAGTTAAAATCGCCCTCCAGCCCGTGTCCAACAGCCTCATGCAGCAGCACGCCGCCCCATCCAGGTCCAAGTATGACCGGCATAGGGCCGCCTTTGATGGGCTTGGCGCTAAGGTTCACAATCGCCATCTTTGCTGCGCGCACCATTTCCACGGAAGGCGGGTGCTTGTCTAGCAGCTCGCGCCCTACCCTTCCGCCGTAGGCGTAAATGCCCATTACACGCTTGTCGCCTTCAGTGGCGATGGCAAATCCTCCGATACGAATAAGCGGCTGGATATCAAACACATCAACGCCGTCTGTCGTCGCAACACGGATAGATCGCATGCTCTCGGCATAACCAATTCCCACTTGGGCAATGCGTGAGTCATGCGCGCGCAATGCGTCGTCTGAATCATGCAACAGCGCCATCTTTCGCCCGAAGTCTAATTCCGAAGCAGGATGGTCAACCTGATAATAGCTGCCAATCTCAAGTTTGCGCACTTGCGCGACGGCGGGAGTGCCGCTTTCTGCGATTTGCGCCGCTGTCGTGGCAGCTTCAAGCAGGTTCTTTTCGTCAAAACCATCCATCCACGCATAGCCGAACACGTCGTTGGCTACGACCCGTACGCCTATTCCCTGCCTGCGTCCCTGTGACAAGTCTGCCACTTTGCCGTCTTTTAGCTGGAAGCCCAGCGTGTCTGTGTCTTCAATGAATATCTCTGCGAAGTCGCCCCCGCGCGACAGCGCTTTCTCCCAAACTCGCAGTTTTAGGTTATCGTCCAAGCGGTTGATGAAATCGCTCACAGTGCACCTCAAATGAAAATTCGCGCTTGCATGTTAAGTCGCAGCCAAACGCCGAAAGATTGTATCAGCTTCAAGAATGTCCGCCAAAGCGCGCGGCTTGTCTGGCAGGCTGCCAGCTTTTGCCGCAGCACCCCGCGTGGAGTATGCTTTCTGAACTAGCTCAACAAGCGCGCCGTATTTCATTTCGCCTTTCAAGAAGCGGCGAACGGCCATCTCATTCACGGCGTTCAGCGCCACAGTCTCCCACCACTCTCCTTGAAGCGCTTCGTATCCCATCCTCAGCAGCGGAAAAGCTGTTTCATCCAGCGTAAGGAATTCCAGTTTTCCAATGGAAGCCAAATCAGGCGTCGCTACAAGCCCTTGCGGGCGTTCGGGCGCGCACAGTGCGTACTGCACGGGCACCGCCATGTTAGGCAGGGCCATCTGCGCGATTGTGGAACCATCAGCAAAGTGCGCCATGCCATGGATAATGCTTTGAGGGTGGACGAGCACTCGTATATTTGCAGGAGACAATCCGAATAAAAAGTGCGCCTCAATGACCTCCAGCGCCTTATTCATCATTGTCGCGGAATTTACGGTTACTTCCGGCCCCATGCTCCAAACGGGATGCGCCAGCACGTGCTCTAACCCGGCATTCGCAGCTTCATCAGGCGGCACGCGCAGGAATGGCCCGCCGGAGGCGGTGATTGTAACGCTTTGCAGATCATTTCTCTCTCCGGCTAGCAGGCATTGGTAAAGCGCAGAATGCTCGCTATCTATCGGGATAAACCGCGAACCAGTTCCCTTTGCCAGGCTCATTATAAAATCGCCGCCGACCACTAGCGCTTCTTTATTTGCAAATAGGACTTCTTTGCGTGAGGCTAGCGCTGCCTCTAACGGCCGCAATCCTGCGGCGCCGCTCATCGCGCAAACGACAGTATCTACTTCTTTCAGCGAGACAATGAGTGGGATGGCTTCTTCTTCTGCAAGCAGCTCAACGCCGAGCTCGTTAAACTTACTGCAATACTTTACTGCCGCCTGCTGGTCGGTTAGCACGCAGACTTTCGGAGAGAACTCTCGCGCCTGCTCAAGCAGCAAATCGCCGCGCGATTTCGCAACTAAGACTGAAACGCCAAAGCGCTTGGAGTGTGCGCGGACGACGCGCAGTGTAGTTTGGCCAATGCTGCCAGTGGAACCTAAAATGCAAAGATTCTTTTGCACGCTGCCTCCGCAGGCTTAGTAATCGTAAAAGCCGCCGCCGGACTTCCGACCGAGCCTGCCAGCCTGTACCATTTGCCTGAGGATAAAAGGCGGGCGAAACTTATCATGCCCATGCGCAGCATAAAGCCCTTCGCACGCGTGAAGAAACACATCCAGCCCTACAAGATCCATCAACTTGAACGGGCCAAGCGGCCAGCCTGCCCCAAGCCTTAGGGCCTCGTCAACTGATTTCGGGTCGCCAATGCCTTCTTCCACAAGCGCCATTGCTTCAACCGCCATCGCCATCAATACGCGGTTAACGACGAAGCCAGGTGTCTCCTTGAACACGTACGGCTTCTTTCCAAGCTTAGTGATGAACTCCACGCCTGCATCGCAGACTTCTGTGGCGGTCAACAGGCCTGGCACTACTTCTACCAGGTTCATCTGACTCGGGGGGTTGAAGAAATGTAGGCCGATAAAGCGCTCAGGACGTCCGCTAATCCTGGCCAGCTCGGTAATCCCTATGCTTGAAGTGTTTGAAGCCAGGATAGCATCAGGTTTACACTTCTCGTTGAGTTCCGTCAATAGGTTGGTTTTGACCTCAAGATTCTCCAATGCGGCTTCAAGGACAAGGTCACACTCCGCAAACCCGCCTGGGCTTTCAACCTGCTTTATGCGCGCGATGATAGCCGCACGCTGCTCGTCGGTCGCTTCTTTTTGGAGCATGCGCAAAAGCTTGGGAAGCCGCTGCATCTTCTCTCCAAACACGTTCTGCGCCGGTTCATACACCAGCACGTCGTAGCCTGCGGCGGCGGCGAGCAATCCTATTTCACTGCCCATTGTTCCGAAGCCTGCAATACCGATTGTTCGTAGTTCCATCGCTCCCTCCTTCAAGTCTTCAGACTCTAAGCTGAATTATTGCGGAATGCAAGATTAAGCTTTCTTGACGCTCTAGAGCGCCATGCTTATAATCATGCCGCCCGTCACGGGCGTATAGTATTCAATTATGACAAGACGTTGTGCAAATACACTGGACTTCTTAACCGGCCTGGGCGTGGGCCTGCTCGTTAGCACTGCGACTGCTTTACTTTTGGCTGAACTAAAATACTACTTTGAGCAGGGGCATACGAGCCGTCTGCTTGGCTTATTCCCGTCGTTTGACGACGCATATGGCGGCGCTTATGGCGGCGACATACTGGAAGTTGGTAGAACTGCAATGCTTGACCAGATGATTGCGCGCGCCCATGTTGAGTGCGAGGGCGTCCACGAAAGGCGGATGTTCCGAGAGCGCGGCGCCGGGCATCACGGCGATACTGGCGGCAGTTCGATTTTCTACGACGAAGAATAACCTGAAGTCATTCTTCGTTAAACTTAAACTTGGAGTCTCCCGATGAAACTTGCCACTAATGAGAAAAAGCTCGTTGAGAAAGCGCTTCTCGCTGAAATTACAAACCCGCCATCAGGCCAAAAGCACTACATAGTCTCCGCGATTACCGGCGAGCCCTTAATTCTCCCCGGCATGGGCGGAATTAACTATACGCACCGCGTCGGCGATAACTGCATTGACATCGTCGGCGACCATGTTGAACCAGGCGTTTCAGTCAGCAACTTCAACGATAGCATCGGCCGCGACGCGGGCAAGTTTGGCCTGACGGTGTTTTCTTGCATTGGCAATGAAGCAACAGTCGCCACTGGCGAGGCGAAGGGCAAGAAAGGAGTTGTCACAGGCAAGCACGGAGGGATTGAACACGTTATCCTGGACTTTCAGCCCGAAGTCCGCGACAAGCTAGTTGTTGGCGACAAGGTGCAGATTCGCGCCATTGGTGCTGGCTTGGCTTTTACCAGCTTTGAGGGCGTGAAGCTTATGAACTTAAGCCCGCGCCTGCTCAAAGCAATGTCTCCTCAAGTAACGGGCAAGAGCATTGAGGTTGGTGTTACCCATATTGTCCCTGCCGCCGTGATGGCTAGCGGCATTGGCAAAGACAGCGCCCATACCGGCGATTACGACATTCAGCTTTTTGACCCAGTTATCGTAAAAAAGTATGGCCTGGATACTCTTCGCTTCGGCGATATAGTGGCGATAATTAACGCTGACACTACATTTGGCCGCACCTACCTAACCGGCGCTGTAACTATTGCTGTCGTTGTGCATGGCGTTTGCCATACTGCAGGGCACGGCCCAGGCGCTACCAGCTTAATGACTAGCGCCAAAGGGCTTATCAAGCCTGTAATACGTAAAGACGCCAACCTCGCTCATTTGCTAAAACTCGTCAAACCTAAGGCGCGCTAACCTGCCGCGTTTCATTGAGCTGTATCTGTTGTAGAATAACTGAGATGGAACGCAAGCCGGGTGTGCTTCTTATCCTTGACGGTTGGGGTTATCGCTTTGACCCAACTGCGAATGCCACGCGCCTGGCGCACACTCCCAATTACGACCGGCTGCTCAGGGAAAACCAATGGACGCTCCTAGACTGCATGGGCGTTGCCGTCGGCCTTTCGCCCGGCCAGATGGGCAACAGCGAAGTCGGCCACCTGAACATAGGCGCAGGGCGGCGCGTTGTGCAGCCGTTGGCGCACTTAGATCAGATGGTCTCGCGCGGGGAATTCTTGCGCCATCCGGTGCTTGTGAAGGCGATGCAAGGCGTAGTAGAAGCGGATACCCGGTTGCACCTCATTGGGCTGCTCTCCGATGGCGGCGTTCACTCCCATATCTCCCACCTTTTCGCGTTGATAGATACAGCAGCGAAGTTAGGCATCAGGAAACTTGCTGTCCACGCAATACTAGACGGACGCGACACAAGCCCATATGCAGGCAAGGGTTTTTTGCATGGGCTGTTGCGGAAGCTGGCGGATTACCCGCACGAGGCTCGCCTAGCCACTGTATCAGGCCGTTACTATACGATGGACCGCGACAAGCGGTGGGAGCGCGTTGAGCCAGCATACCGGGCAATCGTCCAAGGCCAAGGCTCAACTACCAGCGACCCCATTGATTTTCTTGGCGTGCTCCACGCGCGCGGCGAAACGGACGAGTTTGTTAAGCCTTACTGCGTTGTGGAGGAATCGGGCGAGCTGCCCTTGCAGATACAGGCTAACGACACTGTCATATTCTTCAACTTCCGCGAAGACCGCGCGCGGGAGCTTTCTAGCGCCCTTTACCTGGACAACTTCGCCGCCTTTGAGCGCCCGTTTATCATCAAGCGTTTCATTAGCTTTTCGCGCTACTCCGATGAGTTTAACAACCCCGTTGTCCTGGAGGAGAATGCGCTTGGAAACTCCATTACTGAATACCTGAGCGAGCGCGGCCACTGCGTCTGCAAAGTCGCGGAAACCGAAAAGTACGCCCACGTCACCTACTTCCTAAATGGCGGGCGCGAAGAGCCATTCAAGGACGAACGCCGCGTGCTCATTCCTTCGCCGAAAGTCTCCACATACGACCTAAAGCCTGAGATGAGCGTAATGGGAGTAACTAATGCCGCCGTGGACATGATTAATTCCGGCAGGTGTTTTTTAACCGTCATCAACTTTGCTAATGGAGATATGGTGGGCCACACCGGCAACCTTGAGGCAGCGGCAAAAGCAGTTGAAGCGGTTGATAAGAGCTTAGGAAGAATCCTAGAGGCTGTAGATTACGGCAAGAAGGCATATCTCATCGTAACTGCAGACCATGGCAATTGCGAGCGTATGCGTGATTCCGCCGGGAATACTTACACTGCCCATTCTCTGAACCCAGTCCCTCTTGCCGTCGTTGGGACTTTGCGCAAGCTGCGCTTCGCCTACTCAGAGGAGCCTGAGGATGTATTTGCTGACACACACGGCCAAGCGCTGCGGGATATCGTCCCGACACTCCTTGATTTGTGGTCTATGGAGCATCCTCCTGAAATGGACGGCCGTTCGCTTCTTGAGAGCTAGCCTTACTCGGGCACAATCACGCCTTCGCTCTCAGTCCAGTAACCCCTGTTCATCGCCAATGAATTGAATGCAATTCCTATGCCGCCTTCAGCGCTGAGCAATATCAGCCCAGAGGTTCCGGGCGTCTTCTCTTTTTGCAGCTTGACTACTTCGCTAGATGCTTCCTGCGCGCTCATTCCCTGTCGCACATAGTCAGATGCGGTCTTCGCCATTAAGATGCGCATGATGGATTCGCCGACGCCGGTGCACGACGCAGCGGCTACATCGTCAGCATAAGTGCCCGCGCCGAGTATCGGAGAGTCGCCCACGCGACCAGCCATGGACATAATCAGCCCGCCAGTGGAGGTTCCGGCTGCGAGCCTTCCTTGCCTGTCTAGCGCCACCGCGCCCACCGTCCCACCGCTTGAGTAAACCTGGTCACCAGGTGTCTCGCCTGCCATCAACTTCTTTTCCCAAAGCTTTCGCCGCTCCTCGGTAATGAAGTAATTGTCGGGGAGCAAGTCAATGCCGCAATCAACCGCAAATTCAGCGGCATTCTCTCCAGCTAGTAAAACATGAGGTGTGCGTTCCAGAACTAAGCGCGCCAACGAAATTGGGTTCGGCACACCGCGAACAGCGGCGATGCCTGCGCCCTTTAACTCTGAGCCATCCATTATTGAGGCGTCAAAGCGGATGCTCCCGTCCAGGCGCAATGAAGACCCGATGCCAGCGTTGAAACGCGGATCATCTTCAAGCATCCGCACTGCTAACTCGACCGCCTCCATTGCCGGCGCGCCAGATGCAAGCCGCGGAGCAACTTTGGCCAGCACATCGCCTACACCGGGACGATTTCTAGCATAATGTTCAGGAGATATAGGGCCCGCGCCCGCGTGGATAACTAAGACAGGAGAGTTCTGTTGCATTGAATTAGCCTCAGCGCTGGCAGTTTTTGCAGCAAAAAGTGCTGCGGCCGCCTTGAACGATTCGTACTATTACTTTTCCCTTGCCGCAGCGCGGGCAGGGCGCGCCTTCCATCAGGTACACATGCAGTTCCTTCGCATACTTGCCTTCATGCCCATCAGCGTCGCGGAAGTCGCGCACAGTTGAACCGCCAAGCTCAATAGCGCGGCGAAGTATTTTCCGAGTGTGCCCAAGCAGCACGCTGCATGTGTCTTGGTTCAGCGTGTTAGCTTCGCGTTCCGGGTTTATCTTCGCGGCGAATAATATCTCGTTGGCGTAAATGTTGCCGATGCCGGCGATAGCCGACTGGTCAAGCAGGACTTCCTTGATGCTCTTCTTGCGGAAGCGCTGCATCTCCTTGTAAAGCATATGCGGGTTCAGGCGGCGGTCGTCAAACTCCCAACCAAGGCCTCTTATAAATGAGTGTTCGTCTAGCTGCTGGGTGTTAGCGACCGACAGGCGGCTGAAACGGCGCATGTCATAAAGCTTCACAAACTTGTTGTGTCCTATCGTAAAGGCAGCCAGCAAGTGGTCCACCGGCTCCAGCGAAGTCTCAACTGCAAACCGCCCTGTCATGCCAAGCCCGATGAGCGCTGTCTTTTGGTTGTCCATGTGGAGCAGTAGCACCTTGCCTCGGCGTGCCAGCTTCTTCACGTGCGCGCCTGCAATCCCCTTGCGAAACTCCGTTGGCGACACTGCAAACACCCTTTGCGGGAAAAATAGGCGCACGGAAGCAACAAGCTGGCCGGTCAGCTTAGAGCTGAGTGTCCTTCGCACTTGTTCAACTTCAGGAAGTTCGGGCATTAGCGCTCCTAGGGCTAAAGAGTATAGCAGGTGCTGTGCTACAATCGCGCCGTGTTGAAGCGCATTGACCGGCTGGTGATGATTGAGCTAACTCCGCCGTTCCTGTTCGCCACATTCGCTTTTCTAGTTCTTATAATAGGCGCGGCTCTTCTAAAGCCGCTTTTGGATTTCATCATTAAGTACGGCGTAGGCGCTGATGTCTTCCTGGAACTCCTGCTGCTATCCCTGCCTCAATGGGTTGTTTACACGTTTCCTATGGCGATGCTTAGCGGGACGTTGCTCGCTGTCGGTAGGCTTTCAGGGGATTCTGAGATTACGGCATTGCGCGCCGCAGGTGTCAGCCTTTACCGCATTACCCTGCCAATACTGTTTTTCGCCTTAGTGCTCTCGCTCATCACGTTTATCCTCAACGAGCAGATTGCCCCATATGCCAATTACCGCTTCGAGACAATCAAGCAGCGCATCATCCAGGAAAAGACCGGGCGGGTTGCGCAAAACAAGGTCAGCCTCAATTTTTACCGGCAAGGCTACTTGAGCTATTTGCTGCTTGCGGACAGGCTGGAAAACGCAAACCTCAAAGACTTGAACCTGCTCTCATTTGACCCTCGAACCCATGAATACTCTTGGCATTTGCAAGCGCAGAACGCCCGATGGGATGGCTCGCGCTGGAGTTTCTACAGTGGCAAGGTGCATAGCTTCCTCAGCGAAGGTGTTGTAACCACGAAGTTTGACGAGTGGGTAGTGCCGGACTTTGACCTCAGCCCCGCCGACATCGCGCTCAAGAGCAAAAACCCCGGCGAGCTGTCCGTCTTTGACCTGCGTAAAATTATCAGCTATCAAAAAGAGTCGGGAATGGACGCACGGACGATCCGCCGGTTCCAGGTTGAGTACTTCTTTAAATTCTCCATCCCATTTTCGCCGCTCTTTTTTGTCCTCATTGGTGTGCCACTGGCCATCATACCCCTGCGCTCGTCAACCTCTATGGGCATGGGCTTGTCCCTGCTCATCGTCCTACTCTACTTCCTGCTTTACACTCTATCAATGCAGATGGGGCGCGGGGGGATGATATTGCCTTCAGTCGCTGCATGGATTCCCAACGGCGCAGTCTTCTTGTCGGGCATCATTTTGATGCGCGTCCGCAACCGCTAAGCCCACGCTTGTCTTCTATCTGAGTTAGTGATAGACTCGCAACGGTCGTTAGGGGAGCCCTCAAAGGCTGAGATTAACCCTTTGCACCTGATCCGGATAATACCGGCGTAGGGAACACGGCACTGTATGAAACTCCCCTCCCCTGCGGCACAATTTCGCATAGGAGCGCGTTATGAGCAACGGCAAATCTAACCTTCCCGCCATCGGCAAAGTGTCGCCGGAGATATTCAACGAGATATTCCTGCCCCAGCTCGGGCGCAGGCGCGACACAGTCCTCGTAGGCCCGCAGCACGGAGTTGACATCGGTGTATGCGATATCGGCGGTGGGCGCGTAATGGTCACTACCACCGACCCCGTGTTTATCGTCCCGCCGTATGGCTGGGAGCGCAGCGCATGGTTCGCAGTGCACATCCTCGCCAGCGACGCCGTGACCTCTGGCCTAGCACCTACTTATATGACCATTGACCTAAACCTACCGATGACCATCACGCGCGACGAGCTAGACGAGATGTGGCGCGTCATCCATCGCGAGTGCGACAAGATAGGCATGGCCATAGTCTCTGGCCACACTGGCCGTTACGAGGGCTGCGGCTATCCCATGGTTGGCGGTGCGACGGTTATCTGCATCGGCGACGCGGACAAATACGTCACGCCCACAATGGCGCGCGTGGGCGACCGCGTCATCATCACTAAGGGCGCAGCCATTGAAGCTGCCGGCCTGTTCGCTTGCACCTACCCGCAGCGCGTGGCTGCGGCTTACGGCGAAGCGGCGGCGCGCGAGGCCGAGGAGGTCTTCTGGCAGATGAGCGTCGTTGACGACGCGCTCACAGCGGTGGAAGCCGGAGTACGCGGCGACGGCGTCACATCAATGCACGATGCAACGGAGTGCGGCATCTGGGGCGGCCTGTTTGAAGTCGCCGAGGCGTCCGGCGTCGGCATGGCGATTTACAAGGACGACATTATCCTCCAGCCCATCATCGCGAAGGTCTGCAATCTCTTCGGCATTGACCCATACTCCAGCATCAGCGAAGGCACGCTCATAGTCACATGCCGTCCGCACAAGGCTGATGAAGTCGTGCAGCGCCTGAGCGCCAAGGGCATTCCATCGTCCATCGTGGGCGAAGTCGTGCCCAAGGCTGAGGGTATGAACGTCTTTGAGGGCGGCATGAAGCGCGAGCTAGTTCATCCGCGCGTTGACCCCTTCTGGCAGGCCTTCGGAAAGGCCGCGGAGGGGAAGTAACTAGGCTGAGCGGACCTTCATCTTGAAGCCGAGCTTCTGCACGAGGCCTTTGGCGAGCATGTCCACGTCGCGGTGGATGCGCTGGGCGCCTGCGCGGTTGAAGGCGCGGCGCTGCATTCTGTAAAACAGGATTACTTCAAACGCGGTGCTCACCGTCCAGCCAACTTCTTCGGTGTAGCCGCACACCGCCAGCGCGCTGGTTTTCTGCATAAACTTCTTGGGACGCGAATTGTGCATCGCCATCGTCGCGCATGCGCCGAGATGGATGATGCGCCCACGGCACTTGTCCTCAAGCAGGTCGCCGAGCATATCCAGCGTCACAGTGTTCCGGCGCTTTTTGTCTTCGGGCAGCCAGAAGCCCTCAGGCCCGCCGTGAAACGACAGGTAGAGGATTGGATACCCCTCGTATTTCTTGAGCGTCCACTGGTGGAGGTAGTACTCAAACTCCTCAGCGGTTCCCACGCGGCGGTGGATGTAGGGAATGCCCTCCGCTTCCTTGAGCAGGCGCAGGCCCGCCTCTACGGAGTAGTGTTTCCGCAAGTCAGGGTTCCAGTCGCCCTCAATGCTGAAGATACCTTTTTTCGCTGCTTTCGGCAGTCCCATATGTCACCAAGGCCGCATGGTTATCGGCCTGGTGTATTCTACCACCAAACAGCGATGAAAACACTTGTGTAGGTATTACTTCAGGTAAAGCTCAGGCGGTGGGGCTGATTCCCAAGCACATTTCAATTATAGCGTTGCGAAGGCCATTACATAACAGGCGCTGCGCGAACGACCCTACCCCTTGGGGCCGTTCTCGTCCTGGTAGAGGATCATGTAGTCGCAGATGATGGTGATGGCTTCGGGGCGCATGTCCATCTTCAGCGATTCGTTGTTGAGTACGATTTCAACGCCGTTCCAGATCGACGGCCAGTCGCTGTCAAAGTTAATTTGGCCGCTGACGATAGCTTCAATCATTGCGATAGTGTAACTTTCGGGGCGCTTCTCGCGGGCGGCTTGTAGCCACGCTAGGGCGCGCCCCGGGTGAAAGTAATCGTCCAGAGCCATGAGATAGCCTACGCACATCAACTCGTCGGCGCTAAGCCACTCTTTCGTCCGCTCGTTTAGCGTGAGCGGCACTTGCACCTCGCCCCAGTATTTTAAGGACAAGTACCAGCCAAAGCGCACGGCGTTGTTCTTGCCTTCATAGTCCCATCCAAGCGCGTTGCACACCGCGGCCTTCGCGTCCACGGGCACGTCCCATGAGCTTAGGAACTGCGCCGTCTCCAGCGACAGCATCCCCGTCTCCAGCGAATTTGAGACAACGCCCAGATCCAGATATGCATTCGCGAACGGCGTTGATGTCACCGGCGAGTCAGCGCGCGCGGCTGTAGTAATAAACAAGCTGCCTGCCAAGAGCAATGTAGCTATCAGTAAGTTGGGTTTCATCCTATCTCCCCTTTCAATTATGAATACAATACCAAACGCGTGTTGCTACCTACTCCCGACCCTTATCCCACCTGCCGTGAAAGACCTTCGCAGGCTCATACCAGGTGTTCGGTGGTTTCTCCTCAAGGGGGTAGCCGACGGCGATGAGGGCGAAGACCCACCAGCCTTCGGGCACGCCGAAGAATTCGTGCGCCCAGCCGTGGCGGTCGGGGTTCACGCCGCACCAGCACGTGCCGAGGCCGAGCGCGGGCGCCGCGAGGAGGATGTTTTGCGTCGCGGCGGCGCAGTTTTGGTGGTGGTAAAAGTCGTTGGCGTCGCCCACCGGCACGATGCACAGCGTTGCCTCTCGCAGCATCGCCGCGTTGGGGTAATGGTCGGCGAGTGCGTCCAGGTCTTCGCGCTTGTCCACGACGATGAAGCGCCAGCCCTGCGTGTTGCGCGCGGTCGGCGCAGCCATCGCGGCTTTGAGGAGGTCGGCGACCTTCTCCGACTCCACCGGGCGCGAGGAGTCGTATTTACGGATGCTCCTGCGGCGGTAGATGTAATTCAAGTCAGGGTTCATCGTGTTGTCGGCCATTTGATTATGATAGCGCACCTCGCAGATAACACAGCGGTGCCGCTCTGGTATAATCGCGGTTTAGGGGCTGCATATGCGGATACTTTACTCATGGCTTGCGGAATTCGTTGACGGCCTGCCGGGCGCGGCTGAGCTTGCGAAGATGCTCACCGAGCGCGGCGTTGAGGCAGAAGTCATCACGCCGCTTGCGGACGCAGCAGGGCCGTTGCAGGCGGTGAAAGTGTTGCGCAGGCTTCCGGGTGATGAAGCGCAGTTTAGCTACGAAGTTGAATGCGGCTGCGGCAAGCCGTTTACGCTTGCTTCGCGCGCCGGAAACATCCCCAATGGCTACAACGTGCTTGCCACCGGCGATGCAATACCCACGCTTGACGAGCTGGGCATTGCGCCTGTGCGCTTTCCGCTGTGCATTCCCGACGGCAAGGCGAAGGCTGATGTGGAAGCCGACTGCGTGATTGATTTCGCAGTCGTCAGCAACCGTGGCGACCTGCTCTCGCACCTTGGCATTGCGCGCGAAGCAGCCGTCGCATGCGGCGGCGGAGTAAAGTTGCCGTTGCTTGCCGATGCGGGCGGCGAGCCTGCTGGCAAGGACAGGCCGACGATTGAGCTACCTGCGCCGGACCTCTG
>JBBIJQ010000036.1:0-19362 GCA_037445915.1 Planctomycetales bacterium | reverse complement strand
CCCGATGAAGTTGTGTTTGTTAGCATAGCCGCAAGCTTTGCGCCGGAGCAAGGCGATGCTGCGGTTAAGGGCTTCAGCGGGGCCGGTGGAGCGTCCGGCAAGAAGTAAGTTTCAATCTCCAGTTTCCATTCCTCCACGTGGCGGCCAGCGCCCCTAGCGGGCTTGAGGCTTTCTCGGCGCGTTCAATCCAATTGCGCAGGGTGCGCGCATCCTTGTCCCTTAGCAGCCTGCGAAGCTCGCGGCAAGCACACGCGGCTTCCTCCTTCTTCTCCCGCAGCGTCGCATTCACGTACCTCTTCAACCCTTTGCCCAACCGCGCTCGCTTCGCCACCCCGGGCAGAACCGGCGTCACCACCCACTTCCGCCAGCCATGCCCTTACAGCTTCCCGCCCCTGCAATGCGGACACGCCTCTACCTTCCCGCTCATGCTTCACCTCTATTACCTTCAGCTCCCCTTTCTCCCTCATTCCTTCGCAAAGGTATCCACGCAACTCCATAAGTTCAGCTATACTCATTACCGGGATCTCCTTTGTTGTTTTGTTCAACTCAATCTTAGGAGTTCCCCCCCTCTTTTCTCTATCCCACCATTAACGATGAAGAGTCCTCGGCTTTTCAGTTCCTTATGATACAATCACATTTCATAGTCACGCCTGTAGCGGGGGAGTATATGTACCGACCCATTGGCAAGCTGATTCTTGTTGTTGCGCTGGCTGCCCTGATGGGAGCCATCGTGTGGATACCGGCGCATGCTGAGCTGGTCAACTTGACCATTCTGCACACCAACGATACGCGCGGGCGCATCTCGCCGTTTATTGGCAAGAACGGCAAGCCCTCCGGAGGATATGCGAAGCGCGCCATCTTCTTCCAGGAAAAGCGGCGGCACGGGAAGATAATCTGGCTGACCCTTGACGCCGGCAATGCCTTCGGCTACTCGCCGTTGTCTTTCTACCTTAAAGGCTACCTGGATACGCGTCTGATGAGCATGGCAGGCTACGACGCATCCGGCATCGGCCCAATGGAGTTCATCTGCGGGCGTAAAGAGCTTGCCGCGCGCGCAAGCGAGGCGGGCTTCCCATTCCTAAGCGCCAATGTCAAGGATAAGTCCACGGGCAAGTATATCGGGGAGCCGTTCAAAGTAGTGGAGAGCAACGGGTTTCGCATCGGCCTGCTTGGGCTTACCGATACTACAACTCCAATGCAGCTTCCGCCGGACTTCACACAGGGGCTGGAGTTCAGCGAGCCGCTAGCGGTTGCCGCGCAATGGATTCCCCAGCTTAAGACGCAGTGTGACACCATCGTCTTGCTTTCAACCCTAAGCCTGACCGAAAACATTGCGCTTGCGATCGCGCATCCTGAAATATCGGTCATTGTCGCCGGCGGGCAGGAGGCGGAGCTTCAAGTGCCGCTGAAAGTTGACAGCACGCTCATAGTAGAGGCGGGGCGTTACGGCCAGAAGGTCGGGATGCTCAAAATGACCTTTGAAGGCGAGCGCGGCAAGGGATACAAGATGCGCTACTTTGACGAGCAGCTTGTTGACATTGGCGGGGCATGGGCGGAGAACTCGCAGTATAAAGCGGAGATTGCCTTGCACCAGCCGCGCCTTTCCGAGCAGCTTGATGTCGTCGTGGGCAGCCTTGCAAAAGACATGCCCGCCACCAAAGTTAACTCTTTTGAGACGCATATCGGCAACATGTTTGCAGACGCAGTGCGCGAAGCCGCCGGCGCAGACATCGCGCTGGTTGAAGCAGGCGCTATACGAAACGGCCTAAAGAAAGGGACGGTCACGCGCGGCGACATCCTGCGCGTGTTCCCCAGCGAGTCGCGCATCATCATGGGAACGCTTAGCGGGAGCAGCCTCGCTGCCTTGCTCTCGCAAGGCGCGTCAAATGTCGGGAGAGACGGCTTCCTCCAAGTTAGCGGCGTCAGCTTTGGGATTTACGGCGGCAAGGCGCACGGCCTCACCGCCGGCGGCAGGGCGGTCGAGCCTGATGCGACATACAAAGTTGCGCTTACAGAAAAAATGGCTAACGGGCTTGAGGGCCTCACTGCCGCTTATTTGCTGAAGGACGGCAAGCTGCACCCGTACCTCGTGCGGGAAGTGGTGGAGAACTACCTGACGCGACACGCCAATTACACAAATGAACTTGAAGAGCGCATCAGCTACTTCGCCGAGCCTCCGTCGGAGGAAGTGGCATTCCCGCCGCCGGCGGCAGAAGCCGAAGTGCAGCCTGATCCTGCGGCGGAAGCCAAAGAGCCTCCTGCGGATGAGGAACTGCTTGTTGATGATACCGCCATAGCCGGAAGTGAAACGATTGAATCGCCGGAGGAAGAGGCGATGGCGGATGACACTCTTGCAGAAGAGCCGCCCGGCGAATACGAAGTGACAACCCAAGAGGTAGTTGACCCGGGATTGTCGCCTGCGGCCGAAGATCTGCCTGCCGAAGAAACGCCTAGCGCAGAAGCCGCAACCGCGCCCAATGAGGCAAGCGGGGAGATTCTCGTAGGCACAGGCGCGGCGGACTTTGAAGGCTTGCGCTATGAGTTTGCAGTGCGGGACATTTCTGCAGGCGGCGATGGCATAATTGAGTTTGCCGTCACCGTCCGTAACAACGGCGAGGCCAGCAAGATGCTTAGCTTCCCCAGCGGCAAGCATTACGACTTCAAGGTGTTCAAGGAACGCGCGCTGCTCTGGAATTACGGATACAACCGTTACTACACGCAGGAAACAAGCAGCATTGCGCTGGCGCCTGGGGAGGAAGTGACCTTCCGCTGCAACTGGGACGGCATGGCCAACAACAAGACCGGCCTGGCTGAAAACCTCTACCGCTTCGTCGCTGAAATCTCAACAACCCCGCAAATGGAAGTCTCCTTCATCGCTTTATTCACGCCGAAGCTCTAATGCCGCCAATCCTTGATAAGGCGGTAATCGTAGTTGCCGTCCTCATCGGCATTATGGCGATGGTCGACACGCTGGCGCTGTCCATCCGCACTAGCGGGGCGATAACCAAGCGCCTCGCGATCGCTTTAGCTCTGTTCAACCTAATCATAGTCTTCTCGCGCCTGTCCAACCTAATCCAAGCGCCCATCGTCGGCAACATGGCGGACAAGACCGCGGTGCTTGATCCGGTATTGCGCGACATGCTAGTCAACGCGCTGGGATGGAAGATCCATATCATCATCTTCGCTACGACCATCGGGACCGCCCTGGGCGCGCTGCTGACGCCGACCTTTATCCGTATCTTTATGCGCATGATTGTCGTTTTCGAAGAAGTGAAGACGCTGCCGCGCATGGCGCTGTATATAGCGCACCCCAAGCGTTGGCTGCGCTTGCCTAAGTATTGGGCAAGCCCGTTTACTAGCCGCACCTTGGGCTACCTCAAGGGATTCAACCGCTTGCCAATGGACTTCGTGTTTTTCCAGGTCCTGGTCACGGCGTTCTACACTGTAGGCGTCCTCTCAACGATATTCGCCGCAGCGCTGCATCCTGAGCTGCGCGCCACCGCGGTAACGCTCTCCGGCATTGTTAATGGCATTGCCACCTTCCTGCTCTTCATCCTCGTTGACCCTCCCGCAGCCATGGTTACCGACCAGTGCATCAACGGGAAACGGCCAATCTCCGACGCAAAGGTGATGAACACCTACCTCGTCACCGCGCGCTTAGCCGGCACTATTATCGCCCAGTTCATCCTCTACGCCATGGCGATGTGGGTCATCTATGTCGCCGATTTCGTGAATCACATCTTCAGGTAAAGATGGACGCCATCCGCAATGAGATTCCTGCCATCATCGGGCCGACGGCTTGCGGCAAGACCGAACTGGTTCTCTTGCTTTCAAAACGTTTTCCCATTGAAGTCTTGTCTTGCGATTCGCGCAAAGTATTTCGCGGAGCGGATATAGGCGCAGCCAAGCCGACACTGGAGGAACAGCGCCTCGCACGCTTCCATCTTATGGACTTGGTGGAGCCTGCTGAATCGTATTCAGTGCAACAGTATGTCCAGGCGGCGCTGGCTGCCATTTCGGATGTTCGGCTGCGCGGGCATCTTCCGCTGATTGAAGGGGGAACGGGGCTTTATTTGGAAGCGCTGGCTCGCGGATACGACTTTCGCCGCGCGCCGCCCCTGCCTGGGCTAAGGAAACTTGCGCTGAAAGCCTGGGATGAAAGCAGCGGAGGATTAACCGCAGCAATGCAAGGGCTGTTCTCCCAAGAATGCAAGAGCGTTGACATGCAAAACCGCCCGCGCGTGATACGTCTCCTTGAACGGATGCTCGTCGCCGAGTTGAAAGAGGCTGACGCGATAAGTGCGCTGCGCGCCTTAGGTTTCAGCGACGCTACCAGCGAAGTGCTTCACGCGCGCGCGCGCGGTAAGGCAGCAAACAGCAGCGCGCCAGTGCCGGTTTACGGCTTTCGCCTGCAAACAGATCGCGCAGAGCTTGTGCGGCGCATTGAACTGCGCACGAGGCAGATAATTGCGGATGGGCTTGTGGGCGAAACTGAGGCGTTGCTCAAGCGCGGGGTTCCACCGGAAGCGCAAGCGCTTACTGGCATAGGCTACCGCGAAGCGGTGATGTGCCTGCGCGGGGAGATTTCGCTTGATGAGCTTGCGCCGCTGATATCGCTGCGCACCCGCCAGTTCGCCAAGCGCCAAGACACTTGGAATCGCAACCGTTTCTGCGGCTTTGAGCAGGTGCCTTTCACGTCGGCGCAGGAGAGAGATGAGGCGTTTGAACGGGTTGCGGAATGGATTGAGAAGCGGCTGGCTTAACGAAACTCGCGCGAGTCAAGGACAATCGTGACCGGGCCATCATTGACCAGCTCCACATCCATCATCGCGCCGAAGACTCCAGTCTGCACCGTGACCCCGTAGCCCTTTATTGCTTCGCCAAGCCGCTTCACCATTTCCTCGGCGGCACTTGGCTCCATCGCTTCTATAAACGACGGGCGGTTTCCCTTCTTTATGTTGGCGCAAAGGGTGAACTGCGAAACAAGGAGAACTTCACCGCCGGCTTCGCTTAGCGCAAGGTTCATCTTCCCTTCCTCGTCTGCGAATACGCGCAACTGGGCGATGCGCTTTGCCATCCATTCAAGGTCATTGTCGTTGTCGTAGCCAAACACTCCCGTTAGAACGAGAAATCCTTTGCCAATGGATGAAACGTGGCTGCCCGCCACGCTAACGCTCGCGCGCGAAACCCGCTGGACGATGGAGCGCACCCTATCCCGCCTCCAACTGCTCGTGCACTCGCTGCGCGAGGAAGACGTCTTCCAGGCCGCGAACGATGGTTAGCACTTCCGCAACCTGCGATGTGTTTTGCACCTCAACCGTAACTTCAACAACAGCGTTTTCGTAGCCCTGGTTAGCGCTTGGCTGCAAGCCGATTTCGCCGCTAGTGAGGTTAATGGACATTTCCGACAGCTCACGCAGTATGTCAAAGAGCATGCCTACGCGGTTAAGCGCAACGATGCGGATTCGCGCGGGATACAGCTTCGCTCCCGCGTCTTCGCTCCACTCCACAGGAATAACCGAAACTTCAGCCGAGCCTGTCCCCTTCTGGCAGAGAACATTGTGAATTTCAACGCGGTGTTCCTTGCGGTTGTCCACCCCGAATATCTCGTCACCGGGAACGGGCGTGCAACAGGACGCGAGTTCTACCTTGCGCCTTAGCGCCCTGCCGCCCTTGCATGTGATGCCGAGTTCAATGGCGATGCCAATTAGCTTGTGTTCGCCAGGCTCAGCGCCCTGCCCCGGCTGCGGCGTTTTCATCGCGCGCTCAATGTGGAGCTGCTTCAAGCGCTGCACGACTTCGCCCGCCATAAGGTTGCCGGTGGCTATCTGCTCAAACAAATCGTCTATCTTTCGGATGCGCAACACTCGGATGAGATGCATCAGCTTCGTGTTGTCCATTAAGTTAAGGGGGTATAGCCCGCCCTTCGTAATCTGCTCTCGCAGCAGGAAACGCCCCATCTCAATTCGCTCGCGGCGCGGGCGTGAGCGGAACCATCGTTTTATCTTCACGACGCTCTTTGGGCTCTTAACGATGTTGAGCCATTCCGGCTTGGGATTGAGCAAGTCGTCTTTGTTCTTCACGACTTCAACCACATCGCCGTTTTGCAGCGTGTAATCAAGCGGCATGTCCACGCCGTTTACGACCGCATGTTCCGTCGCATGGCCGAGGTCGGTGTGGATGTAGTATGCAAAATCAAGCGGCGTTGAGCCTTCAGGCAGCGCGACAACTTCGCCGCGCGGCGATAGCACTAGCACTTCGCCCTGCGTCAGCGATTCTCTCGCCTTCTCCACAAATTCGCGGGAATTGAGCTGTTGTTCCGACAGGTCTTCAATGAACTGGAACCACGAAAACGTCTCGCGCAGGCGGTACTGTGAATGCCCCTTGTATTTCCAGTGCGCAGCGACGCCGCGCTCCGCCACCTCGTCCATCCAATGCGTGCGTATCTGCACTTCTGTTATCTGGCCGGTCTCGCCAGCGACAGTCGTGTGCAGGCTTTGGTAGCCGTTACTCTTTGGGGCAGCGATGAAGTCGCGGAATCGGTTGAACAATGGGCGGTATAGCCCGTGTAGCACGCCAAGCGCGCGGTAACAGTCAAGTTCGTCGCCTGCAAGCACAATGCGCAGCGCGATGAGGTCAAACACTTGGTCAAGCGGGAGAGTCTGGTCGTGCATCTTCTTCCAGGTTGAGTATGGCGATTTCGCGCGCCCGAATATGCTGGAGACTTTGATGCCTTCCTTCTCCAGCGCTTGACTGATGTTGGCGATCATTTGGTCGTAAACCACGCCCTTGCGCCCGACGATTTTCTCAACTTCGCGCGTGACCCACTCGCATTCCTTCGGGTAAAGCAGGCTAAAGCAGATGCCCTCCATCTCGTGCGCCATTTCATGCAGGCCGAGGCGGCGCGCAAGCGGCGTGTAGAAGTCCAGCGTCTCCTTCGCGTTTCGCTTGATGCGCTCCAGCGAAAGCCCGCCCATTGTCCGCAGGTTGTGCAGGCGGTCGGCGAGCTTAATGACAAGGACCGCGAAGTCCTGCGCCATCGCAGCAAACAGCTTTTGCAGGTTGCGCGCCTGCTCGTCGCTCATAGTGCGGCCAGTGAAGCGGGCGAACAAGTCAATGCGGCGAATCTTGGTTAGCGCGTCAACGCGCCGCATTACATCTTCACCGAAAAGGCGCTCAATTTTCCTAAGCCTAATCGGCGTGTCTTCAACCGTGTCGTGGAGCAGCGCACTAATCAGCGATCCCTCGTCCATCGCCAGCCGGGCGCAGATAATTGCCACATTCAGCGGGTGGGTTATGTAGGGATCGCCGGTATCCCTTTCCTGGCCCTTGTGCGCCGAAAGGGCAAGCATATACGCGGCTTCAATCTTGGACGTGTTACCGCCGGGGTAGTGGCGGAGGTACTCCTCTATGAGTTTCCCGAAGAGGGCATCAATTCCCGCCTGTTCGTTTAAGACTTGAGGTTCGGAATCAGGCATAGCGCTGCCTGATTATACATTGCCGATAAGCATTTGCTATTGCTGCGCAATCCCTAACAGGAGAAGTTGCAGCGCAGGCTCTTTGCGGAAGTTGTCCAGCCCAAGCTCCACATCTATCGTCGCGGTCGTTCCTGCGCGCAGGTGCGGGAGCAAGTGCGAGCGCCTGAAGCCGATTAGCTTGAGGGGCGCGGCCGGCGAATCCAGCTCCACGCTAATCGTTGTCCCATCTTTGCCGATGATGGACGAACGCGCCACGAGCGCATCGCGAATCCTCAATCGCGGCGCAGCGTGCCCTTCGCCGAAAGGCTGTAGCCTGAGCAGCGAGCCAATAAGTTCGCTGCCTAGCTGGGCTGGGTTGGCCTCCCATTCATGGGCTTTGGCATCCGGCTCGCCGGCAGCAGGCTTGGGTTGGTATTTAGAGAGGAGCGAGCGCAGTTCGGGCAACAACTTCACCGGCAGCGTCCCTCCAATGGCAGCCGAATGCCCGCCTAGCTTGACGAAAAGCTCTCGGGCTGGCTCAATCAGCTCCAACATGTCAACTCCGTCGGGGGCGCGGCCGCTTCCCACCGCGCAACCAACTTCTTGCAACGCGTCGGAAAACACGAGCGTCGGCTTGCTGAACATCTCCACCATCCTCGCCGCGACAACGCCGGTGACGCCTGGCATCCAATCGGCTTTGTAAAGCACGAGGACTTCGCAGCTTTCCTGCGCTAATGCCTGAAGCGCCGCTTCATCGGAGACGATTCTTTGCAGCTCACGCCTATCCATATTAAGCCTAACGAGCTGTTGTGCGAAATTCATCGCCTTGTTGCCCGACCGCTCGAGCATCATATTCACAACAAGGCCTGCGTTGGAGTTGGACATCCTACCCGCGGCGTTCAAGTGCGGCACAATGCTGAAAAGGATGTCGCGCGATGTCAGGAACGGCTTGCCTTCTAGCCCCAGCGCCGCGAGCAATGCAGATAGCCCTAGTTGCGTTGTGCGAGGCAAGCGCTCCAATCCCATATGGGCGAGAATAAAACCGTCGCCAATTAGAGGAACATGGTCGCCAATGGTGGCTATTGCAGCCGCCTCAAGGAAGTTCTCGTCAGTCAATCCCGCATCCTCGCCTTCGGCCGCCATCCATTCGCGCGCGAATAGGAATGCGAGGCCTGCGCTGCACAGCGGGTCAACGCCGGGCGAAGTGTGCGGGTTGATGAGCGGCATCTGCGGCAGCTTAGCGCCGGGGGCGTGGTGGTCCAATGCGACCACATCCATCCCTAGCTCGTGAGCAAGCTCCACTTCCGTGTTGTTTGAGGTGCCGCAGTCAAGGGCGACAAGTAGCTTGTAGCCTTCGCCCGCTGCCTTGCGGACGATGTGCTGGCTGAGGCCATAGCCCTCGCCGAAGCGCGAAGGGAGGTAGTAGTTGGATTTTAAGCCGAGGTGCTGGCTCGCGGCGAACATAATCGCCGTCGCCATAATGCCGTCAACATCGTAGTCGCCGTAGAAAAGGATGCTGTTCCGGTCCTTGCGCGCGCGGTTCAGCGCTTCAAGAACGCGGGGAAGCGCAGGGGATGCTGCAAGCCCCTTGAGGCTACGCATCTCGGGGTCCAAGTATACCGAGATATCTTCGCGCGAGATGGTCTCCCACCGCGTAGCGAAAAGTTTCGCCAATAAGGCTGGAAAGCCGTGCTCCTCAGCGAGCTCTTTTTCCAAAGAACTGCTGGGCAAGCCTGGCTGCGCCATTACCTTTTGCGCGCCTTTTTAACAACCTTCTTCTTCCGCTCTTCGTCAGCCTGCACAGGCTTTGGCGCGGAAGCCGCGTTCTCAACTATAGCCTTCGCGGTGCTCTTCAAGGCCTGCGCAGGCTTACTTTCCTCTTTCTCGCCCTCGTACACGGTGTCATCAAGGATAAGCCCATTTTCGTCGTAAGTCCCCATGGCGGCCTGCTCCTGCGCGGCAAGCAGGTCTATGAACTTGGGGATACGCTGCCGCTTCGTGCCCGGCGTGAAATAGAGGACGATAGGTGCGGCTATAAATATAGATGAGAACATTCCGGAGAATATGCCAATTAGGAGCGCCATGCTGAAGCTGTAAACCGGCGGGCCTCCGAAGAACAGCAGCGCCAATATCATGAACAGCACAGTGGACACCGTCAAGATGGACCGCGTCAGTGTCTGCGTGATGCTAAGGTTAACAATCGTCGGGAAGTTGAGCTGCGGGAAGTTACGGTTGTTTTCGCGGACGCGGTCGTAGACGATGATAGTGTCGTTGATAGAGTAACCGATGATGGTAAGGATAACCGCGATGAAAAAAGAGTTTATCTCTAGCCGCAGGATGGCTGCGCCGCCGAGCGCGATTAGCACGTCGTGGAGCAGCGCGACAATCCCGGCGATGGAATACGTGAAGTTGTTGAAGCGGACGAATATGTAAATCATGATTACGATGGAGCCGAGCAGCAGCGCCCATATCGCGTTCATGATTAATTCCTTGCCTACCACCGGCCCAACATACGCTTCCTGCAGCATCACTGCAGAGCCAGGGCCGCCGTACTTGGCTTCAATGGCCTTCACCATCTCCGAGAGCTTCTCTACGCGCATTGCGCTCTGCTGGGCTTCGGTCTTTGCGCCCTCTAGCTTTATGCGCATGCGGATATGCACTTCGCGGGGGTCGGACTTGCGGGGCTGCACCAGCGGCTCGCCTTCTGAAAACGGGGTGATAACGGCGGCGATGTCCTGCGCTGTGACAGGTTGCGCAAGCCGCATCTCAACCAGCGACCCGCCGGTAAAGTCAATGCCCAAGTTGAGGTAGCTGCCGATTGTGCGCTTGTTGTTTATCATTGCGCCCACGCCGATAAGGATGACGCAGGACGAGATGGCCATCCACAGCACGCTGTGCTGCACAAAGGGAATTAGTCTGTATCGGTTAAGGTTCTTAAGCATGAGATCCTCTTATGCGTAAAAGCTGGTATTCTTAAATCGCAGGACCAGCATGCTGAGTAAATAGCGCACGACGAAAACAGCGCAGAACATAGAGACGAGTATGCCAATGGAAAGTGTGATGGCGAATCCCTTGACCGGGCCGGTGCCGAAGAAGAAAAGCACCATCGCGGCGAGAACAGTCGTCATATTGCCGTCAAGGATAGCCACCCATGCGCGCGCGAACGCAGACTCCAGCGCGGCTATGAGCGTCTTGCCCCAGGAAAGCTCTTCCTTTAACCTCTCATATATGATGATATTCGCGTCAATCGCCATGCCGATGGAAAGGATGAATCCGGCGATGCCGGGCAGTGTCAGCGTCACATTGAAGAGCGACAGATACCCTAACGTTATGACTATATAAAGGGATAGGGTGAAGTTTGCCACGAGCCCAGGCAGCCGGTACACGGCGATCATCATTAGGAGGATGATTATGAAGCCTGCTATTCCGGCGACAAGGCTGTTGGCAATGGACTCCTTGCCAAGGCTTGGGCCGACTACGCGGCTCTCCAAAACCGAAACCGGCACTGGCAGCGCGCCGCCCTTGAGCTGGTTGGCGAGCAGCGTTGCGCTTTGGACTGTAAAGTTGCCGCCCTCAATAATGCCATTGCCCCCCCAGATTGCCGAGCGGATGACGGGGCAGGAGATTACTTTCTTATCAAGCGCGATTGCCATGTACTTGTCTACGTTGTTTTGCGTAAAGCGGCCGAATTTGTCTCCGGCCTCGGGCTTGAACGCAAAGCCGACTGCGGGGCGCCCCATGCTGTCGCGGGTCGGGAACGCGTTGTTAAGGTCGCGCCCGGAAAGAATCACCGGGTAGTTGTCCTTGCTGACATCGTATCCGTCCTGGAGCGCATTGTCGCCGACATCAAGGAACTCAAGGAGCGCAGTCTCGCCGATGAGCTTGAGGATTTCATCGCTCTTACTCTCGCCTGGAACCTGCACCAGGACACGGTCGCCCCCGACTATGGTGATGACGACTTCGCGCTGCCCCTGGGGGTCAACGCGGTTGCGGATAACCTCAATAAGGCCGGTCATGTCCTCAGGCGTTAGCTGCTGCCCCATTTCCGGCACCGCCATAAGCTGGACTGACACGCCGCCCTTAAGGTCTAGGCCAAGCGTTATAATGTCGTACTTGTTGGCGATGCGGTAGAGCGGCTGTATCAGCGCAATTAGCGTTACCACAACGATTAAAGTGAGGTTCGCCTTCCTCTGGTTCATATCAGCTCCCAAATAGGTGAACCCTTATCATAGCACGAGCGGCGAACCTTTAACAAGTGCCGCGGGGCGCGCCAGCCTAAGCCAAGAGCCATTTATCGCGGCGATATTCCCTCTGCCTGGAAGGTATAATAGTTCTGCATGGCTAAGAGAAAGATACTTGAATACCCGGCTGAAGCGCTTTGTAAAAGCGCGCGCAAAGTCGGCCGCAACGATATTGAGTTCGTCACAAAGCTAGTCCACGAGATGAAGGAAGCGATGATTGACGAAAACGGCGTCGGCCTTGCCGCAAACCAGGTCGGCGAGCTTCTTCGCGTCATTGTCGTGCGCGACATTGAGATGGACGAGGTGAATTACTACATCAACCCGACCATAGTTGACGGGCGCGGTGAGGAGATGGACGAGGAAGGGTGCCTTTCCTTCCCCGGACTTTGCGGGCTTGTCCCGCGCTACGAGGCGATAACCGTGAAGTTCCAGGACCTGGAGATGAACACCTACCGCGTGGAGCTTGAAGGTATCCACGCGCGCATCCTCCAGCATGAAATTGACCACCTAAACGGTTTGACTATCCGCGACCGCACGACGGTTGAGCTGTATCACCGCAAAGACGACGAAGACGAAGTGCCGCCCCAGCGCCGAAGGCGGCGCGCTATGCTAAACTAGGCGCATGCCGCAAACTGGCAGCCGCGAAAACGATTCAGCGGGAAGTTTCCGCGTTCACCTCGCGCCGCCCGGAGAGCCTTGACGCCTTCGTCGGCCAGGCGCAGGTCAAGGCGAACATCCGCGTGATGATTGAGGCGGCGCAAAAGCGCGGCGCAGCGCTGGAGCACATCCTCTTCGCAGGTCCGCCTGGGCTCGGCAAGACCACGCTTGCCAACATCATCGCGCACGAGATGGGTGTCACGCTGACCTCAACGACCGGGCCGCTGCTTGAGCGCGCGGGCGACTTGCTCGCCATCCTCACCGGCCTGCAGGAGCGGCAGGTCTTGTTCATTGACGAGATACACCGCTTGAACCGCGCGGTTGAGGAAACGCTGTATTCGGCGATGGAGCAGTTCAAGGTTGACGTTATCATCGGCAAGGGGCCCGGCGCCAAGACCATACCGCTGAACCTTAGCCCGTTCACGCTAGTCGGCGCGACCACCCGCAGCGGGCTTTTGACCGCGCCCTTGCGCGACCGCTTCGGCGCGCTGTTCCACCTGAACTTCTACGAGCCTGCCGACCTTTCTGAAATCATCCGCCGCAAAGCGCAGGAGCACGGCATCATTATCGGCGATGAATGCCTGCTGGCCATCGCCGCGCGCAGCCGTGGCACGCCGCGCGTCGCGCTGCGCCTGTTCAAGCGCGTGTGGGACTTCGCCGTCGTCGCGGGAAGCAGCGAAATATCCTGCGAGCTTGCCGAGGAATCGCTCAAGCGCTTGGGAATCACCGGCGAAGGCCTGGACGAGATGGATAGGCGCATACTCACGCTCATCATCCGCAACTTCAGCGGCGGGCCGGTCGGCATCGCCACGCTGGCGGCGGTGCTCAACGAGGAGCGCGACACGCTGGAAGACGTTTACGAGCCGTATTTGATGAAGGCGGGATTTTTGGAGAAGACGCCGCGCGGCCGCTGCGCCACGCAGAAAGCCTATGAGTACTTCCGCGTGCCTTACACCCCCGCGTGCATACAGTCCGGGGCGTCTGAACCCCTCTTCGGCAATGATGAAACCTGCGAAGAGACGGAAGGATAACAGCTATCTTGTAGGCGGGACTTCAGTCCCGCTCTGGAATCTGGAATCTGCTGAAGGGCGGGGACATGTGCCCCGCCGTCTGGAATCTGAACTCTGAAATCCGGCACCCTTACCCCTTATCCCTTACCCCTCTCTGCCCGCGTTACTTCCCTTTCGGCTTCGCAGGCGGCTTCTCCTGCTCCTTCACTTTCTCCGGCGCAACCTGCCCGCTTTCCTTCTTCGCAGCCTCGTCCTTGGCTTTCTCTTCCTTATTCGGCTCCTGTGAATAATCCGACGCCTTGGGCGGCGTAATGACGGGCTTGCGCAGCCCCGTCGGGAATTCCTTGTAAGCCTTAATCTCCGCCTCGCTGCCCATATACAAATACCACTTCCCTTTTACGCGCACCCACTTATTCGGAGCGCTGCCGGCGAGCGGCGAGTCAGGAAGGCCCTCAACCCATGTTATTGCGAAATTGCCGAGCCGGTCGGAATGGATGCTCTTTGCGCTGATGGGCTTTAGCTTACCCGCGCCAGGAAGCTTCAGGGCGTTGCCCATCGATTCAAACGTCTTGAGCGCGTTTTGCTTCTCCAACTCCGCGCGGAACGCCGGCGACAGGTAGTTCACCATGCTGTCCTTCGCGCCCTGTCCCGTAAGCAGCCTGTAAAAACCCATCGCCCGCGTGTTCACATTCTGCGCCGCGCAGGACGCGAGGAGGAGGGCGAGGGAGAGGAGCGCGAGTATCGTTAAAGTTTGTTTGTGTTTCATGTTCTCACCGCATCAACGGGCCAAAGACGTTTCGCAGCTTGACGAACATATCAATGCCCCACTTCATCAACTCATCCCGCTGGGAGTCGCGGTCATATACGTCACGCTGCACCGCTATTCTACACGCACGCTTCTTATCCAACCGCTGCCAAGACAGTGGAGTTCCCATCTGCTTTTCAATTTCGTCCTTCATTGAGTGGAGGCTATCAAAGCGTGATTTGTTCGACTTTGCATCGCCTTTATCAATGTAAAGTTCAACGCGGAATGTGTGTTCCTTCGTGAAAGCCATATAGTAAGTGTAGCCAGCCTTCTTTGCATTGATATTAAGAAAGCTGCGTGATGGTGTTTCCTGCCTGCCTGTAACAAATCCCAGTTCACGCAACTTTGGAAGCACTTCACTCCAGAACTTGTAGTAATAAAGCCCAATGTCCGAGGGCTCTACTTTTCTCCTAGTGCTACCTGTAATACCATCTAGCAGACTTATTGGATCTCTCATTCCATATTCCCTGAAACCTTCATCTGGTATTCGCGGGCGGTATCTCGCGCGATGTCGTAGCCCGCGTCGGCATGGCGCATAACGCCCGTGCCCGGGTCGGTCGTGAGCACGCGCGATAGCTTCTCCGCCTGCATGTCCGTGCCGTCCGCGACGACGACCATCCCCGCGTGCAGGCTGTAGCCGATGCCCACGCCGCCGCCGTGGTGGAAGCTCACCCAGCTTGCGCCGCTGCACGTGTTCAGCAGCGCGTTGAGTATCGGCCAGTCTGCAATCGCGTCGCTGCCGTCGCGCATCCCTTCCGTCTCGCGGTAGGGGCTGGCGACGCTGCCCGAGTCCAAGTGGTCGCGGCCGATGACGATAGGCGCTTTGACTTTCCCGCGTTTCACGAGGTCGTTGAACATGAGCCCCGCCAAGTCGCGCTCGCCATAGCCAAGCCAGCATATGCGCGAGGGAAGCCCTTGGAACGCCACCTTCTCGCCCGCCATCTTCAGCCAGCGCAGCAAATGCTCCTTCTCCGGGAACAGCTTCGCCAGCTCGCGGTCGGTCGTGAAAATATCTTCCTTGTCACCCGACAGCGCGACCCATCTAAACGGCCCCTGCCCGCTGCAAAAGAGCGGCCTGATATACGCCGGCACAAACCCGGGGAAGCGAAACGCGTCGTCCATACCCCGATGCGCCTTGACCTGCCCGCGCAGGTTGTTACCGTAATCAAAAACCTCCGCGCCCATGTCCATGAACGCCAGCATCGCTCGCGCGTGTGCCGCCATACTGTCCCACGACAATTCGCGGTATCGCTGCGGGTTTGCAGCGCGTAGCGCAAGCGCGTCCTCGTAGCTCATCCCCGCGGGCACGTAGCCGTTCAGCTCGTCGTGCGCGCTCGTCTGGTCGGTAACGATGTCAGGCGTGAAGCCGCGCCGCACCATCTCAGTGTGCGTCTCCGCGGCGTTGCCGAGAAGCCCGATGGAAAGCGGCCGCCGCTCAGCCTTCGCCTTTTGCGCAAGCGCAATGGCCTCATCCAGCGATGAGGTCATTACGTCAAGGTACTTCGTCGCCAGCCGCCGCTCAATGCGCGACTTGTCCACTTCCACGACAATCGCCACGCCGCCGTTGAAGGTCACTGCCAGCGGCTGCGCCCCGCCCATCCCGCCAAGGCCGGCGGTGAGCGTGATGGTTCCGGCAAGGCTGCCGCCGAAGAGCTTCGCGCCCACGGCCGCCAGCGTCTCGTATGTGCCTTGCAGGATGCCCTGCGTGCCGATGTAGATCCAGCTTCCCGCGGTCATCTGGCCGTACATGGTGAGTCCCATGCGCTCGTATTCGCGGAACTGCTCCCAGTCAGCCCAGTGCGGGACGATGTTGCTGTTGGCGATGAGAACGCGCGGCGCCCATTCGTGCGTGCGGAAAACGCCCACGGCCTTGCCTGACTGCACCAAAAGCGTCTCGTCGCCCTCAAGCTCCCTGAGCGCGTTCAGGATGCCGTCAAAGCATTCCCAATTGCGCGCTGCCCGGCCTGTGCCGCCGTATACGATAAGCTCGCCGGGCTTCTCGGCCACGTCGGGGCTCAAGTTGTGCTGAATCATGCGGAATGCGGCTTCCTGCACCCACCCCCGGCAGTTAAGCTTCGTGCCGGTCGGCGGGTTCACTACCCGTGGTGTTCCTGTGTTCTGCGCCATCAGGCTTATTCTATCATTGCAGGCTAGCTCACATGCTGGCCTATGTAGCCAAAGAAGTAGAAGAAATCAATGAAGGTGATGTAGCCGTCTCCATTCATGTCCGCGCTTTCAGTCTCCGGCGTAACAGGATTCCCACCGGCCATCTGGAAGTAGATAATAAAGGCCGAAGTATCATCCATCCAAACTATGCCGTCTCCGTTGAAGTCGCCTGGCAATGGTGGCCGCCCAAGAGATAACTGGCCGGAAATTGGCGATGCCTGCACCGCCTGCCCGGTCGCATTAGTAGTGAGATCAAACGAATGCACGTTTTCAAACGAGTGCATGTTGCGGAACTCGTCAATATAAAAACTATACGATCCGCCTTGATTCATCCAAGGCTGCAAACTTGATGCCCCGGCTAGGATTGAGGTTTCTAGGTAGAAATGTCCGAAAAGCAGGGTGCTTCCGGGCGGTAATGTATCCGGAGCAGGAGCCTCGATTTCTTCCCAGTTCATCCAATAGCTCCTTGGAACTGCCGCAATTTCAAAAGCTGTGCTGCCCGTCTGATATACGGGAAGCCAATAACTGTAGAACTGCAGTTCAGACTCTGCTTGCGTGGAGCTTTTGTTAACCCTTAGCATGACAGCCGGTTTGAACGAAGAAACCGCAGCAGGGGCTCCTTCAATCGTGAAACGCAAAGTGGGAATTGCAGCCAGCTTGTATTTCGTGTTTACCAGCAGCGCAGCGACTTGGCTTTTCGCATCGCCATTTAGTCTGGTGGGCTCGGCAAGCAGGAAAAGGTGTTCGCCGATGTAATTCTGCCCACCTGTCTGCAGCGGTGATGAGCTTGAAGCGGTAAAGCTGCCGTATTTCGCGCGTAGCTGGTATGTGTGCTGTTCCAATCCGGCTGTTTTATCCATGTAGTGCCAGCTGTAATGCGAAAGGTCGGTTAGCTTCTCGCCGTCCCGCCATACTTCCAGCGTTACTGGCATGTCCGCGAACCCGTCTCTCGACCAGTATAGCAATGGCCCGGTTGGAGTGCCGAGGGAATACAGCCTTATGCTTGGCAGCGAATCTTGCGTGACTATATCCACTTCGTAGTTGTGTCTAATGCTGTACTCATCCCCGCTTGATATCATGAAAAACTCGTAGTGCCCGGGCTGAGCCAGCCATATTACGGTTGATGCTCCCATTGCTGCATTCCGCCCCATTTCCGCTGGAAACTCCCACCTCGCTAGGGCGGTCGCGGAATTCTCGCCCGGGCTGCCAACAACTATAGGGATTGAAGCTAGCCGCGTTCCCAAATCTTCTCGCGTTGCCCCGTAGTAAATATATGAAGGCTCTCCGAGCCCTTCAGATGAGTCCTGCGGATATACAAGGAGTTTGGGTATCGGCCGAAAGTTCATCAACGATGGAAGCTCAAACTCAAACTGAAGGGTTCCTGCTTCATGGCGACCTGAAGTCCTGGCCTTTCCGCCAATATCCGTTAGATTATCAACCCCATCACGGACGTAAATCCTGTAAGAGTAGCATTCGTTTCCGAAGTTCCGCGCGATTCCCGTAATATCTGCAATATCAATGAGGCCGTTTCTGTTCAAGTCCAGCGTGTAATAATCCGGCTTCTCGCTGACTTTCGCCCCGAAGGCCTGCGTAAATGGGACAATGTCCGAAACACCTACAACTCCATTCAAATCAAAGTCGCCGGAATTCTGGTAGCGCCAGACAAGCTTCCTTGGAACGTATTCGGTGCCGCCTTCAGTATAAATCCACCAGACCTTGTTCTCCTCCCCGGTCGGCGCTTTCGCGGCAATCTTCGCAGCGCCCTTACCGCCGAAGCGGTCGTTAAGGCCTTCCCGCAGCTTTGCCTTCAAGTCGTTCCACACCTGTGGCGACACGCCCTCGGGCATAGCAAGCGCATCAAGCTGCGCCAGCGCTTCGGCAAGCGTCCCAGGCGTCTGCGGTGTTGCAGGCGTGGCAATGCCCATTGGTGCCTGTTCAAGTGGAAGCGCGGCTTGCTGGTTGTGGCGCCCGCCCCCGCAGGCAACCATCAGCAACGCCAGTATAATAGCCGCAAAGCCGTACCAAACATGCCGTCCAGCTAGGCAACTTGGTGTGCGCATAGTCTCCTCCAAACACCCCTTTCACTGTAAGTACACCATCGGAATCCACTTTCTGCCACAGCCTAAAATAGCTACACACCGGGGACGTCGGGTCATGCCTATGCCAGATGAATTTACTAGCCTGGATAGCCGCCCTATAGTATCTGCGGTATAATTTTATAGGCACACGCGTGTACTCATCTTCATTGAGGGAGTGCGTTATGCGCAATTTTGGGGTATTCATTTGATTCTTGTTATTTGCATGCTTGCAGCCTGCGGGGGACATTCTTCACGCCGGCCAAGCGCATTATCGTTGAACACAACGACTCCCACTTCACAGCTTCCTGCCGGGGTGGATGGTCCATACTTGGAAGCCATCAACTCGCTGCCGGCGGACATCCGCGCAGAAGTGGACGCGCTGGTTCCGCCGAAAGGATGCAACGCTGAGGTCTTCTACGCATTGAAGAAGTCCTTCGTGCAGGCGTTAGCTTCAAATCTTTCTAACGGCGGGAAACTAACCTGCACACCCCCGTCCGGCGACAAAAACAAGGCCGCCGGCCTTACCGTAACGCCAAGCGGAGCAGACTACATCCTTAGCTGGAACTACCGCAACATCGGCGACTACGACCAGAACGGGACAGTGGGCATTACCGATATCACGCCTATCGCCATGCATTACGGTCACACGGTTGGCACTGACCCGCTTGACGCGGTTATTGACGGGGATGGAAGCGGAACAATCGGTATTGCCGACGTTACTCCTTTGGCGATGTACTTCGGCGTTAATGTCAGCAGTTACCAAGTGGAAGAAGCAACCAGCGCGGGCGGCCCATGGACCGTATTGAGCTCTGTTCCATTTACCAACGGCACTGGCGCGACAGAAGGCTGGATGCGGATGCAATACGAGCTTCCCGACGGCAATGCCCGCTGGCTGCGGGTGGTGCCGCTGGACAATGAAGGCATGGATGGCGTTCCCAGCGATGCTTT
>JBBIJQ010000035.1:0-19619 GCA_037445915.1 Planctomycetales bacterium | reverse complement strand
ACCATCGGTGTTTCATCGCTAACATTGGAGGGAAGAATAAGCCGTCTTGGGGTAATTTTCTTTACTCGCGCGGGAGATGGACTATGAACCGCTCTAAACGGGATGTCGTTTTGACAGTGATTTGGGTAACCTTCATATGCTGTCTTACAGCCTTAGCGTCATCCTCCTGTAGCGTCGCAAGGGGCATACTTCCGCCCGCATTTGACAGATGGGCAGGCGCGCCATACGAGGCCAACTGCGTTATATTCGCCCCGGATTCAATCGCCTCCGGCAAGGCGTTTTCAATCAATGTATCCGTGGGATTTGGCTCGCCTGCGCATGTTATTACGAGCAAGAATTTGGCGGTAAACCAGGCTGGCAGGATTATAGATATCACGATAATTGCGCGAGAACAAAGCGGGATTTTCCCTATGGTGGTTCCGCCGCCTGAGATAGTCAGCTTCCCTGTGAAACTGGATGCAATAGGGGAATGGACAATCACGTGCGGGAATCAAAGCCACGCGATCCTCGCCTACGGTGATTGGCAGGGCGACGAAAGTGAGGCAGAAGTCACCGACTTCCTGCTTCCAGTCCATGTCGCTTCAAACGAGCATACATCATTGCGCGTGACCATCACGCATGAAGATGGGGAGCTCGTCTTCACCCGTTTCGCCGTGGACACTGACACGGAAAACAAGATTCTAAGGCTGCACGCCTTTGAAAGGCGTGCGGACACTGGCGAACAGCGAGGGGCTTGGAACGAGAACACGATAACGACTATCGTATTCCCCAGCGAAGGAAGCTGGCTTCTTGTTTTCGGCGGTGGTATGTCCGCGCAGCGAAACGTTGGTATCTCAGGTCACAACCCAGAAAGTCTGTCGCTGAGTTTTTTAACGCAAGGGCCAACGCCTAAGGATGAATGCCCGCGCACAGCGGGCTTACCAACCTCTTTCGCCGTTCCTTCTGAAGCTCGCGCAAACACGCCGCTTGAATGCCCCTTCAGCGCCCCGATTCCAGATGGGAGCAATCTCCAAAGCTATGGCGCGGACTACTACTTTGACGAGGCTGGGCACACTATATCGGCGTTCATATACACCAACTGGCACTGGCTGGATCCTGATTCCGAGGATGTGGTAAGCGCGCAAAGCAGCACGCGCCTTGTTTTCCCGTCCCCCGGCGACTGGGTAATAACCTTCCACCGCTCTGACGGGGCCACCTTCCAGGAAACCGTTGCGATTTCAGATTAAGACGCGCCGCGCTTATTCCTCCGGCCGCCCAACGACACCGAGGAATATGATTGCGCCGGTATCGGCTTCGGTGATGGCATACATGAACGGGCGGCGCGCAATAAGCGAGAAGGTCTTAGGCTCCTCGCCCGGCGCCGCTGTCGCCCAGCCGTGTACCGCTGTTGCAGCGGCTGCTTCCGTCCCCGCCTCGTTCACTTCAATGAACGCCTTGTGCATCACAAGCCCTATGCAAAGCGGCTCAAGTGCGTTAACCATTTTCGTGAACCGCGCCTTGTCGGGCATGAACGCATCGCGCATCCCCAGCGCCTTAAGCGGGTCGTTTAGCTTCGCGCCGAATTCCACCTTGAAGCGAGGCAGGCCGACTGTGCCTTCCATCCAGTAGAACTCTTCTATCCACTCCTGCCAATCCCGCTTCGCGAGCGCATCAAGCATCGTGTCAAGCCCCACGCCTTCACGCGGCAGGAACACGCACATTCCAAACCTGTCCTCATCGCCGTATTTCAACCGCGCCGCTTGGAAGGCCTCGTTTTCCTGATACTCCCAGCCTGCGTGTTGGCGCATCATCTTCACTGGCATCGTTTCGCCGCTTGCTAGCGTGAAGTCGTCATCGCGCGTGTCTTCCTTGTCAAATGGCTTGTCCCATGCGGCTTTGAAATACACTGCGTTGAGGAGGATGAGCGCGGTCGCATCGTCAACCGGCGGGTCAATGATGGACTTTATGCGGCCGTTGGTCTTCGCCTTGACCCAGTCGTCCATTTGCTTGAGCGCATAGCGGCTCGTGAGGTTGGTCTCGGTAACCTCCGCGCTGTAGAAGTCGCGGCATGTAGCAACGAAATCGGGATTTAGCGCAAGCCCGCGCTCAAGCCAAAGCGAGTCGGCAAGCGACATCTCCACGCTTTCATCCGCGCCCGCCAGCGAGTTTATGAGCCAGCGCGCAGACATGTTCGCATCGCCAAGGTCCATCGCGCCAAGCGCCATCGCATCGTGCATCTGTGCTGCCGTCACGCCATCCGCGCCGTTTAGCGTCATGCCAAGCGCAAGCTGCACCGACAGCGGCGAAAACACGAGGTTGCCCTTTTCGCCCTTGCGCATCTCGCGCAGGAGGCCAAGCCCCAGCGCATTGGACGCCGCAGCGAACGCGCTGCCTGCTTCTTCCATGTCCAACGCCACCGGCGCCGAGGGCTGCGCAGGTGACGCCGGCGCGCCGCCGCCGTAGTATTCAGCCGTCGCTCCATTTATGAGCGCAAGCGCAGCGAATCCCGCCGTTGCGATTGTGAGGACTGCCAGCGCAATAATTACTCTCCGCCCCATATCCTTCTCCTTCCCCCGCGCATGATGCGCGCAGGGATAGGTGTAATTATAGGCGAATGGAAAAATGCTCAGCTGGAATCCTATTGTTCCGTACGCCGGGCTTAAGCCCGGCTCTGGTATCCGGAATCTGGTTGAAGGGCGGGGGTTTATCCCCCGCCGTGGCTAGCCTTGCAGTTAATTCCAGACGGCGGGGCGTAAAGCCCCGCCCTTCAGTTCAGAGCCCAGACTCCAGACTCCGGAGCCGCACTAAAGTGCGGCCTACCCTATTGGCTAATTGCTTAACTGCGAACTCAAAACATATTCCCCATGAAGTAGCGCAGCGCGTCAAGGGCGTGGTCGTTCTCCTTGAGGGGAGCTTCAGCCAGAGAGGGGTAAGAGGTAAGGGACTTGTCCGCCGAAGCTTCGGCGCAGGCGGATAAGGGGTAAGCGGAGGAGGAAAAGGATGAGTCTCCTGAATCGGCGTAGCGGTAGCTTCCGAATTCGCGGATGAGGTTCACGCAGCGTGGGTCAACGAAAAGCTTGGGGGCGTCGCCGTCTCCCTCCAGCGCGCTGCGGACAAGCTCAATGCCGTAGGACAACGGCGAAGGGCGCGCCTGCACGATGAGCCCCAGGCTACGCAGGTGCGCACGCTCGCCCGCGCCTGCGGGGTCGCAAAAATGCATTACGCACTGCGCGAATTCATCCACGCTTTGCGGGAAGCGCGGAGCGCCGGTGAGGGGATGGGTGAGGATGGTTGCAAGTGACTGGCTATTGGTTGATGGAGAGACAGGCTGGCGCATGTGGCCGCCGTGAAGCCAGTAGTCGCGGAAGCGCGCGAAGTATGGCTCAAGCGACTGCTGCATGCGCTGGGCATTTTCGTGAACCGTCTCGCCGCGCTGGTATATCTCGTCAAGCACGCGCACCTCGTCGCCCGGCGCAACTTGCAGCGTGAGGCAAGCAAACGGGTTTGTGTAGCCGAAGTCAATGGCGCGGTAAAGCGGCAGGCGCGGGTCGTAGCTTTGCGGGCGCACGTGCGCGGCGTGGGAAAACGCGGGATAGACCAGGTTGGCGCAGCGAGTGAACTCCGCGCCGATTTCCTGCGCCTTATGAAAGCGCGACATATTGCGCGTAATGAGCTTAAGTTCGGCGCGGGGAAGGTGCGGGTTTGACTGCGACGGCGCGTTGAAGCAAAGCCAGTTGCTTTCGCCGCTGTCCTTGCCCTGCATAAACAGCGAGTATAGCCAATTCATGCCCTCGGGCGTGGTTATGAACAGCGCGCGGCCGCGCTTGTCCATGAGCGACGGCGCAAGGTAGCGCTCCCACACGCCCGCCCTTGCCTTCGCTGCTTCGTCAAAGACCACGAGGTCAAGCCCTTCGCCGACCAGGCCGTCCGGGCGCTCGGCAGTCTTGCCCTCAATGCGCGCGCCCCATGCCAGCTCAATCATCATGTCACTGCGGCTCTTTGCGGCGACGGGCATGCGCAACGCCACGACAAGGTCGTTCCACACCTGCTCAAACACGCGGCTGCACAGGGCGTGGTACGGCGCGACGACGAAGATGCGCGCGCCTGGCTTCAGCGCCGCAAAGCCTGCCTCGCGCGCGGCTGCGAGCGTCTTGCCCCAGCGGCGGCCGCACACGGCGATGGTGAAGCGTCGGCTGGAGTTGTGGATGCGGCGCTGGCCTGCGTGTGGGCGGTAGCCAAGCAGCGCGAAGTATTCAGGCTTGGTGAGGCTTGCTGCGACGCTGCCGTTCCAGAGTTTTTGCAGCTCGGGCGCGTGCAGTCCGGCGCTTGCGGCTTGCGGGGAATCGGGCATATATGCGGGTGCTCCGGCGCGAAGTAGGCGGAGGGTTAGCTCTCGCCCATATAGATTCTAGCGATGTGTAGGGGGAAATATAACAAGACAATCCAAAGCTGTAGGCCGTGTCCCTCCAAAGGCGGGTGAACTTTCGCCCGGCTATGGGATTCTGGTTGTAGGGCGGCCACCCGTGGGCCGCCGTCTTGTTTTCGGAGAAGAGCGGCGGGGCACAGGTCCCCGCCCTTCAGCAGAGCCCAGACTCCAAAGCGCGATTTCACACGCGCGCTGATAGGGGTTAGAATAGGCGTGCCAAGGGGCGCAATATGATTGAGACGATACGAATATGTGACGCGAAGGAGCACGCCGGCGAAACCGTGAGGCTGCGCGGCTGGCTGCGCAACATACGCAGCGGGAAGAACATCTTCTTCCTCATCGTGCGCGACGGCAGCGGCGAAATGCAGTGCGTCGCCTTCGGCGGCAGCCTTCAGCCCGAGGCGATGGAGCAGTGCGCGAAGCTCGGCATAGAATCGTCGCTTGAAATCACGGGCGAACTTCGCCTTGAGCCGCGCGCGCCAGGCGGCGTGGAGATGCAGGTCAGCGCCGTGAACGCGCTGCAAATTGTTGAAGACTACCCAATCGCCAAGAAAGACCACGGCGTAGAGTTCCTGATGGACAACCGCCACCTTTGGCTTCGCTCGCGCAAGCAGGCGGCGATAATGCGCGTGCGCAACGAGGTTGAGAAGGCGTGGGCTGACTTCTTCTACGAGCGCGGGTTCATCCGCGTGGACACGCCCATCTTCACGCCCAACGCGGTTGAAGGCACGACCACGCTTTTTGAAGTTGACTACCACGGCGACAAGGCATACCTCTCGCAAAGCGGCCAGCTCTACAACGAGGCGAACGCGATGGCGCTGGGGCGCGTGTATTGCTTCGGCCCAACCTTCCGCGCAGAAAAGAGCAAGACGCGGCGGCATTTGCTGGAGTTCTGGATGCTGGAAGCCGAGGCCGCGTATTTCACGCACGAAGACAACATGCGCCTGCAAGAGCACATGATACTTGACACGATTAGGCGCGTGCTCGCGAACTGCGCCGGCGAGCTTGTCACGCTTGAGCGCGACACAACGCCGCTTGCGAACATCGTGGAGGCGTGCGCCAAGGGCGGGTGCTTCCCGCGCATCCACTACCGCGACGCCGTGAAAATCATCAACGAAAATATGCCCGGGCGCGAGGCGCGCTTTGATTTCGGTGAAGACTTCGGCGCGCCGGAGGAAACATTCCTTGCGGGGCAGTCGGACTTGCCGGTGTTCATCACCAACTTTCCGGCGCAGATAAAGGCGTTTTACATGAAGCGCGACCCGAAAGACCCTGAGACGGTGCTCGGCTCGGACCTGCTTGCGCCTGAGGGAGTCGGCGAAATCATCGGCGGCAGCCAGCGCGAGGACGACCTGGAGACGCTGCGCCTGCGCGTGCAGGAACACGGGCTGCCCGAGGAGGCGTTTAGCTGGTATTTTGATCTGCGCAAATACGGCAGCGTGCCGCATTCGGGCTTCGGCATCGGCCTTGAGCGCACGCTAGGATGGCTTTGCGGCGTGCAGCACATCCGCGAGACCATCGCGTTCCCGAGGATGCTGCACCGCCTCTCGCCATGAGCGAACCTGAACAGCCAAAAGATTTCAGCCGCGAAGAGATTGTCAGCGCGCTGAAGGAACTGCACGGCGCGTGGGAAGGCGAGCTTCCCCCTGAGCTTCCGCCGGAGGTTGCGGAGAAGATGCGCAAGCTTCGGGATGAAGTGCAGGCGTTGTTGGAGTGCTTGGAACATTCCCCGTAGGCCAGGCTTTAGCCTGGCTCCGGCGTCTGGAAGGTGGCACATGCGTCCCGCTTGTGCATTAGGCGCACAGCCGAGTCGGCTGTGCCACCCATTAGGACCCAGACGGCGGGGCGTAAAGCCCCGGCCCTTCAACCGGAGGGCAGAGTCCATAGCTCAGATTCCAGAGCCACACTAAAGTGCGGCCTACGGAGAGTAGGAGATTTCGGAGCTGGACTAAAGTCCCGCCTACCAATAAGCTAATTCAGCCGGAAACCCATTATTCCCCTGCGGATGCTAGAATATCCTTTCGCATCTGGTAATGATGGCCGCATCAAGCACACCGCACATACGCGCGCGCAGAAGGTGGTGGGAGTTCCGCCGCATCCGCCCGCTCGTCATGGAGCAGCGCAAGTGGCTCTACATCGCGCTCGGGTCTGCCGCCGTCTTCTCCATTTCCCAGCTTTCGCTGCCCGTCATCACCAAATACCTTTTTGACGAAGTAATCTTCACGCGCCGCGACATCACGCTGCTCTGGCTTACGCTGGGAGCGCTCGTCTTGCTCCTAATCATCCGCTCGGTCGCGCTGTCTCTTCGCATCTACGCGGGCAACTCCATCGCGCACAACATTACGGCAACCCTCCGCCAGCGGCTGTTTGACCACCTGCAGCAGCTTTCGTATTCGTTCTTTGACAAGAGCCGCGTCGGCGACTTGATGTCGCGCCTCACCAACGACGTCGTTACGCTGCAAAACTTCATCACCGCCTCGCTTGAGGAGCTTATCGTTTCGCCGCTCATGCTCGTGGGCGCGCTCGCAATACTCTTTGTGCGGAGCTGGCAGCTCGGCGTATTCATCCTTGTGGTGTCGCTCATCGTCGCCATCGGGCTGCGCATTGTCGGGGCGCGCCTGCGGCGCATCAACCAGCGAATCCAGGAATTTACCGGCGAGCTTACCGGCGTGCTTTCAGAGGGCTTGAACGTCATCCGCCTCATCCAGTCGTTTAACATGGAAGCGGAGGTCAGCGGCCAGTTTTACGACGTGAACCGTCGCACGCTCAAGGAAAACCTGCGCGCGGCGAAGTGGCTCGCGGTGCTCCTCGCGTGCGGGGAGTTCATCGGGATGATGGCGCCGCTCGTATTCTTCGCGTTCCTTGCGTTCCTCATCATCCAGGACCAGTCCACCGTCGGCGATGTGTTCCTAATCGTCGGGCTCGCGGCGATGGTCGCCAACCCTCTCAACAAGCTGTCGCGCGTCGTGGCGCACCTGCAGTCCGCCTCCGCCGCTATCGGCCGCATCTACGAAATACTTGACACCCCGCGCGAGATTCGCGACCTCCCCGGCGCGAAGGCGCTGGAAATCACCGACGGGCGGATAACCTTCACCAACGTTGACTTCGGCTACTCCAGCGGCTCGGACGTGCTGCAAGACTTCAGCCTGGACGTTAAGCCGGGCGAGGCCATCGCGCTAGTGGGCGACAGCGGCAGCGGTAAGACGACAGTGCTCCAACTCATCCCGCGCTTCTACGAGCCGCGCAAGGGCAGCATCACCATTGACGGCCAGGACGTTTCGCGCGTAACGCTGGCGTCGCTTAGGCGGCACATCGGGCTGGTGAGCCAGGAGACCATCCTCATCCACGGCACGCTGCGCGACAACATCAGCTTCGGCACGCGCGTCAAAGATGAGCTTGACATTATTGAGGCCGCGAAGAGCGCCAATGCGCACGAGTTCATAATGAAGCTGCCTCGCGGCTACGACACCATCGTCGGCGAGCGCGGCGTGACGCTTTCGGGCGGCGAGCGCCAGCGCATCAGCATTGCGCGAGCGCTGCTCAAGGACCCGCGCATCTTGCTGCTTGACGAGGCGACGAGCGCGCTTGATTCCATTTCCGAAGCGATTGTGCAGGACGCGCTCAACAAGCTTATGTATGGGCGCACGACGCTCATGGTGGCGCACCGGCTGTCCACCGTGAAGAATGCCAACCGAATCATCGTCTTAGACGGCGGGCGCATCCGCGAGGCGGGAAGCCACCGCGAACTCGTGGAGCGCCAGGGCTATTACTACAGCCTCGTGAAGCTGCAGGGACTCGCGTGAGCGCGGGCGGGCGGCTTTGCCTGTGCTAGAATGAAGATGAACCGTGGATACGCCGCAAGCGACAATTGAAGCCCCTAAGCAGGCGCCTGCCGCCAATGACGGCGCGGTGCTTGAGGTGCGCAACGTCATCAAGATCTACCGCGGCCGCCGCGTGGTCAACGATGTCAGCGTCCACCTGCGCAAGGGCGAAGTCGTGGGCCTACTCGGCCCCAACGGCGCGGGAAAGACTACGACTTTCTACATGGTCATCGGCCTGGTGAGCCCCGACGCCGGGCATGTTTACCTCAAGGGCGAGGAAATCACGAAGCTGCCCATCTTCAAGCGCGCGCGGCTGGGCATCGGCTACCTGTCGCAGGAAAGCAGCGTGTTTCGCAAGCTCACGGTTGAGGAAAACATCCGCCTCGTCTGGGAAGTCATCGGCCTGCCCGAGGCGGAGCAGAAGGCGCGCATGGAAGAGCTGCTTGAGGAATTCAACATCAAGCACCTGCGCAACCAGAAAGCCTACGTGCTCTCCGGCGGCGAGAAGCGGCGCGTGGAAGTGGCGCGCGCGCTGGCGGGGAAGCCCGACTTCATCTTGCTTGACGAGCCCTACACGGGCATTGACCCCATCACGATTGAAAGCCTGCAGGCGATTGTCTCCTCGCTGCGCGACAAGGGCCTGGGCGTTCTCATCACCGACCACAATGTCCGCGAGACGCTGAGCATCTGCGACCGCGCGTATATCATGGTTGACGGCAAAGTCCTCGTGCAGGGCACCCCCGCCGAAGTCTCCCGCGACGAAATGGCCCGCAAGTATTTCCTTGGGGAAAGATTCCAGTATTAGGGCCGCGGTATTCCGTGTCACTTTAGAATGTCTCCATCCCTTAAATGGGTAGGCCGGGCTGATTAGCCCGGCTTTACGCTTTAAGCCGCTTTCGAATGGGGAAACTGCTTGTGCGGGGCTGGTGGGCCACGCCTACCCGATGTGCGAAACTGCGCCTAGAATCATGACCTGAAATATCCCCAAGAATCGGCATGAAATAAGGAGAAAAGGGTTCTCAGGGGAGGCGTTAAATGATATGATTTAATGGGGTTGGGAGATGGGTTCGGTATTTACATGCGTATAGCGGTTTTAACATGGCTAAAGTAAAAAGGTCGCCCTCCGAGGGCGGCGTGAAACCCGGCGAAAACAAAGATATTCAGGACGCGGCGCAGGAGCCCGAAGAGCCGTGCACGGCGGCCAACGTGGACGCTGCGCCGGAGGAATATACCGGCAAGTCAATCCAGGTCCTTAAGGGCTTGGAAGGCGTGCGCCAGCGCCCGGCGATGTATATCGGCTCCACCTCCGAAACCGGCCTGCACCACCTCGTCTGGGAGCTGGTGGACAACGCGATTGACGAGGCGATGGCGGGCTTTTGCACCGCGATAACCGTGACCATCCACCCTGACGGCAGCGTGAGCGTTTTTGACAACGGGCGCGGCGTGCCGGTTGACCAAATGGAATCCGAAGGCATGAGCGCCGCCGAGGTTATCTACACGATGCTGCACGCGGGCGGCAAGTTCGGCGGCGGCGCATACAAGGTCTCCGGCGGCCTGCACGGCGTCGGCGGCAGCGTCGTCAATGCGCTTTCCGAGCGCTTCCTCGTGGAGATTCACCGCGACGGGAAAAAATACCAGCTTGAATGCGCGCGCGGGAACGTCACGCAGAAGCTGCGCGAGACCGGCACGAGCCGCAAGCGCGGGACGATGGTGCATTTCTGGCCCGACGCCGAGATATTTGAGACGACCGAGTTCAAATACACGATGCTTGAGGAAAGGCTGCGCGAGCTGGCGTTCCTCAACGCGGGCCTGAGCATTACGCTGCGCGACGAGCGCGACGAGCTGCACGAAGAAGCCTTCAAGTACAAGGGCGGCTTGCAGGAATTGGTGAAGTGGCTCACGCGCACGCGCAACTTGCTGCACTCAAAGCCCATCCATTACACAAAGCAATCCGGCACGACGCGCATTGACTTCGCGCTGCAGTGGACGGACTCCTACAAGGAATACATCTTCGGCTACGCCAACAACATCTACACCAAGGACGGCGGGACGCACATCACCGGCCTGAAGTCCGGCCTCACGCGCGTCATCAACAACTACGCGCAGAAATATGAGCTGGTGAAAAACGGCGGGCCGCTCCCCAGCGGCGATGATATCCGCGAAGGCCTTACCGCCGCGATTTCGGTCTGGCTGGAGAACCCGCAGTTTGAAGGCCAGACCAAGGGCCAGCTCGGCAACTCCGACGTGAAGGGGCTTGTGGAATCGGCGGTAAACGAGATGCTCGCGTCTTTTATGGAGGAGCATCCCACCGAGGCGCGCCGCATCTTCCAGAAAGCCGAAGTTTCCATGCGCGCGCGCGAAGCCGCGAAGAAGGCGCGCGACATCACGCGCAAGCAGGCGGGGCTTGAAAGCTCGCTGCCGGGCAAGCTTGCGGACTGCTCCGTGCGCGAGCCGGAGAACTCCGAGCTGTTCATCGTTGAGGGCGACAGCGCGGGCGGCAACGCCAAGCAGGGCCGCAACCGCGAATACCAGGCGATACTCCCCCTGCGCGGCAAGATACTTAATGTTGAGAAAGCTGCGCTCAACAAGATTCTCGGCAACAAGGAAGTGCGCGCGCTAATCACCGCGATAGGCACGGGCATCGGCAACGACTTTGATCTCTTGCGCCTGCGCTACCACAAAATCGTTATAATGACCGACGCGGACATTGACGGCGCGCACATCCGCACGCTGTTGCTTACATTCTTCTTCCGCCACATGAGCGAGCTGGTTGAGCGCGGACACCTTTTCTGCGCCCAGCCGCCGCTCTTTCGCGTGCGCAAGGGCCAGAAACAGGCTTACGTCTTTACCGAGAAGGAGATGGAGGTGAAGCTGGGCGAGTTCGGCGCGAACACCGAAGTCACCCGCTTCAAAGGGCTTGGCGAGATGAACCCCACGCAGCTCTGGGAGACCACGATGAACCCCGAGTCGCGCACCCTGACGCGCATCACGGTTGACGACCTGCGCCGCGCCGAGGAGACTTTTGAGCGACTGATGGGGGCGGAAGTCTTGCCGCGCAAAAACTTCATCTACGAATACGCGCGCAACGTGAAGAACCTGGACATCTAGCAGCGGAGCATCCCGCATGCCTTAGAACTTCAGAGCAAACTCCACGCCCGCTGCCGCGCGCGCGAAGTTGTAGTTCATGCCGATGTAATATGCCCGCAGCTCGCGGCTCAAGCCAACCGTCAGCTCGTCAAAGTTATTCAGGTCGTAGTTGTAGGCGGCGGTCACTCGGCCCGTGTAATGCGGGAATAGCTGGAAGTTCTTGTTGGCGATGAGCTTGTTTTCCGTGAACTGGTCGTCAAAGCGGAAGGGGCTGCCGCCGAACTTGTCGGCATGCTCAAACTGCACATAGTCAATGCCCCACGGTGATTCGCGCGCCAGGCGCACGAAAGAGTGCAGCGCGAGAAAATCCGCATCGCCATATTCATACTTCCAGTAATACGCGCCTATGCCGCCCAGCGCTTTCACGCCACCGCCAAGGTCGTAGGCGGGCGTATCTGCCTTGGCGAAGGTTGAGAAGCTGCGCGAAGTCACCTTAGGCAGGTCCTGGCCGCGCTTGGCGTAGCTAACGCCGAAGGACGCGCTGCGCAGGAAATCGGCGTGAAAGTCCATGTCTTGCGTGTAGTAGAAGTTATACGAAGTCTTACGGCTTATGCGGCGGCGGTAGAGGTCGCGCGTGCGGTCTCGCCCTAACTGCACGCCGAGCTTGGAGTTCTCAGTAGGCTCAGTGAATATCTGGAGGTCTGGCAGGTAACGCTGGTCCTGGACGAAATACTCGCTGTTCAGGTCAACGGACAAGTCGCCGTAGCGCAGGTATTCAGACTGCTGGAGAAAGAAGCCGTCGTCCTCGTCGTATCCCGGCGTGGGAAATGTGCCGCGCAGGATGCGGTCGCTGCTCTTCAGCCTATAACGGTAGCGCGGGACGTAGCCGATGGTCACGCCGCTCGCCTGCAGCCGCGCATTGCGGACGATGACTTGCTCGCCGGGGATATAAACCATCTCCTGCACTGTAAACCGGAAATCTGCGCTGGCAGCATCGGCGGGGGCTATGCGCGCCTGCTTGAAGGTCGCCACGAATGCGCCGTTTTCGCCTTGCACAAACGACATGCCCTCGCTTATGAAGCTCACCATCGGGTCGGCAGTCGTGAAGCGCACGTAGCGGCGGTTTACCATCCCGTTGGCGTCCGCAAACATCTTCGGGTTAACGCGCATCGTGCCGCTGACGCTTTCAATGGAGCCGGTATGCGCGGCCAGGTCGGCGCGCAGGTTTTGGCCGATGATGTCAAGCTTGTATGAGGGGACGCTTATCCTTGTCGCGCCGGGGACTGTGAACACGTCAAGCTTTTCGTCCCACACCGCCTCGTCCGCGCGTATCTCCACGACCGCGCCGGGGAAGGCGCTCTCGGTGTGCAGGAGTACGTTACCTTTAAGCTCCAGCTTATCGCCGGTAAGATACGTGCCGCTGTCGGCTTCAATGTAGTCATTGGCTTCGCCGGTCTGCACCGTGACCGCATCGTCTGCGGGCTGCTCCTGCGCGGGGGCAGCGGCGGTTTCAATGGGCGGGGAGGCGGGCGGCGCGGCGTCGTCGGCGTATGCGGGCGGCGTGGCGATAAGCGCCGTGAAGATGAGAACCACGCAAAGAAGGTATGCCCGCATTCGCACCGGGAATTATATCAGAGGGGGGAACCGTAGATGGTAGATTAAAAAGAACGTAGAACGGTCAGAGTTGTGACTTCAGTCCCCACATCTGCCGCAGCGTAGTAGTATGGACTAACCCTCCTACGCAAAGGCTACGGCGGGCAAGAGTCCACACTCGGTTCATCCTACGGTTTATCAGGAGAGAAGGCGCGCGCTTTACAGCTATCCTCTGCTATAATTTTTGTTTCCGGTGGCGGCTATGGCTAAGATTGAATCAAAACAAATCGCCAAGCGCAGCGAGAACCTGTCGGACTGGTACACCGACGTGATTCTCAAAGGCGAACTCGCGGACTATGCGCCCGTGCGCGGGTGCATGGTTTACCGCGAATACGGATACGCGATTTGGGAGCGCATCAAGTTTTTGCTTGACCGCCGCATAGCCGAGACCGGCGCGCAAAACGTTTACTACCCCCTGTTCATCCCCAAGAGCCTGCTCACGAAAGAGGCGCAGCACGTGGAGGGCTTCTCGCCCGAAGTCGCATGGGTCACCATCGGCGGCGGCGAGAAGCTTGCCGAGCCGCTGGCAGTGCGCCCCACGAGCGAGGTCATCATCGGGACTATGTGGGCGAAGTGGATCAACTCCTACCGCGACCTGCCTATCCTGCAAAACCAGTGGGCGAACGTCGTGCGCTGGGAGAAGGCGACGCGCCCGTTCCTGCGCACGCTGGAGTTCCTGTGGCAGGAGGGGCACACCGCGCACCGATACGAGAAAGAGGCACAGGAGGAAACGCTGCGCATCCTTGACGTTTACCGCGAGTTTGCGACCGACGACCTTTCTATGGCAGTGCTCGCGGGGATGAAGAGCGACTCGGAGAAGTTCGCCGGCGCGGTCTCAACCTACGCGATTGAGGCGATGATGCCCGACGGCAAAGCGCTGCAATCAGGCACCAGCCATTTCCTCGGCCAGAATTTCGCCAAGGCGTTTGATATCAAGTTCCTTGACGAAGACAACATTGAGAAATACGTCTGGACGACGAGCTGGGGCGTGAGCCACCGCATCATCGGCGGCCTGATAATGCAACACGGCGACGACAACGGCATCATTCTCCCGCCGAAGCTCGCGCCTGTGCAGGCCGTCATCACGCCGATATTCCAGAACGAAACCAAGGCGCAGGTGCTTGAGGCGGCTGCGAAGCTTGAGGAGATAATCAAGGCGGGTTCGGCTTTCGGCGAGCCGATGCGCGTGAAGCTGGACGCCGACGATACGACGACCCCAGGATTCAAGTTCTCTAAATGGGAACTAAAGGGTGTCCCCGTGCGTCTAGAAGTAGGGCCTAAAGATCTCGCCAATTCCCAGGCGACGGCAGTGGCCCGTGACGACCGCAGCAAGAAGCCGCTGGCGTTTGACTTGGCGGCCGGAACATTTGACATGAATGGGCTTGCCGCGATGATGGAGGATATCCAGATGCGGCTGCGCGTGAAAACGCAGCAGGCGCAGGCGTCGCGGCTCATTGAAGCGCACACCTTTGACGAGTTCAAAGAGGCTGTTTCCGGCAAGGGATTCGCCGTCGCGCCCTGGGACGGCACCCGTGAAACCGAGGCTGCAATCAAGGAAGCGACCGCGGCGACTGTCCGCGTGTTGAAAAACGAAGCTGTATCTGATAAGGTATTCTGTATCCTTTCTGGCCGGCCCGCCCGGTACCTTGCTTATTGGGGCCAGTCATACTAGGGGATTTGAGGTGAAATTATGAGGCCACTTTCCAAAGCGGCGTGGCTTTGCTCGCTTCTGTTTGCGCTGGCGATAGCCTACACCGCCAACGCGCAGGTTGCTCCGGGCTGGGAGCTTAACTACGCTTCCGACCAAGCAGCAATGTCGCTTAAGCCGTCGGTCGTATTCATTGAGACGCGGTTTGACAAGCCGCGCAACGACACTGAATACGCAATCTGGAGCTACATGCGCGGTGCGCGGCCGCTCTACGGCCTGTACGGTTGCGGGTTCATCTACAAGGATCCAAAATACGTGATTACCACCCCATTCATCCTCTCCCATGCGGAGTATATCCGGGTAATCACCGCCGACGGAAGGTCGTTTTCCGCTAAGAAAGTCGGAACCGACGATGTCTTCAAGACGGCGGTGCTTGAGGTCAACTGGGGCTACAGGTACGAGCCGGTTCCTGCCCCGCTGGCAAACTCGGATCACCTGAAGCTTGGCGAGCCAATCTGCATCACAGGCTTCGGCGAACGCGGCCAGGACTACAGCAGCACCGTGGGCGTTATTTCCGCAATCCGCAAGGAGCTGCCGGGCGTTGAAGAGCCGACAGAGCAGTACATCCAGTTTGACGCGGCATACCAGCTTGCGATGATGGGCGGCCCGCTCTCCAACGTGAACGGGGAAGTCGTCGGTATCGTCTATGACACCGTGTTGGACTTTAACCAAAGCAACATTAACCTGGCGGTGCCCATAAACGACGTAGTCAGGGTTGCCGACCGCATCATCGCGGGCAAGGCCAAGCGCCCCTGGTTTGGCGCGGAAACAATCCTCCTTACCGACCAGATCCGGCTGCTCAATGAAATACCCGCCCGCATTGAGACGGGAATGTTCATTACCTATGTTGACCCGGGAAGCCCGGCCGACCTCGCAGGCATGAAAGCGGGAGACCTTATAGTCTCGCTTGACGGCAACAAGATTAAGTATCAGTTTGATTACAGCGCATTTTTCCGGCGCATTGAAATAAACGATCTGGTAACTATCAGCTACTGGCGGTTTACGCCGGGCATTAGCACCGACCCGAAGGCAACGGGGGGCGACATTTACGAGACCGTCGTCCAAATACTGGAGTATCCAGAGGAAGACGACGAATAAGTGCCGCTAACCGTTTCGGGCCGCAGGCAAGCCCTGTGGCGCAGTGTGGAGGTATGTAACAAAATGAGAGCAACGGTGTTTATGATTGTCGTTTTGGCGGCGCTATCCGCCGCACTCACCGGCGCGTTCGCTGCGCCGGAGATTACCCCCAGGGATACCCAGCGCATCCTGCGCGAGAACCCCATCAACGTGCCCGACCTCGTGGAGAAAGTCCACCGTGGGGTTGTCGTTGTCCACCCTATTGACGTGACTTCGCTGTTTGCCGCAGAGTTGCAGTCGCTGGGCTCAGGCTTTGTCATTGACAAGCAGGGGCATATCCTCACCAACACCCACGTCGCCGGCAAGGCGTCGGTCTGCCAGATTATTTTCTGGGACGGCAGCAGCGCGCGCGCTTCTCTGGTCGCAGCTGCGCCTTACTACGACTGCGCCCTGCTCGTGCTTGACGATCCCGACCCGGCCAAGCTGTTTCCGGTAACACTTGGCGACTCCAACTTGGTCCAGCCCGGCGACCTGGCGTTGGCCATGGGTTCGCCCGGCGCGGACGAAGGCGTGAACATTGACCGCAGCGACCCGATGGAGTTCTGGGGCCTGCGCCAAACCGCGACTATGCGCGTCGTCATGGGCCGCGACACCGACTTATCCTTTCAGGTTGCATGGAACTACCGCAACCGCTACAGCGAAAGCGGGCAGTTCGGCCTTAGCTACGCTATGAACCTCCCCTATATCTTCAACATTCAAACCCCCATTAACGGCGGTAACTCCGGCGGCCCGCTTTTCAACCGTCACGGCGAAGTCATCGGCATAAACACTTGGGGCGGCGCTTGGATACTTTCGCAGCAAAGCAACGCCGCTGTTCCCATTAACTTCCCCAAGAACTTCGTCGTGGAAGTGCTTGAGCACAAGCGCCAGGACATCCCTTGGCTCGGTATGCATTGCATATTCCCGCCCAACATCCGCAACGGGGAAAGCTATGTTGAGTTTCGCGAGCGCTTGCGGCCGGAAGGCTTGTGGGTTTTTGATGTAGAGCCCGATTCCCCTGCTGCTTGCGCAAGGGCGACCGGCTGTTGACCGTCAACGAGATGGCGCCCCCGCGCCCGGAAGACTTCCGCTCCGACGTTCTTCTTGGCGAAATCGGCCAGGAATACGTATTTGACGTGAAGCGCCCCGGCAACCGCATCTTTACCGTCAAGGTTTATTCAGTTCCGAAACCGAGATACGTAATCAACTTCTCGGTTTAAGGCTTCGGACGTTAGAATCTCCGCTAAGCCCGCGCGGGCTGGCGGAGTGAAACAGGAGAACGCTATGCGCTTGAAGTGGACTTCTATCACAGTGTTAGCGCTTGCAGCCTTGGCTGTCTGTTTGCCTGCGCGCGCCGAATTCGTGGCCGTTAAGGTCGCGGAACAGGCGAAGCAAAGCGTGGTGACCATTGAGGCGGTGAGCCTCTCGCTCGCCGCGGTTTCGCTGACCTCGCGCCAGCAGCGCATCGTCCAGAGTTACAAAACCGGCCTTATCCTCAACAAGAGCGGCTATATCCTCACCGATATCAGCGCGCTTACTGATGCGCAGGAATTAGAAGTCACTCTTGCCGACGGCCGGAAGTTCCCTGCGGAAATCGTAGTGGAGGACGAAGGCTACGGGCTGGGCGTTATCAAACTCAAGAAGCCGCCAAAAGACCTGACTCCCGCCAAGCTTGCTACCAAAGCTCCGGTCCGCCAGGGCGACTCCGTCGTCGTTGTAGGCACCGCAGGCGGCTACGGCCATACCGTTTCATACGGAATTGTCTCCGCCCTCCGCACCGTGCGCCTTCGCTCCGGCCAGCTCGTCCCCGATATGATACAGAGTGACGTAGTCATCAACTCCGGCAACGAGGGAAGCCCGCTCTTTAATGCCAACTCCGAAGTCATCGGCATCCAAGCCGTGTTTGGCGGCGGCCGCGCGCTGGGGATGCAGAACACAAACTTCTTCATGCCGGCGTCGCTTGTGAAGCGCATTAGTGACCAGATAATATCTACCCGCGAGCCGGCATTCCGCCCCTGGCTTGGTGTTATGCCCTATTCAGGCTCCTTCAGCGCCCAGGGCGGCATCCGTGAGGTTACAGACGACCTTAAGATGTACATGAACCTTCCGGACGAGTATTGGGACGTGGGAATGCTCATCTACGATGTTTGGGAAGGAAGCCCCGCGTATGAGGCCGGCTTGCGCTACCAGGACTTCGTTGTAAAGGTTGACGGCGCACTCCTCAAAAGCATCGGCCAGCTTGAGAAAATCGTCTATGGCGCCAAGAAAGACCAGATTATGGTCTTCGGCCTGATTCGCCGTGACCGCTTCATGGAACTTGAGGTTCGCATCGGCCACCATCCAGAGGAGACTCTGGAATTCTACATCTAAGCTGCGAGCTTTATAAAACTAGCGACTTTACCGCGCTGCCGCACTTTGGGCAGCGCGGTTCTTTAATAAGCGCCTGAGCTTCATAACCACTGCGCCTGATGAGCACGTTCCCGCAGCTTGGGCAAGTGGTGTCGCAGCCGCCCTCAACATTGCCAAGGTAAACGAACTGGAAGCCCTGCGCGCGCGCGATGGCTGCAGCCTCATCAAGCTTCGCCATCGCCGTAGGAGGCTGGGCGTAATGGTGGCGCGGAAAGTAGCGCGTGAAGTGCCACGGGGTGTCCGGCGGCGCGATATCCGCTAGCAGCCGCGCCATTTCCGTAAGCTCTTCTTCCGAGTCGTTCCAGCCGGTGACGACATTGGTCACGACCTCAACATGCGCGCCGCGCTTCACCGCCAGCGCAATGCTCTCCAGCACCTTTTCCGGCTTGTCCCACGCTGCCATCCGCATAAGGCGCTGCGGCACGACCGACTTCAAGTCAACGCGGTATGCGCCCGTCAGCGCGAGCAGGCCTTCCAGCGGCGCGGCGTTGATGAAGCCGTTGGTAACCAGCGCAGTGTAAAAGCCGGTGTGTTCCTTAAAGTAGGAAAACACATCCAGGATAAACTCAACCCAAATGCCCGGCTCGTTGTATGTGAAGGCGATGCCGCCAGCGCCTTGCTCTTTGCACATCTTCGCCAGGTTTTCAGGCGTAACAGCCTTGCGCGATAGCATCGCCACGCCCGCATCGTCTGCGCGCGCAATGGAGATGCCGCAGTTCTGGCAGTGTTCGCAGTGGAAGTTGCAGCCTATTGTCCCCAGCGAAAGGCAAAGGCTTCCGGGGTGGAAGTGGTAAAGCGGCTTCTTCTCCACCGGGTCAACCGCAATGGAGCTGGGGCGGCCGTAGATGAAGCTGCGCAGCTTCCCGTCCAGCGCCCCGCGCACCCCGCAAAAGCCCAGCGCGCCTTCAGAGATAACGCATTCCCTTGGGCAAAGGAGGCACTGGACGCGCACTCGCCCGCCTTGTTCGGCCAGCGGTTCCCAGTACTTCGCCGGAAATGCAAAGCCCCTAATGCGTTCTAACTGCTCACGCGCCATCGCTCTAGCATTGTAGCAGCCTCGGCCGCGCGGCTGCTGTTGGTGGTAAAGCTTGGGAAAGATAAGAGCTAATTGAAAAGGAGGCGGGGCATTCCTGCCTCGCTTCCTTCAAGTATTGAGGCTGGAAAGCCGCACTTACTGCTGACAGGCTGTGTTAGGGATTCCCATTCACAACAACCCAGAGAGGAAGGCGGGGCTGCCAGTCACGCCATGATGAAGTTGCGATGTAATTACAGTTGAGGGGAAGATGATAGAAGCAACCGAATCTCAGGCACAAACTTCATTCATGCTCTTCACCGATAGCTATCGGTCGTCATCGCTTTGGGGGAGGCGCCCTGTTGAGTTCAGCCGCGCGCATTGTGCAGGTTTGCAGCCCCGGGCAGG
>JBBIJQ010000034.1:12753-20707 GCA_037445915.1 Planctomycetales bacterium | reverse complement strand
GTGTCCCCGACGACTTCCTTCAAATGCTGGCCCTTGCTAAACTCCACGCCCGCGCGGAAGTTGCGGCTGTTCTCCGAAAACGAGGTGGCGATGAGGTCGCCGATGCCCGCGAGGCCGTGCAGCGTCTCCGGGTCGCCGCCGAACACCGGCAGCAGGCGGCGCATCTCCACGATGCCGCGAGTGAGCAGCACGCCGCGCGAGTTCAGGCCGAGGCCGAGGCCGCACACCATGCCCGACGCGACGGCGAGGATGTTCTTCAGCGCGCCGCACGCTTCAACGCCCTTGGGATCGCGGTTGGTGTAAAGGCGCAAGCGCGGCGTGGACAGCTCGGCCTGCAATTCCTTCGCGGCCGCTTCATCGTGCGACGCGAGCACTGACGCCGCGGGCTGCCCCTGCATTATCTCCACGCTCAGGTTCGGGCCGCAAAGCTGCAGCCACGAATGCGGGATGCCCTCAAGCTCGCGCGCTGCGCAGGCGCTCACCTGCTCCGTCGGGTCAAATAACAGGCCTTTGATGACGGAGATGATGCGTAGGGGGCGGGAATCCTTTCGAGCGCGCAATGCGTCTGCAACGCCGGGCATGAAGCTGCGCATAAACTTTGACGGCACTGCCAGCACCGCGACATCCGCGCCTGCTAACGCTTCGGGCAGGTCGCCCGTCACGCTGATGTTCGGCGCAAGCTCAAACTGCGAGTTGAACAGCGGGTTGCGGCGCTCATTGCGGATGCCATCCACGACTACGGGCTCGCGCGCCCACAGGCGCACGTCCTTTCCCTCCGACGCCCACGTGTGGGCGAGGGTGGTGCCGAAGCTTCCCGCGCCGATTATGGTTATGCGTATAATGCCCTCACTCCAGCGCCGTGATTAGCGACGCCGCAACATATTCCTGCTCCTCGGCGAACATGCCGGGGAAGATGGGCAGGCAGAGGACTTCGCGCGCTGCACGCTCGGCCTCGGGGAAGTCGCCTTCCTTGAAGCCAAACGCCGACAGCGCGCGCGACAAGTGCAGCGCGTTGGGGTAGTGCACCATCGCGATGACGCCCTGGCCCGCGAGCTTGCGCTGCACTTCATCGCGGTTTGGCACGCGGATGGTGTATTGGTGGTAAGTGTGCGTGCAGCCGGGCTTCACGCTTGGCGTGACAACGCCGGGGATGCCCGCAAGCAGCTTGTTGTAGCGCGCCGCCATCTCCTGGCGCTGCTCGTCCCACTTCGCAAGCTGCGTTAGTTTGATGTTGACAAACGCAGCCTGCAGCTCGTCCATGCGCGAATTAATGCCGCGCGTTTCGTGGACGTAGCGCGAGGACTGGCCGTGGTTGCGCAGCATCTGTACCGCGTTGGCAATGTTCTCGTAGCGAGTGAGCAGCGCGCCGCCGTCGCCCAGCGCGCCGATGTTCTTTGTTGGGTAGAATGAAAACGCGGCCATGTCGCCGATGCCGCCGGTAAGCTGCCCGCCGATGGTGGAGCCGATGCTCTGCGCGCAATCTTCAAGCACCATGACGCCGCTTTCATTACCCGCCATTTCCATAATGCGCGGCATGTCGCAGGGGTGGCCGTAGAGGTGCACGGGGATGACGACGCGGCTTTTCAGCGTGAACGCTCGCTCAAGCAGCGCAGGATTCATGCAAAAGCTCTCGGGGTCAATGTCCACGAATACTGGCTTTGCGCCTAGCGCGAGGATGCCCTCCACCGTCGCAAAGAATGTGAAGGGCGTGGTGATGACTTCGTGCTCAAGGCCGACGCCCGCGGCCATGAGGCCGAGCAGCAGCGCGTCAGTGCCTGAGTTCAACGCGATGGCGTGAGGAACGCCGTGCATCTGCGCGAGCGCGGTTTCCAGCGCTGCGTTTTCCTTGCCGAGAACGTAGCTTCCCGACGAGATGACGCGCAGCGCTGCCGCCTTCAGGTCGTCTTCAATGTCGCGGTGAACCCGCGTCAGGTCAAGTGGTGGAACACGCATTTGAGGATTATAGCAGAGGATGGGTGGATGGTAGATAGGTAGAACGTAGAAGGGCAGAAGGGGGATGCTTCGCAAGCTTCAACGATTGGACGGGGACGCGACTTTCCAGTCGCGTTCTGGTTTTCCAGAAGCGGGACTAGAAAGTCCCGACTCCATCCTGAAGAAGGCCTACGCCCGGTAATACCCAACAAGCTTCGTCACGGCGGTGATGACGTCCTGAACGTCTTCGGCGGTCATGGCGGGGAAGAGGGGGAGGGTGACGAGGCTGGCGGCGGCGGCTTCGGCGACGGGGAAGTCGCCGGGCTTGTGGCCCAGCCGGCAACGATACAGTCTCGTAAGGTGCAGCGCGGGGAAGTGGACGTAGCACTGGATGTTCTCCGCACGCATCGCAGTGATGAACTGGTCGCGGGAGATGCGAAGCGCGCCGGGCGCGAGCATTACCGGGTAGATGTGCAGCGCGCTCTTGACATGCGGTCGGCGCTTGAGCAGCCGCAACTCTGGCATTTGCGAGAACGCGGCGTCGTAGGCGGTGACGATTTCTCCACGGCGCGCAAGCCACGTTTCGGCGCGGGGAAGCTGCGCCAGGCCCAATGCCGCCTGCAGTTCGCTCATGTTGAACTTGAAGCCGGGCTCGGTGATGTCGTAGAGGGAAAATTCAGCATCGTTGTGGCGCTCCCAGGCCGCGCGCGTCATGCCGTGCAGATGCCACACCTCGGCGGCTTCGCGGAAGCGCTCCTCGGCACAGGTGAGCATGCCGCCTTCGCCGGTCGTGATGTTCTTCGTCGCATAGAAGCTGAAGCAACCGAATTCGCCAATCGTCCCGCAGGGCACGCCGCGAAACTCCGCCTCCAACGCGTGAGCGCAGTCCTCAATGATGAAGGCGCGGCTGCGCTTGCCAAGCTGGAGGAAGTCGTCCATCTCGCATGGGTGGCCGGCGTAATGCACGGGCATGATAGTCTTGGTGCGGGGGGTAACGGCGGCAGTGGCCTTTTCGGCGCTTAGGCAAAGCGTGTCGGGCTCAACATCAGCAAAGACAGGCTTCGCGCTGAAGTGGAGGATGGCGTTGGCGGTGCTGGCGAAGGTGAGGGGGGAGGTAATAACCTCGTCGCCGGGACACGTGCCGATGACCGCCAAGGGGGTATGCAGGGCGGCGGTGCAGGAGCTATGGGCCAGGGCGAACCTGGCGCGGCGGTATTCGCAGAAAGCCTGCTCAAAGCGCTCAACCATCGGTCCGCGGGTGAGCCATCCTGAATCCAGCACTTGCTTGAGATTCGCCAGCTCCTCCTCCCTGAATGCGGGGGAGTGAAGCTTCAGGAGGCAGCCCCGGACAGGACTGCCGCCTTCAACCGCCGGTTTGGAACTATCCGCCATCAGATTGCATCCAGATATTTGAGTGACGGAAACTATCATATCGCTTTTAGCCCCCTGGCGGCGAGGGGCTATTCCCGTGCTATAATCACTGCTGCCGAAGGAGGGTAACTAATGAAGTATTTCATTTGTGCATTATTGCTCGCGCTCTACGCGCTATTCGCCTCTGCGCCTGCGTCGGCCGACAATGTTGTCGGCACAAAGGACTCCGCTGTTAAGTATTACGCCAACAGCTACGAAAGCCTGGACATCGCCTATTACATGGACAAGATTAAGGCGGTTTTTTTCACTGACGAGTTTAAGGCAAAACACCCAATGGCGGGAATGTTTGAAGGCATCCTTACCGCCGCCGGCTACTTTGCAATTGAGCGCTACGACATTGAATGCGAGATGAGCCGTGGAATGATGACCATCAAGGAAACGATGGTTATCAACAACGATTATCCCAACTCGTTTGTCTCCCGCTACATTGCCGTCCCCAATGGAGAATGGCGCTTTGACAAGTTCCTCTCCGACGGCGATTACGTATTCCTACTCGCTGTTAACGGCTTCAAAGAGAAAGGCCCCATCTTCATGGACTACATGATGGAAGCGGGCAAAGCTGCGAATGAGGCATCCGGCGGCCAGGCGAACATCAACTTCGGCCCGCTTGGGATGATACAGATGAAGCCGGAAATGCTCGCTTCGCTGGGCAACGAGATGGACATAGTCCTCTTTGACCCGCCCGACTTCAGCCGCGATATTCAGGGCCCCGAAGACTTCAACGCAGCGATTATGATTCCGGTTGAAGACTACGAAGGCGCTAAAAAGCTGGTTGGCATGGCCGGCGGGATGCTCGGTTTCAATCCAGCTAAGCCCGGCCACAGCACGCTGGGATGGACCTTCTACCCGATTATGGACACAACCGTGGCTATCGGCTTGAGCCATGACTGGTTTGTTATAGTCACAAATTACAAGAAGTTCTCCGGCCTTGCGCGCCGCGTTCACACCAAGGAACTCCGCCCTGTCGCCAAGGGCAGCACTTACATGCGCATTGACGTGGACCGTCTTTACAATGAGATGGGCAAGCCGCTCATCGCCAAGATGAAGAAAGAGAACCCGCGCTCCCTTGAACCCCAGTTCGCGCAGCTCTTTGACATTAAGCCTGGGACAGACCTGGGCGCAATCACCTTTTTTGAGGCGCACCGCAAGCTCAAAGCTCACTTCACGACGACGATGGACGACGACGTGTTTAACCTGATGGCGTATGCCTTCGGCATTGCCATGGACTCCATAATCGCCGAGAAGATGGCCGGCAATTGCCCGATGGAGCAGTATCCCGACTATCCGGTGATGGCACCTCCTCCGCCTGATGAGAACGCTGCCGGAGGCCGCGACGAGGAAATCCCACTTAAGGATCCCGGCGCAGGCAACGTTTTTTTCTAAACATTAACGTGTAACAACTGGAAGTGAGTTGTGAAGGGGCTCCTTCGGGAGCCCCTGCGCTTATAAAGTGAATGCGCGTTGCGGCTGCGAAGGGGTGCTGGTATAATGCGCGCGTGCGGAGAGATGGCCGAGTGGTCGAAGGCGGTTGCCTGCTAAGCAATTGTACGGCCTTCAAGCCGTACCGTGGGTTCGAATCCCACTCTCTCCGCATTTTCCGTATACGCAACTTGGCTTCGGTATGCGGCGTTTACTGGCGACTAACCGTTCTTCACGATATACAGCTCGCTTAGCCTTCCGCCAGCGCGCCCAAAAACAGCGTGAATATAGACGGATTGCCTGGCGCCAAGCGGGGCGTCAGCGGGGGCATAGTGCCAGGCAAAGGTGGTATGCTGTGTTCGCGTAGGCTCGCCAAGCAGCGCCTTAAGGTCGTCGCCTACGCATTCGGCGAGAGGCTTGCTCCCCAGCCTGATGAACTCCCACCGGTCACCCTCTTTGCTCATCGGCGAGATGGTGAACAGGACTTCCTCGGCGATGCCGTCGCGCAGCGTAACGGCGAGGACCGCCATGCGCATCGTGTCAAAGAACCCGCCTTGCCGGCGCTCCTCGGGGCGCGGCCCCTTCGCGCCCGGCGGGAGCATGTAACTCAGTATTTGCTTGCCGCCCGAAGCGCGGCTCACGCTTTCCGGGTCGCCAAGCTGCTTGCGCAGCTCGTCTTTCCGCATCCCCACGCGCACGCCGATGCCAAAGTCTATGCCTTCAACAGCCTTTGCAAACGTGCCGTATTCCTCTTGCGAAACCTCGGCCGCGGCGCGTTTGAACTCCCCGCTCTCGGTATATGGCTGCTCGCCCCCGCTCTTAGCCCCTTCTATTATTTGCTTCGCGCATGAACGCCCCGCAAACACGGCGTAAACGGAAAGCAAAGCCAGCACAAGCAGCCCTATGAACACATAAACAACCGGGTCCGGCCCTTGCCGTTTCATCATCTCTTTCATCCGCTGGGTAGTTTAGCAGGAATGCCAGGCGCGTCAGTCTAGCGAGATGTAGAATTCCTCTAGCCGCCCGTTCGGGCGGGTAAGCTCCGCGTGAATATATAAAGCGTTTACAGGGCTTTGGGGGATGGGAGTACACGGCCTGAAATGCCAAATTAGATACTCCCCTGCGCTGTCCTTCGGTTCTCCGAATATCTTCACTAAGTCCTCGCGTGTGCAATCTGTAAGCGCTTTGTCCGCTAGCTTTATGAACTCCCACTTATACGCAGTTCCACCAAAGAGGGATCTAGCAAAGAACATTTCTCTCAGCCGGTTGTCTTTGAAAACATAAACAAGTTGGGCACATTGTGCTAGTTTCAGCATGCCCGCCGTTTTGTGTTGGTCAAGCTTGGTCGTCCTTGCATCTGCCGGATATGTATAGCAGTAAATTTCATACCCATCAGGCTTTTTCTCGTAACCTTCTGGAAGCCCGATTATTGATTCAACCTGAATTGGCCGCATGTTGAAATATATGCCTGTTCCAAGGTCTATTGCAATTACCTTCATAAGCAGGCGGACGAACGCATCCTGCTCAACGACGGCGGGCTGCCCTTTGTATTTATGGTCTCTGAATATCGGATGCCGCAGGGGAAGATACTCTCTTTTGAGATATGATCGCGCGCCCAGCACGGCAAGGCCTATGAGAACAGAAGCCAGCAACAGGCCTGCTAAAACGTAGACCGCCGGGTCGCGTTTGAGCCGTGTCATGTGCAGGCTAGTTTAGCAGAGTCTAGCTTAGCTCCACCTGTATGCTAAACTGGGGGCGCGGATGGCGATGGAACAGGGATTTAGCGGCGAAACGGCGGCGCAGGCGGCGAATGACGCGCGCTATGAGCGCCTTGACCTAGGGAAAATAATCGCCGGGTCGTTCAACATCTACAAGCGCAACTTCGGCCCGCTCGTTTTCTTTTTCATTATCCTTGAGCTGCCAGTGATAGCCGCGCTGCTGCGCTATTCATACCTGCTAAACTGGGCTCAGGCAGCGCCCTGGATAACCGGCGAGTTCACTCCCCCGCCGATAAACGACTATACCGGCCTGGCGCTGTGGGGGGCGGGGCTGCTCGTTTATTCGGTGCTCATTTTTCCCTACATGCTCATCGTCCCGGCGCGCATGGCGGGGCTAGCCCTAATGGGGAAGCCTGCGAGGCTTTGGGAGTGCATTGTGTATGTCCACAAGAACTGGTGGATGATACAGGGCACATACGCGCTTTTCGGCGCAATCATCATCGCGCTTTACCTGCTGCCGCTAATGGTAATGATGCTCGCGGCCATCCCGGGGATGGAATACGGCGCGATAGCGGCGGCGGTCGTGATGCTCATCTTTGTCTCGCTGGCGGCGTTATACCTCATCATCCGCATTGTCCCGCTTTCGGCGGCAATCGCTTTTGACCGCCCGCAAGGCTCGTTTTACAGCAAGGCTAAGAGCCGCCTGGTGCACACCTTCCGCCTCACGCGGCATTCCTTCGGCTACGTTCTCGGCGTGATGATAGTCACATGGATACTGATGTCGCTGGCGCGCTACGTGCTAGTAACGCCGCTGGAATGGCTGATGATACTGCTGGGGATGTGGATAGACAAGGCAAATGTGAGCTTTCTGAGCCTGAGTTTCTGGAAGCCGCCGATATGGTACACCGCCGCGGATGTGACGCTGCGCGTGCTGGGGACGGTGGTGGCGATGCCGTTTGAATATATCGTGGCGGCTTTGCTTTACTTTGACCTGCGCTTTAAGCAAGAGGGGCTAGACCTGGAACTAAACTTGGCGAAGGCAGACAACCCGCTGGTGGACGACGAAGCGGTTGTGGGGGCGAACACGACTATTTGATTGCATCCGCGAGTTTTTCCTGCCGCGCTATCCTAAATGGAAAACAGGCTAATACCGCGCTCTCTCCCGTTTGCGGAAAGTATGTATAATTTCAACGGATGCCCGTTAAAGAGCCTAAGGCATTAGTGATTACGCGACCGCGCATACTTGTCATTGAAGACGACGATGATTTGCGCGACTTGATCGTGCGGACGCTTGAGCGCGAGGGATATGCAGTCACTTCAGCGCGGTCAGGCGAAGAAGGCTTGAGCGCGGCACAAAATGCGCCTCCTGGATTAGCTATCCTAGACATAATGCTTCCGGGCATAGACGGCATTGAAGTGTGCCGCAATCTGCGCGCAGATGCGAAAACCCGCAA
>JBBIJQ010000034.1:0-12721 GCA_037445915.1 Planctomycetales bacterium | reverse complement strand
TGCCCATTGTCATGCTCACAGCCAAAAGCGAAGATGCGGACATCGTGCTGGGGCTGGAAATGGGCGCTGACGATTACATCACCAAGCCTTTTAGCACGCGAGTGCTAATTTCGCGCATCAAGGCCGTGCTTAGGCGGCGGACTTTAAAAGAGCCTGATTCTATGGCGACCATAATCGCAGGTGAAATTACGATTGATCCCTGCCGGCATGTAGTTGCTGTGCGCGGAAAACCTGTCTCGCTGACTTCAAGCGAATTCAAGCTGCTGCACCATCTTGCCTTGCATCCTGGGTGGGTGTTCACGCGCTACCAAATCGTTGAAGCGGTGCGCGGCGCGGATTACATGGTCACTGAACGCGCCGTGGACGTGCAAGTCGTAGGCCTGCGAAAGAAGTTGGGCGAGTACGGCAATTACATTGAAACCGTGCGCGGCTTTGGCTATCGCTTCAGGGAAAATCCGTGAAAAGCAAGCTGCTTTGGCAACTATTTCCTACATACCTGCTCATTGCGCTGGCTTCGCTTTTTGGCCTTGCGTTTTACACGAGCCAATCCATGCGCGCGTTCTATATGCGAGATGCCGAAAGGCAGCTTGCATCAAAGGCGGCGTTAATCAGCGCAGATGCCGAGTTGTTGCTTCTAACAAATGATGAAGCTGGCGCGGATGAGTTCAGCAAAACACTCGGCAGGCATGCAAAAGTGCGCATTACCGTTATACGAGCAGACGGCCGTGTCATTAGCGATACCGATAACCCTCCCGCGCAAATGGAAAACCATTTGGAACGCCCTGAGGTTCAGGATGCGCTAGCTCAAGGTAGCGGCATGTCCACGCGTTACAGTTCAACCGAGCGCGAGGAATTCATGTATTTCGCGTTGCGCATCCCACCGGCTGAAAGCGAGCCAGTGCTGGGTTTCCTGCGCATCTCAATGCCGCTGCGCAATGTTCAAGCCGCTGTCGCCGATTTGCAAAATCAGGTGCTTGTGGCGGCTATCGTCGCACTCTTGCTAGCGGCTTTAGCAAGCTTAATAGTCTCGCACCGCATTGGAGCGCGCCTTGGGCAAATGAAAGCAGGCGCTCAGCGTTTTGCAAGCGGCGAGCTGGGTTTCCGCTTGCAGGTATCACAAGTTGAGGAATTCGGTGGATTAGCTGAAGCGCTCAACACTATGGCCGCGCAGCTAAGTGGCTTGCTTGAGCAGGTTACACGCCAACGCAACGAACTGGACGCTGTGCTTGAAGGAATGGCGGAAGGCGTTTTGGCAGTTTCAGCCGACTTTGAGATCATGTTTATAAACGATACGGCTGCCGTCATGCTCGGCACCAGCGCATTGCTCGCGCAAGGCAAAGATATAAGCGACGTGGTGCGCATTCCGGAGTTGCTCCGGCTTGCGCAGCGCGCGTTGGAAGGCTACGAGAACGAAAGAGCGGAAGTTATACTGCGCGCCACAGACGGCAGCGAGCGCATCACCGAGTGCTCTACAAGCCGCCTGCAAGACCGGGATAGGCGGCAGCTAGGAGCGATCGTAGTGATGCGCGACGTCACCCGCGAACGAAAACTGGAGCAAGTGCGCCGCGAATTTGTCGCGAATGTGTCGCATGAGCTTCGCACGCCGATTTCGGCAATCAAAGGCTTTGCAGAGTCGCTGCTTGATGGAATAGACGACCCTGCGGAGCTTAAGCATAGCCTTAGCGTCATCATCAGGAACTCTGACCGCCTGAATTCAATTATTGAAGGGCTATTGGCTTTGACGCGCATTGAGCTGCAGGCCGGCGATGTGCGGGCGAGGCTTTCTGGCGCTTCGCTCCGGCCTATTCTTGAGCAGGCAGTATTAGCCTACCATGAACCCGCAAACGAGGCAGGCGTCATGCTCGCAGTTGAATGCGAAGAAGGATTGCATGCGGAAGTGAACAAGAGTTTGCTTGAGCAAGCGTTGCTTAATCTCATCAGCAATGCCGTGAAGTACAGCGAAGCTGGCAGCATAGTGAAGGTCAGCGCAAGACAGAACAGGGAGGCGCTAGAAGTGTCTGTTGCCGACCAGGGGTGCGGCATCGCGCACGAGCATCATAATCGCATCTTTGAGCGATTCTACCGCGTAGATAAGGGTAGAGACCGCCGCCTTGGCGGCGCTGGGCTTGGGCTGGCTATTGTCAAGCATATCGCGCAGGCGCACGGCGGGGCTGTTAGCATTCAAAGCGAAGTAGGTAAAGGATCAGTGTTTACGATAACCATCCCATTGAAACCTAACGGCGCGTGAGCCTGTCACACGGCTCATAAACACTTCACACTAGACTAACGAAATGCTAACCAGCCTTGCCTAAGCTCTACGCGTGCTCACATCCAGACAGCGATGCCGATGCCCATTCTCCCAGGGTTGGGCATTATTAGCGCCTTTCGACCCAAAGCTCCATGCAAAGCGAAGTAGCGCCTTCTGTCTAGGTATGAGCGTTGTTACTTACAAGGAGGAAAATCCAATATGCGCATCGTAATGCTATGTTTAATCGCTTTCCTGCTCATGGGCTTCGTTGCATTTGCGGAAGAAGCCAAGCCCGCGCAGGACTCCGGTACTGCAGCCGTTGAGGCCACTCCGGAAGCGCAAGATGAAGCGCAGGCCGAAGAAGCCGGCCTTGATGAAGAAGAGGCTGACCCCCTCGCAGGCGTAACCGACATCGAATCCCTGAAAGACATTATCCGCGAACAGAAAGCAGAGATGCTGGACATGTATTCGCGCCTGTCCGCGCTGGAAGCGATCCTGAACACCACTAAGAAGACGCAGGACAACTCCTGGACTCAGAAAGTGAAGGTCACGGGCGACCTTCGTTACCGTTATGAGAGTATTGACGAAGAAGGGAAGACCAAGCGCCAGCGCGACCGCATCCGCACGCGACTGGGGCTAAATGCCGTAGTTACGCCCGAGCTTTCGCTTGGCTTCCGCCTGGCGACCGGCTCGCCGGATCCTATTTCTACAAACCAGACACTTAGCGATTCATTTAGCCGTAAGAGCCTTGATTTGGACCTTGCCTTTTTTGATTACCACGATGTAGCCGGAAGCTTCCGCCTCGTAGGCGGAAAGATGAATAACCCGTTCTTTGCGCCTGCGGGTGGCAAAGGCCAGCTCATCTGGGACGGCGACCTGACCCCGGAAGGTGTTGCGCTTCAGCTTAGCGGGACGAAGGGAAGCGTCAAGCCATTTTTCAACGCAGCGAACTTCTGGGTGGCCGAGCGCAGCGACAAGTCCGACACGAAAATGCTCGGCGCTCAGGCCGGCTTGAAGGGCACATTCACAAAAGGCAGCTGGACCCTCGGCGGCAGCTACTTTGACTACAGCAACATCTCAGGGATGCCGACTTTGGTAGATTTGAAGAAAGGCTTCGGCAATTCTGTAACCAAGGACGCGGACAATAACACGTTTTACGCCAACGATTACAAGATGCTGGAAGCATTCGCCGAGATTACCTTCAAAGGCCCTGGCATTAAAAAGCCCATTTCATTCTACGGCGACTGGGTGAAGAACCAGGACGCCCCTGCGAACGATACTGCATGGCAGATAGGAGTTTCTTACGGCGAGACCAAGGCTGCCCATGACTGGCAACTCGCCTGGGACTACAAGAGGGTGGAAAAGGACGCAGTGCTTGGCGCGCTAACCGACTCGGACTTTGCAGGCGGCGGAACTGATGGCAAAGGCCACCGCTTCGGCTTCACCTACCAGATAACCAGCGCAGCCTCGGCGGCGCTGACCTACTTACTAAACGACAAGGGCCTTGGCGACCCGAAGGATTACCGCAGGCTTCAGCTTGATTTCAACTTCAAGTTCTAGCTGGAGCATCTTCGCAATGAAAGCCGCTAACACAATGCAGATAATCGGCAAGCAGGAGCATAGGCCTGTGCGCCATCAACAAACGCTGTGCCGCTATTTTGCGGCGCTTATTAGGAGGAATTTCTGATGAGACATTTTTTCTATCTGACAACAGTAATCGTCGCCCTTTGCGCAGCTATGGCTACTTTCTTGATCGTGAGCCGGAATGAAGCTTCCGCTGCGAGTTCGGCAATCATCGCCATAGACGGCTCAAGCACCGTTTATCCAATCACCGAAGCGGTCGCCGAGGAATTCCAGAAGGGTAACAAAGGCGTCCAAGTTACCGTTGGCATCTCCGGGACCGGCGGCGGAATGAAGAAGTTCGTGCGCGGTGAGATTGACATCTGCGCTGCTTCGCGCCCAATCAAATCCACTGAGGTTCAGCAGGCGAATGGCGCGGGCATCGGCTTCGTGGAACTGCCCATTGCTTTTGACGGATTGACGGTGGTTGTTAATCCAAAGAACACGTGGTGCCGTAGCATGACCCTCGCGGAGCTTAAGAAGCTTTGGGAGCCAGAAGCGAAGGGTAAAGTCAAAAAGTGGAGCGATATCCGCCCCGGCTGGCCTGCGAAAGAGATTCGCCTATACGGGCCCGGCACAGACTCCGGCACCTTTGAGTTCTTCACCGAGGCTATTGTCGGCAAGGCTAAGTCCTGCCGCCCCGACTACACCGCGAGCGAAGATGATAACGTGCTCGTTCAGGGGGTTGCACGAGACCAGTATGCCCTGGGATACTTTGGGATGGCGTATTACGAGGCGAACATGGGCAAGCTAAAGGCCGTTTCGATTGACGATGGAAACGATGAAAACGGCGTTGGCCCCATCAGGCCAGAATCAAAGACTGTTGCCAATGGCACATACGCGCCGCTTTCGCGCCCATTGTTTATCTATGTGAGCAGCAAAGCATACCAACGCCCCGATGTGGCGAAGTTCGTTGACTTCTACCTTGCGAACGTCAAACATCTTTGCGCAGAAGTCGGCTATGTAGCGCTCAGCGACAAGCTTTATGGAGCGGCAAAGAAGCGTTGGGAGAACCGCACCGCAGGCACAATGTATGCAGACGAATCTAACAAGACGAAATCCTTGAGTAAGGTTATGGGAGTTAAGTAGGAACCGACCTCCTTCACAGATGGCAGGCCTGGGGCAAAGCACAGCCCCAGGCCTGCCGTTGGAAACACCGGTTTCCAAGCTTAAGTGCCTTTGAGCGAATTTCAGTTCGCTTTTGTCTCACATCAAGAAACGCTAACACAATCCTAACAATCCTCAAGCTATTGTCTAGCACTAAACGCGTACTTTAAAGCAACACCGCAGACAGCGGTGTTTTTGTGGAGGAGTAACTGATGAATCGTTTCATTGTGCCAATAATTCTGGTGTTCGCCGTGGCAGTCTTATCTGCCTGCAATCAAGCTCCAAGCCAGGAAACCGAGAAGGCTCCAACCGCTAAAACTTCTACCGTAACGATTGACGGCTCAAGTACCGTTTATCCAATCACAGAAGCTGTCGCCGAGGAGTTTCAGAACAGCCACAAGGGCGTTCAAGTTACAGTAGGCATATCCGGCACAGGTGGCGGCTTCAAGAAACTCGTCCGCAGCGAGCTGGATATCACCAATGCTTCGCGACCCATCAAAGATACTGAGATTCAGCAGGCAGAGGAGGCAGGCATCGGCTTTGTGGAACTGCCCATTGCCTTTGACGGATTGACGGTGGTTGTTAATCCAAAGAACACGTGGTGCGAAAGCATGTCTGTGGCTGAGTTGAAAAAGCTCTGGGCTCCCGAGGCTAAAGGCAATGTCATGAAGTGGAGCGACATTCGCAAGGGCTGGCCCGAGAAAGACATCCAGCTCTACGGCCCCGGCACCGACTCGGGAACTTTTGAATACTTTACAGAGGCCATAGTCGGCAAGGCGAAATCATGCCGCCCCGACTATACAGCGAGCGAGGACGACAACATGCTGGTGCAGGGCGTCGCCCGTGATGTGTATTCTCTTGGTTACTTCGGCATGGCTTATTACGAGGAGAACATGGATAAGCTGAAAGCCGTGCCGATTGATGATGATAACAAGGCGAATGGTGCAGGCCCTATTAGCCCCAGTTCTGAGACAGTCGCCGATGGGACTTATGCCCCCCTGTCGCGCCCGTTGTTCCTGTATATCAGCGACAAATCCTATGGCCGTTCCGAGGTTGCGGATTTCGTGGACTTCTTCTTGGAGAACGGGAAGGCGCTGTCTGCTGAAGTTGGCTATGTTCCGCTGAGCGACCAACTGCTTGATGCTGTAAAGCAGCGTTGGGCTGCCCGAACGAAAGGGACTATTTACGCTGACGAAGCGAATAAACATAAGCCTTTGGCCGAGCTCATGAAGGCAAAGTAATCAACAGGCTCATAGGCGGTAGGGACTGCCTTGGAGTGAAATGTCATCGGCCGTAATCAGCAAAAAGAAAGGACTTTCAGAACAATCCGCCGGCAGGCGGAAAAGCCGATTCCAAGAGCGCATAATTTTTAATGTTTTGTCGCTGTTCGGAATGCTGTCCATCCTCACGACCGTAGGCATCATTGGCGTGCTCATGTTTGAAGCGTGGGCTTTCTTCATGGAAGTCCCGCTGTTAAGCTTCCTGTTTGATACCGAATGGACGCCGTTGTTTGAAGAACAACACTTCGGCATTCTCCCCCTGTTGCTGGGAACGCTGCTCACCACCGTCATCGCGATGGCGGTTTCGCTTCCCTTCGGAATCCTCAGCGCCGTATTCCTTTCCGAATACGCGCCCGACCGCGCGCGCAGGATAATCAAGCCAATACTTGAAATCCTCGCAGGAATACCAACTGTCGTTTACGGCTATTTCGCATTGATGTTTGTTACACCTGTGCTTCAGAATATCATCCCGTCGCTGCAGGCGTTCAACGCACTGAGTCCTGGCATTGTAATGGGCATTATGATCCTGCCGATGATGGCGTCGCTTAGCGAGGATGCGATGTATGCAGTCCCGCGCAGCCTGAAAGACGCAGCGGCCGCCTTGGGCTCGTCCAAATACCAAATCGCGCTGAAGGTAATTATTCCCTCTGCGTTTTCCGGCATCACTGCAGCAGGGATACTCGCGGTTTCGCGCGCCATCGGCGAGACGATGATCGTAGCTATCGCCGCCGGGCAGCAGGCGCAGTTCACTTTGAATCCGCTTGTTCCCGTGCAGACAATGACCGCTTACATCGTGCAGGTGAGTTTGGGTGACACGCCCGCAGGCACGCTGGAACACAAGACCATCTTCGCCGTTGGAATGATGCTTTTCCTATCCACGCTTCTGCTAAATGTCATTAGCCATTACCTGCGCAAGCGCTTCCGCGAGGCATACGAATGATAATCAGCGACGCGAAGCTTAGGAACATCACTGCCGGCCAGAAGTCGCGCGATAAGCTGTCCGCAATCGTCGCCGGCGCCGCAGTGGTATTCGGGCTATTGGCACTGGCGGTATTCCTGCTTGATGTGATGCTCGACGGCGTTTCCCGAATTAACTGGCAGTTCCTTACCAGCTTCCCTTCGCGGCGCGCCGCTTCAGCGGGCATTCTTGGCGCGCTTGTAGGTAGCGTTTATCTCGTGCTGCTGACCGCTGCGATTGCGGTTCCGATCGGTGTGGGTGCTGCGATTTACCTTGAAGAGTATGCGGCCAACAACCGCCTGACCCGCTTCATTGAACTGAACATCGCCAACCTTGCCGGCGTCCCATCAATCATCTACGGCTTGTTGGGGCTTGAGTTGTTCGTGCGCACGATGGAGCTTGGGCGAAGCCTACTCGCAGGCGCGATGACTATGGCGCTGCTGGTCCTTCCAATCGTCATCATGGCGTCCCGCGAGGCGCTGCGCGCAGTCCCGCCTTCTATCCGCCACGCTTCGTATGCCCTCGGGGCAACGAAGTGGGAGACGGTATGGAACCAGGTACTGCCGCTGGGGCTGCCGGGCATTCTGACAGGGATAATCCTCGCGCTATCCCGCGCCATCGGCGAGGCTGCGCCGCTTATCACAATCGGCGCGCTGACTTACGTCGCGTTCCTTCCGGACAGCGTCAAGTCGCCCTTTTCCGCGCTACCGATACAGATTTTCAACTGGGTGTCTCGCCCGCAGACCGCGTTCCAAGAGAATGCTGCTGCGGGCATAGTTATTTTGCTGATAATCTTATTGTGCCTTAATGGTGTAGCTATATGGCTTCGAAACAAGTATCAAAAACGGCTGCAATGGTAATGCCTGATACTCGTGCGCCTGAGCTTTGGTTGGGCGCGGCTATGCCCACGCCCCCAGCGCTGGATACGCAGAATGTAAGCGTGTGGTATGGCGCCAAGCAGGTGCTGGATAGCGTATCCTTCGCCATAACTCCCCGCCATATAACAGCCATTATAGGTCCTTCCGGTTGCGGCAAGAGCACGTTGATCCGCTGCTATAACCGCATGAACGACTTCGTGCCCGGCTTTAGGCTTGCTGGGAAGATTATTTACCGCGAGAGAGACCTTTATAGCCCTGCATTGGACCCGATTGAAGTCCGCGTGCGCATCGGCATGGTGTTCCAGCGCCCTAATCCCTTTCCGAAATCTATTTACGAAAACATCGCCTATGGGCCGAGGATACTCGGCATCCACCGGCGCAGCGAGTTGGACGCTCTCGTGGAAGACTGTTTGCGCAAGGCGTTCCTTTGGGACGAAGTGAAGGACAGCCTGCGCAAGAGCGCACTGGAGCTTTCCGGCGGCCAGCAACAACGCTTGTGCATAGCGCGTGCGCTGGCTAACGAGCCGGAAGTGCTTTTGCTGGACGAACCTTGTTCAGCCATAGACCCGGTAGGCACATCGCGCATTGAAGAGCTGCTGCACGTTCTCAAATCAAAATACACCATCGTGATTGTGACGCACAACATGCAGCAGGCGGCTCGCGTTTCTGATTACACGGCGTTTCTTTACGAGGGCGTGCTTGTGGAATTTGGCCCAACGCTTCAGCTCTTTGAACGCCCTTCTAACAAGCGAACTGAGGATTATATTACTGGCCGGTTTGGCTAAGGATTAGGCGATGATTTCACGCTTGCACCGCGAAATTGAAAAGCTCAAGAGAATGCTCTTACTGCTGACTGCAGATGTCTCTGATAGCCTGCACAAAGCTGTAAAGGCTGTTGCCAACAGCGACAGCGCACTTGCGCAAAGCGTTTGCGAATACGACGAGAGAATTGACGTGATGGAAGTTGAAGTTGAAGAAGAATGTTTGAAGATACTTGCTCTTCACCAGCCTGTCGCCATAGACTTGCGCTTTATCGTTACCGTGCTGAAAATGAACCGCGACCTTGAGAGGATTGGGGACTTTGCGGTAAGCGTTGCCAGCAAGGCCAACCGTCTAGTGCCATATAAGCTGCGAAAGGAATTCCTCGACTTGCCGGCCATGGCGGAAAAAGCGCAGCTTATGCTAAAAGAGGTTGTGGACGCGCTTGTAGAGCTTGATGCCGCCAAAGCATGGAAGGCGCTGGCAATGGATAGTGATGTGGACGAGATGAAGCACGCTGCTTCCGCAACTATCCGGGCAAGGCTGAGGGAACATCCCGACGAAGCCGAGTACCTGCTAGACCTACTTTCAATTGCGCGTCATATGGAGCGAGTGGCAGACCATATCACGAACATCGCTGAAGACCTTATATACATGATTGAGGGCAAGATCGTCCGCCACCACACATCCGATATGATTGAAGGCGCTTAGCAAGGCCCCCAGAGGCTTACAACGTTCGCGGCGTAGTAGCCACAAAGTGTTTTCCTTTGGGCTAAGGGGAACGAGTGGATTCTTAATCGCTACTCTGCCGCCGCACGCTTTGCTATGCCAAGTTAACTCATTGCTGAAAGCAAGTAACTCGCGCAGCGGGCAGACATTGCGTGATAGGCGCAAGCGGGAGTTGCGGTTATTGCGGTACTTTAGCGATGGGGCATGGCGGCGTAAGCTTGTAGGAAAGCGCGTTAGGCGCTTGGCGGGGCTTTGTGGCTTAGCCCGAGCAGGTTCCTCAGGCGCGCTTTCAGATCTACAGGTGTAAGGGGCTTGTAAAGCAACTCATCCGCGCTTAAGGAGAGGCTGCCGATTTGCATTTTGTCTTCAGGGCGGCTAAGGATGATGCCAATTGGAATACCCTTGGTTAGCCGGGCGTTCTTCAAGCGCAAGCAGAACGCAAGGCCGCTGATGCCGGGCAAGTGCATGTCAAGGATGATGGAGTCGGGGCGGTTCGCCTTGAGTGTTTCCATCGCTGCCTCCGCGCTGTCGGCGGTGGCGCAGTCAATGCCCTCATCCAAGGAGACGGCGCGGTATAATGCAAGCGAACGTTCGTCGCTGTCCACGAAAAGCACCATCAGTTTCTTGGAATATTTTCCCATGATAACCAGCGCATAGTACCGCCTGGCAAGCTGCAGTGCTATAAGCGAATGGCGGAAATAGCTGTGCAAAAATATCTGGCTGGTTATCCCGCAGGTGAGTCAGGGGGAAATGTCGGGGTGGGCAGATTTGAACTGCCGACCTCAGCGTCCCGAACGCTGCGCTCTAACCGGGCTGAGCCACACCCCGATGAAACAACAGGCGCACGAAGCGGCGCCTTCTACATTCTAACACAAGATTGCGCAGGGGCAAGCCTTAGCCCCACCGTTACCGCACAAGCTTGCGGGCGAGGTCGCGCGCCTGCGCTTCAACTTCGGCGCTGATGGAATCGGGCGTTACGCAGAAGGGGACGATGAGTTCGCACTTGTTTTCGCACTGCACGTAGTTCATCGCGCGCTGGAAAACGGTGCGCATTATGTCCGCGTTGCCCTCCACCGGGCCGGCGCTGGTGATTATCATCGCCGCGCGCCTGCCTTCAATGAGGCTGAAGTTGCCGCCCGCCATCGGCGTTACCAGGCAAAACATGCGGTCAACGAACGCCTTGAGCTGCGAACTGAAACCCCAGCAAAACAGCGGCGAGGCGAGGATAAACCCGTCGCATCCAATCAGCCGCCCGAAGACATCGTTGCCCTCATCGGTATGCGCACAGTGCGGCGTATGCGGGTCTTTCTTGCAGTGGTAGCACCCGGCGCAGCCTCGGAAGGGGTGGTCGGTGAGGTCAAGGTGCTCAACCTCGTGCCCCATCGCGCGCAGCTCTTCCTCCGCCCAAGCGGAAACTTTAGCAGTGTTGCCCAGCTTGCGCGGGCTGCCGAATATCATCATTATCTTCATAGCATTCCTCCGCGCGGGGATTCTAGCAGAACGCGCGCTTGCTGATATAATGCGGGCGGGAAATTCCGCCATGCTGCGAATCTGCATAATCGGGCCTGAAGCCACCGGCAAGAGCGCGCTCTTTGGCCTGCTTTCAGGCGAAGAGCCAAAGGATGCAGTGCTTTCGGAGACATTCACGCCGCCGGTCGCAACCCTGAATGCGCAAGACGCGCAGCTGGAAGCGTTGCATAGGCTTCTTCCCGGGCGCAAGGTTGTCCACGCGCAGTATTCGCTGCTGGATTTCCCCGGCTTTGGAAAAGGCACGCCGCCCAAGCTTATGAGCCGCATACTCCCTGAGATACGCAAGGCCGATCTGGCGCTCATTGTGCTGAAGGCGGAAAGCGGCGAGGAGGCGGCAAAGGCGTGGCAGGCGTTCCATCAGGAGCTAGTGCTTACCGATTACTCTTGCTCCGAAAGCGCGCTGACTAACCTGCGCACGAAGCTTAAGTCGGTGAAGCACGCTGAGGACGACCCGCGATACAAGCTCCTGGCGCGTGTGGTTGCGATGCTGGAGGCGGGGGAGGGCTTGTGCGCGAAGCTCACGCCGGAGGAGCGCACCGAGCTTGGCGACTTGGCGCTGCTCACTGCAAAGCCGATGCTGCTCATCATCAACACCGGCGACAAGATCGTGGACGCAGCGCTGCACAAGGATTTTGCGCAAGCGCTTGACGGCGAGGAAGGCATAACGCGCTGGGTTGCGCTGCCGGTGAGCCTCGCGGCGGAGCTTGCCGCGATACCCGAGGATGAACAGGACGAGTTCAGGGAGCTTTACGGCGTCACCGGGCCGCTGATGCCGCCGGTTGAAAGCGCGCTGCTGCCCACTCTGGGGCATTTTACGTTTTACACATACAATGAGAAAGAGCTGCGCGCATGGACTGTCGCTGGCGGCTCAACCGCGCTGCAAGCCGCGGGCATCATACACACCGATATTGCGCATGGTTTCATCCGCGCCGAAGTCATCAACGCCGCTGAGCTTATAGCTCTTGGCTCGCTTGACAAGGCGAAGCCGGCAGGCAAGCACCGCCTTGAAGGCAAGGAATACATCATCCGCAACGGCGACATCATCACCGTCCACTTCAGCAAGTAGGGGCTTCAATTAGCTCAAATAGAGCCTCACATTTCGTTGCATGTTAGAATCTCCTCGAATCTATCCTGGGAGGATGCAATGGCTCCAAATAGGTCTGTGGACGGCGCGGCGGCAGGGGCGGGGCGGAAGCTCCCCGACGGCGACGGGTATTCAGTAATGGTCATCGGCACGGGCGCGGTAGCCATACCGACGGCAATGCTTCTTCGCGTGGCGATGCCGAAAGCCGAGCTGTTCATCGCCAAGCGCGCATGGCGCCCCGAGAACATCGGCCGGATGCGGCGCCTTCACGAGCAATACGGCATCAAGCTCGCGGTGCAGGGCGAGGTGAAGGAGCGCTTCCGCGAAGCGAGCTTCCACGGCTACCGCTACCCCGACGCCGTCACGGTTGAGGAAGCCTCACGCAAGGTCAATTGCATTGTTGACTGCACGGGGCTGGACATCAAGGCGTGGTATGAAGACTTGCTGGCGGAGCGCAGCCGTGAAGACCTGCGCGGCATCGCTGCCGAGGGCGGCATCGGCGAATTCGGCTCGCAGCTTATGTACGGC
>JBBIJQ010000033.1:19239-21915 GCA_037445915.1 Planctomycetales bacterium | reverse complement strand
CTTCTGCGCGCCAAGGTCGGCTGCGAACCCGCCTTCGGTGACGACGTAGTCGCTCGCCTTGACTGCCAGCTCAAGCGCCGTTACTGACGAGTTGCCGTGCGCGATGTTGGCGAAGGGGCCGGTGTGGATGAAGACGCCGTTTCCGTCCAGCGTCTGCACGAGGTTGGGGTTGAATGCGTGCAGCAGTATGGATAGCATCCCGCCGGTCGCCTCCAGCTTCTGCGCCGTGATTGGCGTCCCATCTTTGTAGCTGCCCACGATGATGCGCCCGAGCCGCTGGCGCAGGTCGTCAAGGCTTCTCGCAAGCCCCATCGTCGCCATGATTTCGCTGGCGGCGGCGATTACGTAGCGCGATTTTACGCGCATATCCGCGTCCGCATACTTCCCCGACGCCGACAGGTGAATCTCGCGCAGGCTGCGGTCAACCATGTCCACCGCGCGCGGCCAGATGAACTTGTGCAGGTCAACGCCGTGCTGGTTCTTTCCCTCAAAAGCATATGCCATTGCCATTGCGAAGAGTAAGTTGTGCGCAGCCGTTATCGCATGGATGTCGCCGGTGAGGTGCAGATTGATGTCCTCCATCGGGATCACTTGGCAGTATCCGCCGCCGGCAGCACCGCCTTTCATGCCCAAGACAGGCCCCATACTCGGCTCACGCAGCACTGCCGTCGCCTTCTGGCAAGGCTTGCCCTTGCGCCCCAGCACGCGGTTCATCGCGTCGGTGAGCGCGATGGTCGTCAGCGTCTTGCCGCTGCCCTTGGGGGTGGGGGTCATCGCGGTTACGATGACGATATGCCCGTCGGCGCGCTTGCGCAAATGCCGTTGCACCTGCGACGCGTCAATCTTGGCGATGATTTGCCCGTAGCGGTAAAGCTCGCCGGGGTCGGTGGGAAGCCCCATGTCCGTCGCCACGTCCTCAATGCAGCGCGCGTGCGCGAAGCCGTGCGCGGCTATGATGTAGCTTGGAGGTGTCGGCCGTTGTATGCGTATCTTCATCATTATTCCCCTTGCTTATATCGTCAGCCGACTGATTATAAGCTAGACTCGCAGCACATCCAAATTGGAGGAAAAGGCATGCCCGAAGAACGAAAACCTGTGCAGACTATACCTGAGCTGCTGGTGCGCCAGTTTGAAACCGCGCGCAAGTTCACGCTGCGCCTTACCGGCGAGTTTGACGAGGAGACTGCGCTTTGGCGGCCCACAGAGTTCAACAACAACGCGCTTTGGATTGCAGGGCACATTCTTTGCTCAAGCGATTATTTCGCGGGCGAGGTGCACATGCCCAAGCGCACCTTCGGGCCTGAAATGTGCGACGACTTTTCCATCGGCGGCTGTTATTACCTAGACAAGGATTACCCGCTTTTTAAGGAAATCGCGGATGCGCTGGCGGAGGATATTGTGCGCTGGAGAGAGTTTCTCGCCTCACTTGCCCTAGAAGACCTTGCGCGGCCGACAGCCAACCCCAACGACTTCCTGCCGACGGTCGGCGAAGCGGCGTCGTTCGTATCCGCCCATGAACTCCTTCATGCCGGCCAGCTCTTCTACGTTAGGAGAGGGCTGGGAAAAGAACCGCTTATTTGATGAGCGATACCTTGGAAAGGAAGGTGCAGTTCTTTGACCGATATGCCGCACAGTTGGCTGAAAGTGGATACTGCCCGGATGAAATCTCCAGGATTCGGGCGCTTATCGCGCGCACAGCAATAGCCAAGGAGATGCGCGTGCTTGAGCCGGGCTGCGGCCCGGGGCATATCACGAAACTGCTTGCGGAAAGTGTCGGGGAGGGCGGCCATGTCTGCGCGCTGGATGTAAGCCACGAGATGGTGAACATCTGCCAAACGCGCACCAGCCTTCTTCCTCAAGTGAGTGTGACGCAAGGCGCCATTGAAGATTACGCCTGCGATGGCAGCCCATTTGACCTTGTATTCTGTTTCAATGCATTCCCGCACTTCAACAACCACCCGAAGGCGTTGCGCGCCGCGTTCGCAAGCCTGGCCAATGGCGGCAGACTCGTAATTGCGCACAGCACTTCGAGGGAACACGTGAACCATGTCCACATGAGCTCAGGCGGGCCGATTGAGCACGACTTGCTGCCCGCGCCTGAAGCGCTTGCGGCGATGGTGATTGGGGCGGGATTTATGCCGCCAGAGGTTGATGATGGCGAGCAATCCTTCTTTCTAAGCGCGCTTAAGCGGTGAAACAGGTTGGCCTCCCCAATGCTATAATTCTCCTGCTAGGAGTGAACATCGGGGGCTTGTTCCCCCTCTTACGAATCTGAGGCTATGCTATGAACATATCCGCGCTGCTAAAAATCCTATTTGCGTTTGGGCTGCTGGGCATATTCGCCGCCCAGTCCTGCCAGAGCACTGGCCCTACAGGCAGCCCCATCGGGCGTACTGAGCCTGAAAAAACCGCCGAAAGCCTGCGCCAAGCGTCCAGCGGGTCGCTCACGACCCGTGAGCTGGTTACGCGCTTCGGCAAGGAGATTACGTTCCGCCATTGCCGCCTCACTATTCCCAAAGACACATTCTCCAGCGATACACATGTTACTATCGCGTTCCCCAGCGGGGTAGAAGGCGGCTTTCTCAAAGAGAGCGCTTACGCCCTAGCGCCGGACAGCCTGGAACTGCGAAAGCCCGCGCTGCTTTCCATCCATTACTTTGACGACGACCTGGAAGC
>JBBIJQ010000033.1:0-19152 GCA_037445915.1 Planctomycetales bacterium | reverse complement strand
ATTGTTTCAACTACAATCACGCGCCTAGAGACTTACGCCCTAATGGTCTCCAGGCCGCGCAAATCGCTGATAAACCGCTTGCCGGAAGCGCACATCGCTTACGAAATTCGCCCCCTGGAAGCTGCGCCCGGGGAGAATGCCGACAAGGCTGCGGTTGCCGCCAGCGAAAAGGGCAAAGATGCCTCAGCGCTGACAGAACAAGCGAATGCTGCCGAAGGCGCAAACTCAGCCGACGCTGCACCGCCTGAAAGGCCTGCCAGGTCTGAGAGAGCCGAGAAGGGTAGGGCATCCGAAGGCGTCACCCCGATTGTCCCGGCTGAGCCGGCCCCGATAGGCGAGGAAAGCACTGAAGCTGCAAAGCCTTCCGCAGAGGGCAGGACGGTTGAGCCGGAAGATACAATAAAGAAGAAGCGCGACTCATACATAATTGACACTCCTCCTGCGCCGGAGAAGCCGAAACCGGTGCTGGGCGCGCGCGTGCGTTATTCCGGCGGAGAATCTATTGATCCTGACGGCAAGCTATCACGCTATATGTGGGACTTGGACGCAGACGGCAATATTGACCACGTTTCAAGCTCCCCCGATGTCATCAAACGTTACGAGACTTACGGCACTCTACTGGCGATTCTGCAAGTTGAAGATAACGAGCGGCCCGCCGGCAAAGACCTGGCGTTCGCGACGCCGGAACTGCCCAAAGACAAGCTTGCGCCAAAGCTCCCGTTCACAGCTTCAGCAGTTGCTTTCCCCCGTGAAGTTGTCGCAGGCGGGAAGGTAGTGCTTGGCGCATCCGTGACTGGCGGCGAGCCTCCCTACAAATATAGCTGGTCTTTCAGTGACGGCACTACCGCCAACAAGCCCGCCGTGTTGCTCTTTGCAGGTCGGCCTGGCGAGATACGAGGCAGTTTGACGGTGACCGATTCATCAGGCAGGAGCATAAGCCGCGAAGTCTTGGCATCGGTCATTACGCCGAAGAGCGCAGCAGATGGCGCACCTGCTATCTTGATTGAGCCGGGCCGGGTTTATTTGGACGTCCCCGGAAAGGTGAGTTTCAAAGCCACCATTAAGGGCGCGCGCGAACCATACACGCTGTTGGTTGACCCCAGCTTCGGCGAGCCGTTCGCGGTTAAGGAAGATGCGTTCTCCGTAAACTTTGCCAACGCAGGTTACTATGTGATGACCGTTACCCTCACTGACCGCGCGGGGCGTGGCGCGAAATACTTTGTGCCTGTGCTGGTTACGCCCGGCGAGAGTGGCGTTTCCGGCGCGCCTGCCGCAGCCCGCATTTCATTTGCGTTGGACTACGGCAAGGACGGCGCCATCACATTCCGCGCTGCGGGAATTGAGCGCAGCCGGCTGCGCTGGGAGTTTGGCGACGGCACTGCGAGCGAGGAGTCCAAGCCTCAGAAGAGTTACGCTAAGCCGGGCGAATACTTGGTTACGCTGACTGCTGATAACGGCGTGGAGCGAAGGACGGTCCAGCGCAACATCGCCTACGGCGGCGGAAAGCTCGTTGCCGCAATTGACTCAACGCCTACTATGCGCGTTATGGCGCCTTACCGCTTAGCACCGCGCGCGGTTGTAGCCGGCGGCAGGATGCCGTTGTTCTTCCGCTGGAAGCTTGGCGACAAATTCAGCGAAGAGGAATCCCCTGAGTTCACCATTTCCGAAGGCGGAACTTACCAGCTTCAACTCAAAGTCGGCGACGCCGACGGCAACACTTACGATACTGACCCGGTCATCCTTGAAGTTAGCCGCACGCCCAAGCGTTTCCGCTACCCCATAGCCTACTTCCAGGCGCGCGAAGAAGGCGGCGTGGACGTGAAGCTTGCAGAGTTTGACCGCAGCAGCGAATACACTTTCACGCTCGGCCCAAAAGCGCCCACCGCTGTCACGCTTGCGCCGCAAGGCACTGGCATCGCCTTGCTGGACGGGACTGGCTTTGAGTCTTTTGACCTTGCAGGCGGGCGCAAAACAATGTCGTTCACGCCCAGCACGGGCAGCGTAAGCGAAGTCTTCCTCACAAGCTCCCCCGACCTTCTTGCGTTCAATGTTAGCGCAGGCGGGGTCAAGCGTGGCTATATCCGCAGCCAGGCATCGGGCATCCTGCTAATCAGCGACCGCAACGAGAGGGTGCTGGATATCACGCCCGATGGCTCATCGGTGTTGCTCGCGTCGGACAAGGAAGTTCGCATGATGCGCGTCGATTCCTTCACTGGCGGACTGAGCAGTCCGGCCGGGCTTGGCTCATCCGCGCTGGAGGGGCGGCTTACATCAGACGCTTCCCGCGCCTTCATTATCGCCGCAAACAACGATGTTTACTCAGCGGACACCGCTAGCGGCCAGCGCAGCAGGCTGACCGATGACGGCAGGCCTAAGTCCAACCTTTCCGTGAGCGATAACGGCGCGACCATCGCCTATGCGCCAGGCGGCAACGGTATTGTCCTGATTAGCCCACAAGGCGGCAAGCCTGGGATGCCGGTGGACCTATCGCAGGTTATTGGCTTCAGCCCTTCGCAGTGGGTAATGTCTCCCGATGGCAGGCTGGTGCTGGCATACGGAAAGCAGGGAGATAAGCAGGGACTGTTTATGCTCAACCTCGCGGTTGACCTTGGAGTCGCAGCGGCTTCCGAGCTTATCCCCAGCTTCTTCGCCGAGAGCACGCCGGTCTTTGCAATGAGCGGCGACAAGCGCTACTTTGACGTGCTGCTGGGGCAAGGAGAACCTGCTATGTTGGAATTAACGACAGCGCCTTAAGCCCGAAGCGGTATTTGCCCTCAGTTGATGGCGAGAGCGAATAGTATTCTTCAATGGCGGATTTGGCTTGGAGCAGCACATCAAGCCCAACGCCATGGTCTTCAATTTCAAGGTAGTTAACTGCATGCACGCGCTTCGCGTCCGCCGGGTCTTTAAACTTCACCGCGTCATAAGCCACGCGCAACATCCTTCCGCTTTGGCCAAGGTCAAACTCGCGGCTCGTTTCCTCAACCGCCAGCGTTATCTGCGCAGGTTCTTTAAAAATGGCAAATGACATTCCACTCAGAAACTGAATGACTTCGCCAAACTCGCGCACCGAAGCTTTCATCTTCAACTCCTCGCGCACGAGCAAGTCTGGCATCTCTTCAAGGGGATACTTGAAGGTAAGCCGCGTCCCCTCGCCGGAGTAAATATTGTCAAGCTTCTGGCGCAGCCTGAACGTGAAGCCACGGTGAAGCAGCCCAAAGCTCTTCGTGTCTACGAATATGTCGCGCGAGTGCGTCAGGCCGTGCGGTATCATCGTCAGGTTAAGTTTTTGGGACAGGAATCCCGCAGCCTGCCCTGCGTCAATGTTCGCCGACGGAAATTCAACTTCTACTTCCTTCATATCGTCACCTTGAATAGTAGCGTTCAGCGACTATTGTAACCGATGACTGTTAGGTTTCGGTAAATACGCCAATGCGGCCGGAAATACGCGAATTCCACGGCTATTAGCGAACATTCTGCGTTGATATTCGTCTCCCTAGATGGTAGACTGAATCGTATACTGACTACTCGTGGTCTGAGGAGCTTATGAAGAATACTCTTCTAATTTATATGCTTGTTATAGCAGCAGCCCTAACTGTGTTCGCCGGCTGTACTAGCAGCACGACGAACGTGCGCACCAACCCCGGCTACGACCAAGATTACACAACGCAAACCCGGTCGCGCCAGGCCACTTCTACAACCGGAAACTCCCAGTTCCCGCAAGATGTGTATCACCCGCCTATTACGCTGTCTATGCTGGCAATGGATACCGGCGAAGTCCTGAAAGGCGGAACTTATGCCGTTGTAGCAGTAGTGGACAACCCCGAAAAGCGCGGGCTCAAGTACAAGTGGTCGGTTGAAGCAGGTGTGCTTGCAGCGCTGCCCGAAAGCCGCCGCAGCGAGGCTGTAAGCTGGGAACAGAAGCTGCGGGACGCAAAGGGCATCCCCGGCGCAAAGAAAGCGGATCCAACTCTGCTTTCTCCTAGCGGCGCTGCTTCTCCTACTGCGGCGCCCGACGCCGCTGCGGCTATGCCTCAAACGCCAATTTCCGCTCCTGTGACTCCTGATATGTCTGCTCCGAAACCTGCGCCAGGAGGCCAGCAGCCACCTGCGCTCGTAACGCCCGATAAGCCTGCAGACCGGCCGAAGCCTGCTGACAGCATAAAGCCCGTGGACAAGCCCAAAGTGGAGGGCGTCCAGGTGGCGATGGCGACGACGAGATATGCCCTGCTTGCGCCGGAAGACGAGACCAGCGGCGGGGAAACGTGGCCTGAACCAGTAGAAAAAGCTGCGGATGAAGCAGCCCCTGCCGATAACGCTGATACGCGCACGTCAGGCGACGATGCAAAACCAGCCGAAGAAGAAGCTGCGGAAAACGCTGAGGCGCGGGCGGGCGAAATAGACGAGAAAATCAAAGATGTTACCGGAGAGTCAGGAGAGCTTAATAGCTTCAAGCCGAAGGCGACTGAGGGTAAACTTGTTGAATTGCCCGAAGAGCCTGCGGAATCTGAGGAACCTAAGGAAGGGGATGACTTTCTGGATAAAGCCCCTCCGCTGGTAACGATTGAAACTAACCAGCCATACATTCTCTGGACCCCAGCGGAGCTAGGCTCCTACACCATCCGCTGCGTGGTGCTAGACAGCAAGGGCAACGAAGTTACGCCTGAGCGTTCTTTTCCTGTGACTGTTAGCGAGCCGATGCCTAAATCAAAGCTCGCGTGGAATACAACACAAAAGCTGAACGAAGATGATTTCCTCGTAACTGAAGTTCGGCTGGAGAACATCACTAATTACTCCAAGGGCCTCTTTACTATCGCTTACGACCCGGCGAAACTTTCCTTCCGTTTGGTAGAGCCCGGCTCCTTCTTCTCCAAGGACGCAAAGACGTCGCTCTATTACGCGCAGCCTCCGGGCAGTCCAGGCAGAGTCACGCTGGCGATTTCAGTTGACCAGCTTGGCTTGCCGAAGGGAGATGGCGTTGCCGCGCGTGTTATCTTCAAGGTGAAGGAAAACATCCTTGACCCCGCCTCGCTTGATATCACTCAAGTGACGACTGAGGAATCTCGCTATATCCTTGATGCTGAAGGCAAGAACATATTGCCGGCAACTCCAGACACTCCCATCTACGCAACCGAATGGACTGAGCCGCCCGCCCCGCCGGTCCAGGAGCGCGCAGGAGCCCCCGGAAGCCAGCTGCCTGCCACTCCTGAGCCTCCCACGAGCTCCAAGCGTGACCAGCTGATGTCCAGCGCCCAGAGTGGGACGCCTAGCGCATCCACCTCTACGCCGCTCCCGTCACAACCCGGGACACCGCAAACCCCGGCGCAGAATCCCCAGCTACAAGTCCTGGAAGCGCAAAGGCGCGCGGTCATAGAAGATCAATCGCTTACTACAGAACAAAGAACACTACGCTTGGCTGAGATTGAGCAGAGGATTCAAGATCTACTTAAAGGCTCTAAGTAATTTCTAACCAAGGCGACTCAATAAGGGGAGGCTACGCAGCCTCCCCTTTGCTTAAGCAGCAATCTCGCGATTTTGCAGGCGCATCCAGCGCCTGTACAGCTTAGCCTCAAGTTCCCGTCTCGCACCGCTCAGGCGCAGGCCCGCTGCTGAGGACCATAATGAGGCCGTCGGGTACACCATCAGGATTCCTAGGTTCCTCAAATAAATCGTAGAAATGCCAGGTTCCATCAACGAGAGCGCCGGCGTCAATTCCTCCGTCCGGATCGTCTCCAAATATGCCCATCTGGTAAGCCTTAATGTGGCCATCAAAGCGAATTGGTTCATAGATCACGCCACCCGGTGCAAATCCTTCTGGCGCGCATGCAGGGATGCGCAACGGCGCCCCTCGTAGCCCGTAATACGGGTTAACCGGCCAATAGATATAGCCTAAGTCAATTAGCGTTTGGAGGTTCGGTGGGTACACGTCATTATCAACGCCGTATCGTTCTACAGCTAGCTGCATAGCGTAGAGGGCTTTCTTAGCTTGGTAGTCGGGTTGCGCGTTCAGCCAGGCCGCGTCGTGCGTTACCGAGACGGCCATATCCGGTGTTAGGCTGGGGCTTGAGAGCATAATTACGTAACTCTCAGGCCTTCCGTCGCCTTTGCCGTCAGGCATGAAATACTTCATGCTGTCCCAGCGTGGCTCGCCGTAAAATAAGTCGTATTCAAACACGCCGCTCGTGTTTGAGCCTTTCATCCCTGCTCCGAGAATGATGTATCCGCCAAGGCTGTCGCCATCCAACGTATACGGGTGATAAACAATTGCTCCAGGAGTAGGCCTGAAACTCAAATCTTCCTCAACACATTTCGCAGGCGCTTGGCTCCACAGGCTTGCATAAGGATTATCAGGCATCACGGCAAGATACCCTTCATCTGCAAGCGCTTGCATGCTGTCAGGGCAGGTTCCAAAATCAGCCTTATGCCTTTCTACTGCGAGCTGGACTGCGAACACGTTTTGCTTCATCGCCATGTCGGCCTGTGCGATTGCTTCGGCATCAGTATTCTTCGCCTGTTCTGCGGCAGATGCAGCCGGAATGAGAATCAAAGCGGACATCGCCAGCCCAACTGCAGCTTTCAGTTTCATCGCAGCCACCCCCGATTTTGTGATACACCTAACTAGACTCGCGAATTGGGTAATAGGTTGCATCTATTCTGAGGGCCGGGGAATAACCGCGGTACAGGCTCTAGTCCGCTTAGGGCTGCTGCCTTCCGGCCCTGACCCGGTTCGCGGCATGGCCTTACACGGGTTCCCCGGCTTAGGCCTGATTCTACCAGAGATTCGCCGGCCAGGAGCATCATCCCACCTTTAACTTTGCGCTTCACTCATTGCCGCACTTAGGTTGATGCACTACAATGGCGCTGTGCGGCTTGATGGCGAAAAGGTTGCGATACTCGGCGCGGGGCAGGTCGGCCGCGCGCTTTACGCAGAGCTTGGCAGCCGCTCTACCTGCCGCCTCTACGCGCGCAGCGAGCTGGACATCCTTGATGCCGCAGTGCTAACTGCCGCGCTTGATGAATTGAAGCCTGCGGTTGTTTTCCACACAGCAGCGTTTACAAAGGTTAACGAATGTGAACGCGACCCTGCTCGTGCGCGCGAGGTGAACGTCGTTGGAACCGGTAATGTCGTGCGCGCCGCAGCAAGCGCTGGCAGTGTGCTTGTGTACTTTTCAACCGACTACGTCTTCCCCGGCAAGCCTGTCGGCGAGTATAGCGAGGATGGCGAGCCTGCTCCAATAAACGTTTACGGAAAGACCAAGCTGGAAGGGGAGGGCATAGTTGCGGCTTACGAGCGGGGAATGATCATCCGCACGGCGCAGGTCTTCGCGCCGCAAGGCCGCAATTTTGCCAGCGCTGTCATCGCCAACTACAAGGAACACGGCATCGTGAAGGTCGTAGACGACGAGCATGCGACGCCGACTTATGCGCCGCACCTCGCAGCCGCCGTCGCAGCTTTACTGCCAGTTGCCGAATCAAAGCTCTACCACATTCGCGGCCCGGAGGCGCTTACTTACTATGAATTCGCGGCGAGGATATTCGCGTTTGCTGGATTGCCAGTGGAATCGCTTAAGAGGATTTCATCGCGTGAACTCAATCTTCCCGCGCCGAGGCCGCAACGCGCAGTCCTGGGGATGGCGCGTTATTTCGCACACGGATTACGGCGACTTCCACCGCTGGATGATGCCATCAGCGCTTTTTATAAAAACGATCGGCTTGAGGGCTAGCTATTCGGAAAGTACTGGATGTTTGGCGCATCTATGGCGATGCCCGATTGCAGTGTTTCGCTGGTGAAGCTGTAAGAGACAAGCGTTAGCTTATCCTCAGTTCCCAACAGGATGGCGCACACGCTTGCTTCGGGAAAGATGGACATCCCGTAAAAGTCGCTGCCTAGTGCCTTGCTTATCAGCTCTGTTGTCTTGCCTGACGCAATGTCCAACTTCACTATCGCGAAGCTGTCTGGAGGAGCAGGGGTTTCTTGTTCGGACTCCCTAGCATTGGCCGGCGCAGCTGGCTTATCGCCCGTTTCCGCGTTTCCTTCCCCAATAGGCTGCGCGCTATCCGTTTCCAGCGGAGGCTTGGGGGCATCGGGGAACGAGAGACGCGCGAGATACAGCCCGTCTTGTCCCATTGCGAATGAGAAGTCCGACTGCGTCTTGCCTTCGGCATGCGCAAGCTCCTGCCGTTTCACGATTTGCTTCGTCGCAAGGCTAAGGTGCCAAACCTCGGTTCGTTCCACAAGCCCGGCATCTTCCTGGCTTTCCGGCGCAGGCTTGCTTTCAACCAACAAGTAGACGGGCAGGAGCAACTCGTCTCCATGCACGAAGTAATCGGCGAGGTCAACAGAGTAGATTCCGCCCATGCTTTCGGGAACTGAAATTTCCTCCTCAAGGTCCAGCTTGTTGAGCGCATCTTCTGTGTTGAAAACGCGCTCGGCCTTCCCGCCCGCGATTCGGTAGATGAGGCTGGCCAAGGTCGTCGAATCATATATCAAGACATACGGCGTCTGCGAGCCGTCAAACTTGATGTCGCGCAGTTCGCAGTTGCGCAGTTCCTGTGGGAAGTGGATTTCAGCAATCTCTTGTGTTCTGCGCGTAACCGCGAGTAGGCGAAAACCAAACTCAACGCTGCCAGCAAGGTAAGTCAGGGCGTATAGAGTCGCCGCGTCCGGGGAAAGGCGCACCAGCGATATGAAAGCGTCGTTTCCTGCCTTTTCCCGAAGGTCGTGCCATTCTTCTGCCTCCGGCTTGAGCGTGGCTTTGGGCTGCAGAGGAACAACGCCTGCTTTGCCTCCGCAGGCAAGCGCAACCTCTCCTGTATCCAGGTTCACGTCAAACGACACGACCGGTATCAGCGGTCGGCCTTCGCTTGAAACCGGCTTGGGCGCGCCGTCAGCCTGCATCAACACTAGCTTCCCGCCAGAGACGAACAATAACTTCGGCGAGTTCTTGCCGGGCGCGGGCAGCGCACCATTGCGGAAAGTGATGCCTTTTGGCTTGCCCTCGCTGTCGCGCGGGCATGATGCAAGCAAGGCTGCCGCTGCTGATACTAGCGCTAGAGCCAGAAGCGCGGCTAAGGGCGCTTTTCCCGCATTAGGTTTCATCAAACCACCTGCGGCCGTAATCTTCGGGCTTAAAGTTGCGCATAGCGCGCAGCCGCCATGTCTCGGAACGAGACATTTGCATCACGCGCATCAGTTCATCGTCCGCGTAACGGTGCCTGCCCGGCCGGTAATCCACGATTGTGCCGCGCGCGCCAACGAGGCGGACTATTTGGTCGGCGGCCTCAAAGACTACGTAGATTGTGAAATCGTGATGGCTGTAGCTGGCCTGGTAAAAGTAACGCGGGAGGTGTGCGTAGAAGCTTAGCAGGTATGTCCCGTCGCGGCGCGGACCGCGCGTCTCATCCCAATATGAGTCGTAACGCTGGTAGCTCTCGCGCGGGTCAATGGAAAGGCTGTATTCCTCGTCCATTTTGCCGACGGCGCGAATGCTCATGTCTGCGCTCTCTGCTCCAGTGAGCTTGAAGACGAGTTCGCCTGTAACCGCGTCGCCCGGCTCAAAGCCGCCAAACTGAGATGCCCCTCCCGGGGCGATCCAGTAATCCAGCACTTCCACCTTCGGCAAGTCCCGCCCCTTAATCTTGAACTGCGCTTCAGCGCGTACAATCGGAGCTCCTGCCACCGCTAGCTCTAGCGCCATCTCTATATTATGCTCGCCGTAAACGCGGCTTAGCAGGAGCACTTCAGGCATCACGACCTCATACCTGCCGTTCTGAACTTTCAGCTTTTCCTTTTGTTTGGCAAGGGTTTTGCCCTCTGAGGCCATCGCGATGAATGCGCTCGCTTTTTGCTCGCCTTGAATACCTGTCACTTCAAAGCGGAGAAGCACGTCAATGCTCTTCGTTTCAGGGTAGTTGTAAGACGAAGAGAGCTTGTTGGCGGCGCCTTCGTGGGGAAATGCGTAGAACTCTTCAATGATGACTTGCGGGCGCACGATAGTCACGGTCTGCGCCTGCGCAGGCCACGCAGTAGCTATTGCCAGCACGGCCACCAATACAATCAGCCTTGTTGGCTTCATAGTTAATCCCTGCCTTCCGTTATCCGCTTGGGTGCGGATAAACAAAGGGGGGCGCTAACGCCCCCCTTCCGATGTGTTCAACAGGTCAATACGCGCACTATGGCGTTACGTTGATGATAGTCAGCTCGTTGGAGATGATGCCGGTGTTGGCAAAGCTCTCCGCAAACGGGCTGGCCTTAACGCCTACCCAAAGGAAGACCTTCCAATTGCCTGCGCGGGGAGTAACCGCCTGGACATTCGTGGAGGTTGCTTCGCGTGCAGCATACGGGCCGCCGTCGCTAATGGTGGACAGGTCAAACGTAATTATCTTCTGGTCGGGCAGCAGTGTTATGGGGATGCCGCCGGGCAGGAGGTAGTTGTCGTTGCTGCCGTCGCCGTTGCGGTCGTAGTTGTAAGGAGCGCTGGTATTGGCGTCCTGCGCCGGGAAGGTCCAGAACATGTAAGCCTTAGTCCCGATGTAGCTCGTGTTAACTATGGGGGGAACAGCGTCATTGAGGTTGATGTCAATGACAGTGTGCATGTTCACCGTATTGGGCGTGTAGCCTGACAGTGAAGGGGCTGCAACTAACGCCTGAGGTGATTTTATGGGAGCGATGCCAGTGGCTGGGTCAAAGACAATGCCAAGAGTGCCGCCTATCTGATTAGAAACATTTGGCACCTTAAACTGGATTGACTCATCAGTCCAAGCGAAGATGCTCGGGCTGCCATTGCTAATAGAGAAGGGATCTCCCAAACCGGTCTCGTAGTTAAGGTTCAGCACATGGGCACCTCCGAAACTCCCTGCGTTCAGGTTGTAGCCAAAGATGTCAATTATGCTGCCGCCGCCAAAACGGTAGGCGTAAGGCCTGCCGCCAACCCATAAGCCGTCAATCTCTTGGGCGCCAAATAGCCCTTCCTTGCGTTTCGCATAAGCCATGAAGTCAAGGCCTACTTGCGAAAGGATAGGAAGGAAGGTCTCGTCAAAGTTATACACGCCGTTCTGGTAAGTTCCAAAGTAAGCGCCAACTTCAGTGTTGGCCTTGAAATCTGCGTTTGTGGGGAATGAGGTGCCAAGTGTCTTAACCCTGACATTGTATATGACAGGTTGCCCCTGCGCAACGACAAGTATGGGTGAGCCGCTGACGGTCTTGCGGCTGCCCCTGCCCGCGTCATCGGTGACGCGGACTTCGGGGATGAAAGTGCCCGGATTAGCGTAAATATGACTGGTGCTGGCGGTTGTGTACACGGCGGACGGTGAAGTGAATGAAGTGCCGTCGTCGAACATATACTCAACTTTGTAAGGGGGGATGCCACCACCGACGCCCACCGTGAACTCAAATGGCGGCTGGGAGTTGGCGACGCCGGCCGGGCGGTCCACGGTAAGAGTGGCTTCCACCGAGCTGTGAACGTTAACGATGATTGAGTTACCGGATTGCAGCGGGGGGCTGGCTCCGGAGAGAAGCGTCACTTCCAACGGGATTCCGGCGTCGGAGTTAAGCTGAGGCAGAGAGCTGACTACAACTTCAGTATCGCTCCAGGAAGTAATGCTGGCGCCGCTTATGTTTGTAATGCTTTGCCCCGTAGTGGAACTGCCGGTTGGGGTAAGGCGAATGCTGCCCTTGTCCTGGCCGAAGTTGCGCCCGGAAATTCTGAGCTGCGTGCCAACTTGGAGTACGTTGGGCTGGAGAGCAGTCAGGAACGGCACCATCTCAACAATGAAAACGTGAGGCGACTCGGCCACGACCCCACCAACAAGGACGCGCACAAGGTTTGTAGAGGCGTTTTGCGGAATTACGGCGACGATCTGGCTGTCAGACCAGGTCACAACCTGCAGGGGTATGCCGCCGATGCTCACGACGGAGATGCCGCGCGAGTAGCCGAAGTTGTTTCCGGTTATGGTCACGGCGGTGCCCGCGGGCCCGCGATCTGGGCTCAGCGAGGTGATAATCGGCGCATTCCCGTAATCAGGTGGCGGCGGGAGGGGGATGAAGGTGAAGTTGGCGTTGGAGTTCATCTGCCCAACTGTAACCATCACCGGACCGGTAGCAGAATTGGGCGGCACCAGCACTTGGATGCTAGTGTTATTCCACATCGTCCGCGGAGTGCCGTTGACGTTTTCCGTTACAACTTGCGCTTGCACCCTGCCGCTATCTGCGCCGGCGAATGTTACGCGAGATTCGCCTTGTGCAGCGCCGAAGTTAAAGCCAAATAACGTGATGCGCGTGCCAACGGGGGCAGTGTCGTGAGAGAGCGCGACTATCATTGGCTCGCCGCTTGGCGGCGCCGTGCCGATGAAAAGCTGCGCGTTCACGCCGCTGCGGCTTGAAAGCGTCCCCACTGTCACCACGACAATGCCGCTCGTCGCATTGGCAGGCACTGTTGCCTCAATGATCTGGTTGGACCAGGTCTTGATGGTGAAGCGCCTCCCGCCAATTGTTACCAGGGACGAGGTTCCTTCTGTATCGCCAAAGTAGAACCCTGTAATAGTAATGTTTTGGCCCGGGCTTGCGACGGCAGGGGAGATGCTGCCGATTATAGGCCTATTAGTTAGTCCTTGCTGTTCATCAGCAGTCACAGGGGGCGGGACGATCACATCCGTCCCACCACCGCCGCAGGAGTACAGAACTCCAGCGGCAATAGTGAGGATGGCAAGGGATATGATCAATACCCCAAAGGACCTCAGTTTTTGCCAGGTTATGGCTGTCACGCAGGTTCCTCCTTATCGGATTCCCGATATAGCCCAGAGATTATAGGCGATTCGGGAGCGTATTTTCAACCTGATTACTAAGCTATCAAATTATACCCCAGGCGCAGCCTGCATAATCAGGTATGAGACTAACTTAGGCTGCCCGCTGTGACAGATATGAAGTCGTCTGGCGCCATGTAATTCTTGAATGCCAAGTTCACCTGTTCCAGCGTAAGGGCGTTTATAACCTGGGAATAGCGTTTCATATAATCCATTCCCAAATCATAATAGGTTACATCGGCAAGCAGGCTTGCGATAGCGGATACTGTGTTCAGGCGGACGGCAAAGTTGCCGGTCAGGTATGACTTGGCGCGCTCAAGCTCATCCTCAGTCGCTCCATCCTCATACATCGCCCGCCATTCGGCCAGCGCCATTGCTTTCGCCTTTTGCGCGTTGGCGGGATTGACATGGACGCAAACCGTCCACGGGCCGGCTCCGAAGCCCGGAGCGAGGAAGCTGAAGCTGCCGTAAGTCAGCCCTTCCTGCACTCTCAGCTTGTCATTGAGCCGCGATATGAAGCTGCCGCCAAAGATATGGTTAGCAACCTTGGCAGCATAGTAATCGTTGCTTGTCCGGCAAATTCCCCTTCTCATAAAGAGCACAGTCGCATTGGAACGGTCAGCCATCTCAATCGTTTCTTCGCGCCCGTCAAGCTGCTGCGTTTGCAGCGAGAGCGCATACGGCATTGTATCCAGCGTTTCACCGGCTGGCCAGTCCCCGAATAGCTTTTCAACCAGCCCAATGGTTTCGTCCGTTTTCAAGTCACCAGCGACGACAAGGATAATGCGGTCAGGCGAAACATTAGCGCGGTAAAAAGCGAGGACATCATCACGGGTTAGCGCTGCAACCGTCTCTTTAGTTCCGCTAGGGTTGTCCGCGTAGGGGTTGCCTTCGCCATAAATGGTTTTCCGCGCAAGGTCGAACGCCCGCTCAAACGTGTCATCCTGCGCGCGCTGGATTCCATTGAGCGTCTGGATGCGCACGAACTCAACCTGCTCTTGGGGAAATGAAGGCTGGCGAAGCTCTTCTGCAAGCATCCCAAGCAGCTTTGCAAGGTCTTCCGCCAGGCTTCTCCCCATAAAGCCTGCTCGTTCCCGGCCTGCTTCGTAGCCAATCCCCATGCCGTTGTCTTCCAGCATACCCGCAATCTCAAGCTTATCGTGCAGGACGGTTCCTTCAGTGAGAAGCTGTACAGTCATGTTAGCCACACCTCCCTTGCCTGAAGGATCGTATATACTTCCAAGCTTAATCCGCCCTGCAACCGCTATCGTTGGGTTGTAGTGGCTTTCCTTAACAACAACCTGCAACCCGTTCGCCAGCGTCCTAACTGTTGCCTCTCCGTCGGGCGCGACAGGCATGGCGACTGGGGAAGGCAAATCGGCTGCGCTGCGGCGTGGAGCGAGGGCGCGAAATGACTGCGTTTGCAGATCGCTGTTGCCCAATTCCTTGGCTTCAAACTTGCCTTCGTCCCGGATGCCCAGATACCAGCCAGCAGTTAAATTCTCGCCTATCAGGTATTTAAGCGCCACCCCTTGCACGTCGGCCGATGTTACCGCTTCAATCGCTGGCAGGTACTTGTCTATGTTCGTGTATGAACTCGCTATCTCAAAAGTAACGATTAAATCAGCTTCAGCTTCCACGGAATCCTTTCGGTAAACAAACGCAACCCGCGCCTGCTTCTTTGCCCGGGCAAGCTCGCGCTCGGTAACGCCTTCGGTGGCGATGCGCGCAACCTCGGAAACAATTGAGCTTTCCGCTTCCTCAGGGCTAGTGCCTTCGTTAAGGGAGGCCTGCGCAACAAACAAGTGCGGGTCAACATAATCAAAGCAACCGCTGTATGCGCTTGCGCCGACAGCTTTGCCTGTTTCCACTAACCGCTGCGAGAGCCGGCTGGTGCGCCCGCTGCCAAGCACATTCGCCAGCACCTCCAGCGCATACGAATCAGGATTCCTGCTGGACGGCGCTTTCCAGGCAAGGACTACATAATCGCTGTTGCCTGCCCGGCGGATGGTTACTCTTCGCTGTCCCCGCTGCGGTGGCTCCTTCGTCAGCCGGGGCAGCGTAATGCCGCCCGCAGGGATTGCGCCGAAACGCCGTTCAATCTTGGCGAACAATTCGTCAGGGCAGAATTCTCCAACGGCGACTAGCACAGCATTGTCGGGCCGGTAGTAAGCATCGTAGTATCTGCGCACGTCATCAACCGCCAGATTCTTCACGTCCTCAAGCCAGCCGATTGTTGGAATGCCGTAAGGGTGGGCTGCGAAGGCTACGCTTTGCAGCAAGTCATAAAGCAGCGAAAACGGCGAGTCGTCGCGCTGTTCCAGCTCGTTTTGGACAACAACAAGCTCCTCCGCATGCTCTTCGGGAAGGATAAGCAGGTTGCGCATCCGGTCTGCTTCAAGCTCCAGCGCAAGGTCAATCTTATCCGCCGGGAAAATTTCGTGGTAAACCGTGCGGTCAAGCCAGGTATATGCGTTGTTGTCCGCGCCGGCAGACGTTAGCAGGCGGTCAAACGCGCCTTTGGGGTGCTTAACAGTGCTTTTGAACATCAAGTGCTCAAGGAAGTGCGAAATGCCGGTTATCCCGGGCCTTTCGTATTTGCTTCCGACACGGTAGCAGACGTTCAGCGAAATTACAGGCACGCTGTAGTTCGCTTCCATAAGCACACGCAAGCCGTTGGGCAAATTGCGCTCAACGATGCGCCCATTATTCATGCCGCAAATCCCTTGCCGGAGTTCTTTCTGCTCTAAGTAGCATCAGTATCCTGCTTCCATGTCAACCATCTCTAGCAGCGGCTCTCCATTCAAGTAACGTCGCAAGTTTGCCGCGAATAGTCCGCATTCCTTGGGCCAAAATCCCGGCGAAACCGAGGCTACGTGCGGCGAGATAGTAACGTTTGGCGCCGACCACAGCGGCGAACTAAGCGGCAGGGGTTCTTCAACGAAAACGTCAAGTATCGCCCAGGAAAGCCAGCCGCTTGCAGCCCACTTCCCATGCTTTTCGTCATAGCCAAGCGCCATCGCAAGCGCCCGCTCATCAACCGTGCGTCCACGCCCGATGCTTCCAAACACAGCGCCCTGCTTCATCATGCGGCACTTGTTTGCGTCGAAAAAGGCTTCGGTTCCGGCAGTGTCCGGCAATAAGTTAATCACCAAGTCGCATTGCGGCAGCATGCCTTCAAACCCGCTATCAGTGAACACGGCATCCGCGTTGCTTGCAGGGACAAGGCTTCGCCTGTAAACGAAGACGCGGCTTCCCATCACCTTCAAAATTGAGGCGAGCCGCGAACCGATTGCGCCGTATCCAAAGATTCCGCAGGTCATCTCGTCAAAGCTACGCAAGCCCCTAAAGCCGTCCTGATACTCCTCCTTCGCCCAGCGGTGCGTATGCTGGGCCGCAGTAAGCACGTGAAGCCTTCGGAAGTGCGAGAACAGCATGGCAAGCGCGTGCTCCGCCACAACGGGCGCGTGCACTACCGATGAGTTTGTGAGGATGAGCTTGCGCTTTACTGCTCCCGGCAAGATGCTATCCCTTACGCCCGCGGCGCAGGAATGAAACCACTTGAGCTTGGATGCTAGCTGGAATACGTCTTCGCCAAGCTGCCAACCCCAGATGACTTCGGCTTCGGCGGCGCGGCGGAAGTAATCGCGCTTCTCGGCATTCCAGTGGAACTCCACTTCGGGGAAGCTATCACGCAGCTTAGCGAGCAGCTCCGGTGGCAGATCCCAAGCAGGCCGTTCAGCGGTTAGATTAACGACTACTAGCACGTGTAACTAATACGACTGGGCGCAGTCAGAAGCAACGGCAAGGCGCAAGCTCAGACCGTTTGTTATTAGAAGACTATCGTTCTTGGCGAAGCTCAGGATTGTTGTCCGGAAGCCGGGCTTGGAGCACGAGGTATTCTTCCATCTCGGGAGTGGTCTCGTTAGGGTGCATATCCGGGTTGACGATAATCCAGTAAGTATCGTTGCATTGCGAGCATTGCACTTGAACTCGCTCAGTAGTCTCGGTCCGGCGCAGGCTCTCTTCTTCTTCCCATGTTACGACAGTAGATTGCTGGATGATATCGGTAAGCAGTTCGTGGGAAGTGCGGCGGCGGCAGACCTGGCATACGCGCTGGAAGGAGTGGCCGGCTTTGAGGCGGCTGCGCGGTACCCAGGCGAAGTCGTCTCCGCTGCCAGTGCCGTTGCAGACACGGCAGACCTCCCGCTCATTCCCGATTAAGCCTCGCCCACGGCAGTATTTACAGGAGGGCATCTTCAATGAATATCCCTTGCCCCCGCAGGATGGGCAGTTGATTGGCACCTGTTTCTTTATCAGCCCCAGGAACGAACTGGCCTCAATAAAAGAAACTCCCGTACCCCCACATTCCACGCATTTGTCGTTTACGAGCATAGTAGCGTCCTCGCCCGAAGACTACTCAGGGCATTTTACCACAGAAATCGGCCTTTTGCCGCATAGGAAGCGGTTATCTTCGGAATTCCCTTGGCCGAGCCGCTTACCTCAAATGTCGGGTTAGAAGACAGCAATGCAAACCACGGATTCCTTGAAATAGCCTAATTTGCAGCCTTGCGGCAATAGCCTGCTCCAAGCTAAGACGGCTGTACTCAACAACAGCCGCCGGTATCCGCAGCTATAGCAGGCGGCAGGGGGAGGATGTCCTGCTTAACGGGATGAGGCTGGTAGCACCAGTCAATCCGGCGCATGGTGCGCGGATAAGTCTCCTGGGCTAGCTTCATGCAAACCTCCTTGAAGTGCCGCCAATCTTCTTTATAGCTTTCCGAAACCGCTACATCAAGAAGCCTGGCAGGCACCCCGACAGCGATCCTCTCTTCAGGCACTTCAAACCCGTTGCGTATTAGCGAGCCTTCAGCGACGACAGCCCACCGGTTGACGACCGCCCAGTTGCTGACAACCGAGCCTATGCCGATGATTGCGAAGTCCAAAACCGTGCAGCTGTCCAGCACGCAGCAGTGAGAAATGGTCACTTGGCTGCCAATGCGGGTGATTTCACCTGGGCGGGCATGTATGACAGAGTTGTCGGCGACACTGGTACCGTCCCCAATCTCAATGCGCCCGAAGTCGCCGCGAATGCGCGCGCCTGGCGCGATGTAGCAGCTGCGCCCGATGAGCACATTGCCGATAACGGTTGCGGATTCATCAATGAATGAACCTTCGCCGATAACAGGCACAAACCCGTCAACTTCGAAAACAGCCATAAGTAAGCGTTACGCCCTCCAAATTGGTTATACCCACATTTCGGGTTTTAGCGCGTAATTCATTGCGCCTATTGGCGGATTCGGGCTAGAATCCCCCCGTGCGAATACCAATCCGTGGATTTCGGATAATAGACTCGCGGGTGGAGGAAATTGAACCCCGCACCATGGAAGAGGTGGTGGAGCACGTTAAGTCTCCGGAATTCGTTTGGTTAGACCTGGATCTTCAAAACGCTCCTATTGACCAGGTGAAAGACTTGCTCCTTATCAAGCTGGACATCCACCCCTTGGTAGTTGAGGAGTGCATTACCCCTGACGTGTATCAGCCCAAGTTTGAGGAGGAGCGCGATTATAAGTTCTTCATCTTCCACTACTTTCGCGAAGGCCGGCAGGACTACCTGAAAGCGAGCGAACTGAACATCTATCTGGGCGAAAACTTCGTGATGACGCTCCACCGCAGCCCCATCCCCACCTACCTCAAGCTCTTCGCCCAGAATCTGCCAAGCGACCTGTTCCTGTTCTCGGATAAATCCGTCATTTTCCTCTACCACATACTGGACATCCTTATTGACGATTACTTGAGGATGCTCCAGCTCATACAGAAACGCGGCGACGATATGGAGTTCAACCTGCTTAACCCTTCAGGCGCTGTGCCTACCCCGAACACAGGCAAACACCGCTTCCTCAGGCGAAAGCGCAAAGACCAACTTCAGCTCTTTAAGGAGATACTTGCCCAGCGCCACAACCTTTCGCTGATGCGCAAGTCAATTTTGCAGGAATTGGAGATTCTCCAGGAACAGGTGCGCGCCTATGAAACGGTGCTGGCCGATGCGCCGATTGAAACCCTGCACGCGCTGCGAATCGAGTTCAAGCGGCTGCGGTACGCGCTGGAATTCTTCCGCGACTTCTCGGACGCCGAGATCTGGGAGGTGGCGCGCATCTCCACCTGGCGCGCAGCGGGCGCCGGCGAACTGCTGATGAAGGAAGGCGAACCGGGCAGCTTCTTCTGCCTGCTCGCCGACGGCCAGGTCAAGGTGACCAAGAAGGGCAAGTTGCTCAACATCCTGCGCCGCGGCGAGTGCTTCGGCGAGATGGCCATCCTGAACGACAAGCCCCGCTCCGCGTCTGCCGAGAC
>JBBIJQ010000032.1:0-22117 GCA_037445915.1 Planctomycetales bacterium | reverse complement strand
CGGAGGGAGTGGGATTCGAACCCACGGTACGCTTTTGGCGCACACACGCTCTCCAGGCGTGCACCTTCGTCCACTCGGTCATCCCTCCGGTTAGGCGCGGGTATTCTAGCATAGAGCTTGTTACCTGCTTACAGATTAATGCCGCTTTACAGCGCCGCCTGATAGTGTTATCCTAAAAGGGCAACCAGCTCGGCGGCCATAGTGGCTGAAGCGTAGCTGTGAAAAACTATGATCTGAAATTAGGAGCGCCAATCCAAGATGCCCCGTAAACCCGACATTGACGTTGACCAAATTGCGCGCCTTCGCTGGTTCCACGACCAGGTAGCAAACGGATACTACCCGGACGCGCTTGCGCTGGTGAGCCATTTTGGCATTAGCAGCTCTCTCGCTTATAGGGATATTGAAGCCTTCAAGTCTGAATACCAAGCTCCGCTTACTTTTGACGGCAAGCGCCGTGGCTTCAGCTACAAGGACGCAACCTACACCCCCACCTTCCGCACTCCAGCTTCCGCGCCTGAAGCAAAGAAGAAGCCTGCGGCTGCGCCCAAGAAGGATAAGCCCACTGAAACAATTGCCGAAGACGAGCTTGTCTCCGTCCTTGTCGCAGAGATGTTGCGCCGCAACTACCGCACCGCCCCGTTTGCGGAAGCCGTGCAGAATGCGTTTAACAAGATAACCGACTCGCTTGACAGCGTTGTCACCTACGACCGCCAAAGCCTTGAGAGGATTCTTGAGCTGGAGATGCTGCCATTCCCGACTCTAGACCTCTCCATCTTTGACGCGCTGGCGAAGGCTATTAAGTGGCAGGAGACCGTCGTCCTTAAGTACTTCTCCGGACAGAAAGCGACTGTGACCGACAAGAAGTGCGACCCGTTGCACATCATCAACTACCGCGACAACTGGTACTTAGTCGCGTTCTGCCACGAAAAGCAGGACTACCGCGACTTCCTGATGAACCGCATCCTCTCCATTGAGTTCACCGACAGCGCCTATAAACCCTACGAGTCCTTTGACATAGACACCCACAAAGCCGAGTCGCAGCTCCTAAGCGGAATGGAAGCGCCGACGGAAGTCCACCTTGAGTTTGACAAATACGCCGCGCACTGGATTAGGCTGCGCGCCGTCCACCCTACGCAGAAGATACTTGAACGCTCCGACGGGAGCCTTGAGCTTACTTTCAAGGTTTACAGCTACGAGAACCTCTTGCGGTGGCTTCTTTCCTTCGGGGAGCATGCGCGCGTGCTAAGGCCCCAGGAGCTCCAGGAGCGCATCCGCCGCACGATTCTGCGGATGGGCCACCTCTACGGCAGGTAACCAGCCGCCGCAGCCCTTACTCAGCTTCAGCAGGCGCGGCGAACTGCGCCTCTATGGCGATGGCTTCTGCAAGCGCATCCTTCCACGCCCATTCATAGAGCGGGAACTTCCTCGTCAGCGCGTCAACGTCCGCGATAATCGCCGCGTCGTTTGCCTCGCCCTTCGGGTCAAGCAGCGCGCGTGTAATCAGCCCGGCTATCAGCTCCATCTCCGCAGCGCCCATGCCGCGCGTGGTGAGCGCAGGCGTGCCCAGGCGGATGCCCGACGCCTTCATCGGCGGCTCGGTCTCAAAGGGAATCGTGTTCTTGTTGACGGTCATGTTGACTTCGTCAAGGCGCTTCTCTGCGTCAATGCCCAGCAAACCCTTGCTTTTCACGTCAACGAGCATGAGGTGCGTGTCGGTGCCGCCAGAGACGATGCGGAAGCCCTTGGCCTCCATCCCCGCCGCCAGCGTCTTAGCATTGGCGAGCACGCGCTTCTGGTATTCCTTGAACTCCTCGGTCATCGCCTCTTTGAGCGCGACAGCCTTGGCGGCGATGACGTGCATCAGCGGGCCGCCCTGCACGCCGGGGAATACGGCGCGGTCAATGTCTTTCTTCAAGTCCTTCTTGCAGAGAATCATGCCGCTTCGCGGGCCGCGCAGGGTTTTGTGCACCGTCGTGGTGACGACATGCGCGTGCGGCACAGGGCTCGGGTGCAATCCCGCCGCCACCAGCCCCGCGATGTGCGCCATGTCAACCATCAAGTATGCGCCGACCTCGTCGGCAATCTCGCGGAACTTGTCAAACTCCAGCGTGCGCGGGTATGCGCTGGCGCCAGCAATAATCATGCGCGGGCGGTGCTCTTTTGCAAGCTCGCGCAGGCGGTCGTAGTCTATCGTCTCAATGCCCTGCTTCACGCCGTAGGGCACAATCTTGAAATACTTGCCGGAGAAGTTCAGCGGGTGGCCGTGGGTTAGGTGCCCGCCGTGCGACAGGTCCATCCCCAGTATTGTCTCGCCTGGCTGCAAAAGCGCGAGCAAAGCCGCCATGTTTGCCTGCGCGCCCGAATGCGGCTGGACATTCGCGTGCTCCGCGCCGAAGAGCTTCTTGGCGCGGCTGCGCGCGAGGTTCTCGGCAACATCAACAAACTCGCACCCGCCATAGTAGCGGTGCTTGGGGTAGCCTTCGGCGTATTTGTTGGTGAGGCATGTACCCATCGTCTCCAGCACGGCGCGCGAAACGAAGTTCTCGCTGGCGATGAGCTCAAGCTTCTCATGCTGGCGGTGGTATTCACGGATGACTGTGGCGTATATCTCAGGGTCAACTTGGCGTAGATGTTCCAGGTTTGACGGCATAGTGTGTGACTCCTAATAATGATGGCAGGCGCGCTGCCGAAGTTACAGATGCGATCATTATAGCAAAACTGCGCGGCAATGCGTTGCTGCGATGCTGGGCGCAATCGCCGGAGGCTTATCTTCGTCGCAGCTTCACGAACTCTTTTAGCTCGCTAAGCACCGCCATCACCGTCTGGTGGCGGATTGCCCAACGGTCGCCGGTGAAGACGTATTGCACTGCCTTCTCATTTTCCCCATCGGCGTAGCACACGAAGACCGTGCCCACGGGCTTGTCAGGCGAGCCGCCCGAAGGCCCTGCGACGCCGGTGATGGACACCGCGACTTCAGCGCCCGTGCGCTCCATGACGCCGTGCGCCATCATCCGCGCCGTGTCTTCGTCCACCGCTCCTTTCGTGCGCAGGTACTCCGCGTCAACCCCAAGCAGCGCAGTCTTCGCCTCGTTGGCGTATGAAATGACGCCGCCAAGGTAGAAGTCCGAGCTGCCGGGCAGGCTCGTCAGCGCCGCGCCAAGCAGCCCGCCGGTGCAGGACTCGGCGGTCGCAAGCGTCTTGCCCATGCTCAGGAATGCGGCGAAAACGCCTTCCGCCGCCAAATACATTTCATCAGGCACGTTTTTCATATCTCAAGCCTCCGTTTTACGCGCAAGGATTCTACTACTTTGCGCCCGCCATAGCGCAACTACACGCGAAGGCTGTCTGTGGAAAATGTGAAGCGAGCTTAAATCAAAGGAGATGGGACTGCAAAGTCCCCACTTTGATTTGTTGGCAAGCTAGATTACCGCCGCAACGGAGAACATCTACTACGTGCCGGACATACGCGGCGGGGCTATGGGGACGTGCTACCCGCCTAACGGCCAAGTCGCGGTGAAGAACTCCGTGGACAGCGACGACCTCACTCTTGCGCACGAAAAGGTGCACGAGATGGACTGGCGAAAGGACAGCGATTTTGACGTGGAAGACGGGGCGGACATGGATGCGCTAAAGACCGGCATCCAGAAAGACCCCACTGCCGATTCGCAGGGCGTATACAACGACGGAAACCTGATGAACTATGCCAAGACGGGGCAAATAATCGGCCATGAACAAGGCCGCGAGCTTGACCCGTAGGGCTTAGTGAATGGCGCATTACAACGCCGGAATGGGGACTTCAGTCCCCATTCCGAGTATTGCTCCAAATTCAAGCGTTATGCTCTTTATGCTTCATTAGTGTAGCGAGGTTATATGTCCCGTTCACGATTATCATGGCTGAGGCGATTGCGATTGTAAGGCCGGCAGGAAGAGCCGGTGAGACGGTAGGTATCGCAAGAAACAATAGCCAGACACTCAGCAGCACAGAGCACGCAGCGATAACACACAACAAGAAGTTACGTATTACCCTCTCAGATAGTAAATGGCGGTAGATGAAAAGAGAGGAAGCTAGAAGCGAATTGGAAAGCGTCCACCACGTGAGTATGCCATCCGAGTATCTCACATTTAAACTTGGCTGCTGAAGTAAGTAATACAGAGCAACGCTGTATAAGATTACAAGGAATATCCAACAGAATAGGAGCGTGTGTAGGACGAGTGGTCTTCTCTTCCCGCGAATACCCTTAGGCAAATCCAGCATGAATTTGACTGCCGAGAATACAGCAAGGCTTAACAAGCAGATTGAGAGTAATAGCAGCATGCTATTCATATTAGAATCCTCGAACCTTGCATTGTCTAACTAATCGCCTCCGCCAATATGAGCGCGGTATAGATAAGCAGGCTACCCCCCCCGGATTGTTTTCATAATGGGCATTTCACCCTCCTGATTAATTCACAGCGCCGGTAGAATTGAATCTCCCCAAGGCTCCATCCTTGAAGAATTGAACCTAGCGCAAGCGTAATATCCTCAAGTGAAGCCATTGTCAAGCGCGAAAGATTCGCGCCTGAAACCGCTTCAAAGCCACTGCCGCGAGCTTGACCCGTAGGGGAACGAAAACGGGCGTGAGACGGGGATTGAAGTGAAGCAAGCGGCCGCGAACGGCTATGCTATAATTTCTTTTTCAGAGACGCTTCGCCCATGGCAGACCAACCCGAACATGCTGCAATGCAAGAGCCGATGCCGGATCGGCTGCCGATTCTGGCGCTAAAGAACGTCGTCGTCTTCCCCAACCTCGTCATCCCCATCCACGTTTCCCGCGATAAATCCGTCGCCGCGATTGACGAAGTGTTTGAAGGCCGCAAGCTCATAGGCTTGATAACGCAGAAGGACGAGAGCATTGAGGAGCCGAGCGCCGGCGACCTTTTCGGCGTCGGGACAATTGGGCTGATACTGCGTAAGCTCGTGCTGCCGGAAGGCGGCGCGCGCATCCTCGTGCAGGGGATGACGCGCTTTGCCGTCAAGCGCTACACCCAGACAGATCCCTTTTTTGAGGCTGTCATTGAAGCCGTGCCGGACAGCAAGCCGGAGGGCCTCAAGGTGCAGGCGCTGATGCGCAGCGCGCTGGAGCATTTCAAGGAATTCGTGAACCTTTCGCGCTCGCTGCCGACCGAAATCCTCGTCGCCGCAAACAATATCCGCGACCCCGGGATGCTCGCCGACTTGCTCGCGACGCATATCAATGTGAAGCTGGAAGAGCGCCAGGAGATGCTGGAGACCTTTGACGCCGAAAAGCGGCTTGCCAAGGCGAACGGCTTCCTTTCGCGCGAAATCCAGCTCCTTAACATGAGCAACGAGATTCAGACGCAGGTGCAGGAAGAAGTCGGCAAGAGCCAGCGCGAGTACTTCCTGCGCGAGCAGATGAAGGCCATCCAGCGCGAGCTGGGCGAGTTTGACAACAAGGAAGTTGAGCGAGCTAAGTATGACGAGCGTATTAAGGCCGCGCAGATGCCCGAAGAAGTGGATAAGAAAGCGCGCGAAGAGCTTGACCGCTTGCAGCGCCTCCACCCTGAATCCGCCGAAGGCGGAGTTATAAGGACATTCCTTGATACCCTATGCGACCTTCCTTGGGTGAAAAGCACAGAAGACGAGACGAACATCGCCCTGGCGCATTCCATCCTGGATGAAGACCACTATGGCCTGGACGAGATTAAGGAGCGCTTGCTGGAATACCTTGGCGTGCTCAAGCTCACCAACTCGCTCAAAGGCCCCATCCTCTGCTTCGTCGGCCCGCCGGGAACCGGCAAGACCAGCCTCGGCAAGAGCATCGCCCGCGCCCTCAAGCGCAAGTTCGTGCGCATGAGCCTGGGCGGCATACGCGATGAGGCCGAAATTCGCGGCCACCGCCGCACCTACGTCGGCGCGCTGCCGGGGCGCATAATCCAGGGCGTCCGCTCTGCCGGCACTCGCAACCCGGTGTTTATGCTGGACGAGATTGACAAAGTCGGCATGGACTTTCGCGGCGACCCCAGCTCCGCGCTGCTGGAAGCGCTGGACCCGGAGCAGAACAACGCCTTCTCCGACCATTACCTTGAAGTCCCATTTGACCTCTCTCAAGTCCTGTTTATCGCAACCGCGAACATGCTGGACACTATCCCCCCGCCCCTGCTGGACAGGATGGAGATTATCCGCCTTTCGGGCTACACCGAGCTGGAGAAGATGGAGATTGCGCGCCGCTTCCTCGTTCCCAAGCAGTTAGAAAACCACGGCCTGAACAAGGGCAACCTCCAGATAAGCAAGAAGATGCTGCGTGTCATTATCCTCAACTACACGCGCGAGGCCGGAGTGCGCAACCTTGAGCGCGAGCTGGCGAAAATTTGCCGCAAAGTCGCGCTGAAAATCGCATCTGGCAAGGAGAACGGCGAGAAGGCAACCAACGAACGCGAGTTGGAGCAATACCTCGGCGTTCGCAAATACGACCGTTCGGACGAGCGTATCACCGACCAGGTGGGAGTCGCCACAGGCGTCGTATGGACGAGCGTGGGCGGCGAGATACAGGTAATTGAAACAGCGCGCATGGCAGGCAAAGGCGGCCTCATCCTCACCGGTTATCTCGGCGACGTGATGAAGGAATCATGCCAAGCCGCGATGACTTACCTTCGCAGCCACACTAAAGCTCTGGGCATCAGCGACGAAGACTTAGCCAAGCACGACGTGCACATTCATTTCCCCGCGGGCGCTATTCCCAAAGACGGCCCCTCCGCCGGCATCACAATAGCTTCCGCACTGGTCTCGCTGTTTACCGGCGTCAAAGTGAAGCCCAATCTCGCCATGACCGGCGAGATAACGCTTCAAGGGCGCGTGTTGCCTATCGGCGGGCTCAAGGAAAAGATACTCGGCGCGAAGCGCGCAGGCATAAACAAGGTCATCATCCCTTGGCGCAACCAGAAGGATATCAAAGAAGTTCCGTCTGAGATAACTAAGGGGATGGAGTTCATCTTCGTGAAGCACCTTGACGAGGTGCTTGACCTCGCGTTCGTTACCGACCCGCGCAAGCAGAAAGTCTGCCTGTGCCCCCCCGGCGCGAAGCCCGATGACGCAACAAAGCCTGCGCCTAGGAAAGCCAGGAAAGTCAAGAAAGCCGTAGCGAAGAGTGCCGCCAAGCCTGCAGCTAAGAAGCCCGCACGCAAGAACTAGCTGCGCACCCCTGCGCTCTGCATGAATCCCTGCTAAGATAACTGCGGAGGGGTACACGCAGATGCACAACCTTATCTTCATCGGAATTGGCGTATTAGTCGGCGCGCTTTGCGGGATAGTTGGGCTTGGCGGAGGAATACTCGTCGTGCCCCTGCTGCGTTATGTCTTTGGCTACTCGCAAACAATGGCGCAGGGAACCAGCGTCGCAATGCTCCTGCCGCCCATCGGCATCCTCGCCGCATACCAGTACTGGAAGCACGGCCAGATGAACATCACCGTGGCGCTGTTGCTGGCGGCTGGGTTCTTAATTGGCGGATATTTCGGCGGGGCGATTGCGGTGAAGCTGCCCGTGCTTACCCTCCAGCGCGTCTTCGGCGTATTTTTGCTTGCGGTTTCGCTGCGGATGCTCATCGGGAAGTAAGGCGCGCGGACGGGACAGCCGTGCGCGCCGCTATCGTGTATAATATGCGCCCGCCGAATGGGGATATAGCTCAGCGGTAGAGCGTCCGGTTCGCATCCGGGAGGCCGGGGGTTCGAATCCCCCTATCTCCAGTTTCCCCTTCGCATTAATTCACTCTCACAGGCACGCCGGGCCTTGCCCGCCACAGCGAAAGCGTCGGAGGGTCACCAGCCCGGCTCCGGATTCTAGGCTCTTGCACTAATCTCTCTTTACCTTCCCCCCCTGCTATTGCATATCACTGCGCGCGCAGGATAGAATGAAGCGCATCGGGGAGTGGCCCAGTCCGGTCTAGGGCGCAAGTCTGGGGGACTTGAGATCGGGAGTTCAAATCTCCCCTCCCCGATTTTTTGCTTTAAGGGCGCGGGAACGCCCGCATATCTGCTAACGGCTGCTAACTTGAAGCCCTGCGCTATTCCATGCGCGAGCTTTCGTAGGCTAGGATGAAGCCGATGAGGCGGTCCTGGTCAACCATGCTTATCTCTGTAAACGCAAGGCCGACCTGGTAGAGGGGCGACGGGCCTTCACTTTGCACCTGGCGAAGCCACACGATGCGCGAGGGGACGGTGACGTTAAGGGCGACATGGCGCATGCGCTCTTCATCCATAAAGCCCGTGTCTATGACAAGCGCCAGCTCGTCGCCGACTTTAAGCCAGCTTGCGCTTATCTCAACACGCACTCCCGCGCCGCCCAGGTCTATTAGCGCCCCTTCGCCTTCGCCTTCAATGACTTCTTCAGACATAAAGAACGCGCGGCCGCGAATGGCGACGCGCAGGAACCGACGCCAGCGGTGGAAGACGCCGTGGGCGTAGCGCGCGATGCGCAGCGTGTCGTCGTCCTCGTGGACTTCAAGAAGCTGCGAGTTCGCGCTGTAGCTTCCCGTCGGGTCAACCAGCACGACATGGATGTTCATATCGGGGGCTAGCTTGCCTGAGAGCTGGCGCGGCAGGCCTTTCAAGTTCAGGACGAAGTCCTCGCTGCGCACGACAATAATGCGGCCCGAGATGAAGGCTGGCAATTCTTCCGCGCCTTCGCCGATGTCGGCCTTGACGCCGTTTTCCTCAAACAACGTGCCTGCGCCGGCCATGACGAGGCCGTCAACTAGCTTGACTTTGATGCCGAGCTGCTTGCAGAGCGACCCGCAGTCAATCTCCACGAATTGCCCAGGGTAGTAGAGGTGGGCGATGCCGGTCTTTTGCTGGAGTTCGTCCATAAGAAAGCTCAAAGATTATGCTAGAGTCTAGCCTCGTTTGCAACACTTTCAGCGCGATTAGATGCGCAGGAGCAGTCTGCAATGATTGAACAAGGGATAATGGATGCATACGCGCGGCACTTGAACGCCGGAATGGCGAAAGCGCTTTCCTTCATGGGCATGGACGCGGCTGCAGTGCGCGCGGAAGGCTCGCTAATCTGGGACTCGCGCGGCAGGCGCTTCATAGACTTTCTCGGCGGCTACGGCGCGTTCAACTTCGGCCACCGCCATCCCCGCATCATCGCCGCCGTGCGCGAGCAGCTTGACCATATGCCGCTGTCGTGTAAGCTTCTGGTTGACCCGCCGGCGGTTGAAGCCGCGATGAAGCTGTCGCTCATCACCCCCGGCCTCGTCTCCAAGTTCTTTTTCACCAACTCCGGCACCGAATCTGTGGAGGGCGCGCTCAAACTCGCCCGCCTTGCGACAGGGCGCAGCGGCATCATCTACACGCGAGGCGGTTTTCACGGCAAGACCATGGGCTCGCTATCCGCGACCGGCCGCGACAAGCACCGCATCCCCTTTGAGCCGCTGCTGGCGAAGTTCAGCGAAGTGCCGTTCGGCTGTGTTGAAACGCTGGAGACGACGCTGAACAGCGATATCTCCGCCGTCATCATTGAGCCGGTGCAGGGCGAAGGCGGCATCCATTCCGCGCCTGCTGGCTACTTGAAAGCAGTGCGGGAGCTGACACGCAAGCATGGAACGCTGCTCATCGCCGACGAGGTGCAAACCGGCATGGGGCGCACCGGCCGCAACTTCGCCTGCGAGCGCGACGGCATTGAGCCGGACATCATCGTGCTGGCGAAGTCGCTGGGCGGCGGGGTCATGCCCGTAGGCGCATTTGGCGGTACTCCTGAAGTCTGGGCGAAGTTTGAGGAGCAACCGCTTATTCACAGCTCAACTTTTGGCGGCGGGGCAATGGCGTGCGCTGCCGTGAGCGCGGCGATAGATGTGCTGCAGGACGAGAAGCTCGCGGAGCGCGCCGAGCGCGTCGGCCCAACATTCCTGGACGGCCTCAAGGCGCTGCAACTCAAGTACCCGCAAGTGCTCAAGGAAGCACGAGGGGTTGGGTTGCTGATTGGGCTGGAGTTCACCTCCAGCGACGTGGCAGAGCTTGCCATCGCCGCTATTCTCAACAAGGGCGTGCTCATCGCATTCGCGCTGAACAAGCCGGAAGTCGTGCGCCTTGAGCCGCCGCTGAACACGCCCGAGGAGCTGTTCGCCGAAGTGCTTGAAGTGCTTGACGCGTCGCTACGCGAAACCGCCGAGATGCTTGAGAAGTTCGCCTAACAACAAGGAGCCGATATGCCAACCGTCCGCAAAGAGATAACCGTCGCCGCAGCTCCCGAAGCCGTCTTCGCCATCGCGCAGGACGTGGAGCGCTTCCCCGAAGTAATGCACGACTTGAAGAAGGTTGAAATCCTTGAACGTGACGGAAGCCGCACCATCACGCGCTGGACGAGCGTCGCCGAAGTTGGCCCGCTCACGAAGGAAATCGCGTGGGAGGAAGAAGATATCTGGGACGCGCAGGCGCTTACCTGCACGTTCAAGATGACCAAGGGCGACATGAAAGCGTATGCGGGCGTGTGGACGTTTACTCGCGACGGCGCGGTGACTAACGTGGTGCTGGACATAGACTACGAAATTGAGATACCGCTCCTGGGCGCGCTTGTCCACAAAATCATCCGCCAGAAGATGGACGAAAACTGCGACAGCCTGCTTGCCGCGCTGAAAAGATTGGCGGAAGCTAAGTAACGCATAGCTAGAGGAGCTTTATCATCGTAGCGCCGAGCTTGATGAGGTCGCCGGCGTGGACGGGCTCGGGCTGGTGCGGCGTTAGTTTATGACCGTTTAGCTCGCTGCCGTTGGTGCTGCCCAAATCCTCAACTTCAACGCGGTCGCCAAGCTTGCGGATGATGAGGTGCTGACGGCTCACTTCATGGTCTTCGGGCAGCACGATGAGCCCTTCCTTGCGCCCGATGGTCAGCTCCGCCTTCAGCTCAAACGCCATGCCGCTGTGCGGGCCGGTCACGATAAGGGCGCTTGTCGCAGGCTTGCCTCTCGGCGGCTCAACGACGCCCATCTCCGCTCGGCGCTCCCGCACTTCGCGGTCGGCTTCCGCCATCAAATAGTCAATCCCCACTTCGCCGGCATCCCTGCGCACGCGCCGCTCGTGGAAGATCACGCGCGTGTTGCCGAGGATGAACTCGTCGCCGTCCTGCAGCACCGCGCGCCTGACCGGCATGTTGTTGTAAAGCGGCGGGTTGCCCTCGTCAATCGCCGTGAGCACGAAGCCGTCGTTGGTTAGCTGGATGCGCGCATGCAGCAGCCACACACCCGGGTCGTGGCGTATCTGCACCGTGCATTCCTCGCCGCGCCCGATGAGGTTGTCGTCGTGCAGCACGAAGTCTTTGCCCTCAAGCGGCGCGACCATCACCGTAACCCATGCCGCGCGCAGCAGCTTGCTTATCGTGAAGTATATCAGCGCCGCGAAGGCGATGGCCATGAGTATCACGCCCGGCCATAGCAGCCGCGCCAGCACCTTCCCCAGCCCCGGCGAGCGGAAGGTGAACTTGGCGCTGTATTGCGAGCCTTCGGCGGTCGCCGCAACTGTTCCTTCAACAATCGCGCCCTGGCGGCTCTCGCTTGAGTCGTATTCAAGCACGTATTCATTGAGTATCTGGTTGAGTATTGTCTGGTAAATTGCCTTGAGGTCATAAGGCGTCGGCGATTCAAAGAACTCGCCGCCGGTTTCTTCCGCGATAAGCGAGAGTCCATTGACATCAATCTCGTCGCCCAAGCCCAGCGTGAACACGCTGAAGCTCAGGTTCTTCGCCAGCACCTCGTCACGGTAATAGGTTATCAGCGACTCCGGCGTTTCGGTGCTCGCGTTGTCCATTCCGTCGGAAAGCACGATTACCGCGCTACGGTAGCCTTCAAGCTGGCGCGCCGCGCTCATCGCCTGGCGTATGCTGTCGTAGAGCCGTGTCCGCCCAAACGGGCGCAGCTTCTCTACTTCGTTGACCACGAGCTGCTTTTCAGCGGTGAAATCCTGCACAAAGATAACCGACTCGCTAAATTTGATAAGCCCTACCACGTCAGGCGGCGCAAGCTGCGCGATGAAGCCCTTCACCGCTTCAATCTCATAATCAATCGGGCGCAAATCGCCTTCTTTGCGCTGCATATTGGGCATCGGCTGCCCCCAGGCGAATCCCCCCGAAGGGATGCCTTCCATAGACCCGCTCACGTCAATGACAAAGAGAATCGCCAACGGCAGGTCAAAGACTTCGGGGTTGGCGAAGCGCAGGTTTTGCACCTGTTTGCCGTTCTCGGTAATGGCGAAGTCTTCGGGGCGCAGGTTCTTGATGGGCAAGCCGCGCGCTCCCGTCACTGACGCGAACAAGTGCACTATGGGGAACTGGCTCAGGTCGTATTGCGTGATGCGCAGCCCCCTGGACGCGGCATTGGGCGGCGGAAGCATGGGAGACTGCGGTGGCGGCTGTTGTTGCAGCGGCTGCTGGGGCTGCATCGGCTGCTGCATTCCCGGCGGGCCTTGCGCAGGTGGAGGAGGCGGAGGATTCTGTCCGGGGCTCGGCGGCCCGTAGGTTTGCGCCAATGACGGTGGCATCGGCGGCATCAACGCGAATAAGGCGGTGATTACCGCCAATGCCACGAGCGCCGCTGCACGCCTTATTCCCACGCCCTAATAATACCGCAGGATGGGAAAGGACGCTCTTTCGCTTGATTCCCAATCCCCCCTTGTAGGCGGAACTTCAGTTCCGCTCTGGAATCTGGACTTTCCTCCCGGGGGTGGGGCTTTCCAGCCCCGCTATGGAAACTGGATTCTGGACTGAAGGACCGGGGACTTGCCAGCCTTCGGCTGGCTTACGCCCCGCCGTCCGGATTCCTTGAAGTGGCACAGCCGACTCGGCTGTGCTTTTTACGCACAAGCGGGACGCATGTGCCACTATGAGTAAGCAAAGCGGGATTAAGTCCTGCTTACCCATTTGACACTAACCCTATCCCCTCACCCCTAATCCCTCTCCTGATATAATCTCTTCTTCGCATGGCTGACAACGCATCCAACAGCACGCTAATGGACGACGTCGTGTCGCTGACGAAGCGGCGCGGCTTCATATTCCCCAGCGCGGAGATTTACAGCGGCATGTCCGGCTTCTGGGACTACGGCCCGCTGGGAGTGGAACTGCGCGAGAACATCCGCCGTGCTTGGTGGCAGGGCATGGTGAACGCGCGCCAGGACGTGGTCGGGCTGGATTCCGCCATCGTCACGCACCCGAAGATTTGGGAGGCGAGCGGCCACCTCGCGCATTTCGCCGATGAGATGGTGGACTGCAAGCAATGCAAGCGGCGCTTCAAGGCCGACGAAATCGGCGACGCGAAATGCCCCGCGTGCGGCGCGCAGCAGCTAACCGACGCGCGCAAGTTTCACCTGATGATGAAGACCTTCGTAGGCGCGGCTGAGGGCGACACGAACACAGCCTACCTGCGCCCGGAAACCTGCCAGCCGATATTCACCGACTTTGACCTCGTGCGCGGCGCGGCGCGGATGAAGGTGCCCTTCGGCATAGCGCAGGTGGGCAAGGCGTTCCGCAACGAAGTCAACCCGCGTAACTTCACTGCCCGCTCGCGCGAGTTCACGCAGATGGAGATGGAGTTTTTCTGCAAGCCGGAAAGCGCCAGCGAATGGTTTGAGCATTGGAAGGCTTACCGCCGCGAGTGGTATAAGAAAATCGGCTTCAAGGACGAAAGCCTGCGCTTCCGCGACCACAGGAGCGACGAGCTGGCGCATTACGCCGCCGCCGCGACCGACATTGAGTTCAACTTCCCGTTCGGATGGATGGAGTTTGAGGGAATCCACAACCGTGGCGCTTGGGACTTGACGCAGCACCAGGAGCATTCCGGCAAGAAGCTGGAGTACTTTGACGAAGACACCAAGGAACGCTACATACCCTACTGCATTGAAACTTCGGCCGGCCTTGACCGCATAATGCTGGCGCTGCTTTGCGACGCATACACGGTTGACGCCGCCCCGACCGGCGCTGAGGCGCGCGAAGGCGGCCGCGAGGAGCAGGAAGCGCGCGTCGTGCTGAAGTTCAGCCCGCTGCTTGCGCCGGTGAAGGTGGCAGTGCTTCCCTTGCGCAAAAAGGTCGCTGAGCCTGCGCTGAGAATCTACGAAGATTTGCGCAAGCACCTTACCGCCGAATACGACGAGCCGGGGAGCATCGGCAAGCGCTACCGCAGGCAGGACGAAATCGGGACGCCCTGGTGCGTCACTTACGACTTTGAGTCGGAGGAAGACCACAAAGTCACCGTGCGCTGCCGCGACACATTGAAGCAGGAGCGGGTGGAAATATCCTCGCTTCGGCGGTATATTGAAGACCAGCTTGAATACCATCTCGTTTGAAGGAGGTGACAAAATGAAGAAGCTGTTTGGTTTTATCCTGGCGGGACTTCTCATCCTGCCTCTCATCTTTGTGCTGCCCTCGTGCAAGAAGGCTGCGGACGACACCGCCATCGGCGGAACAACGCAGCCGGCGAATAGTGCGACGACCGACGAAGGCGCCGGAGAAGATCCGCTGGCCGGCGAGTAATGCTTGCCGTGATGCATGAAATGTGATTTGGTTAAGCGGGGCTTACGCGCCCCGCTTGCCGTTTAAGCCTGCTTCAAACTGCGTTAGCTTCGCAGAAACCCGGGTGTGGTAGCATTATGCTGCTGGGAGTGCGCGGGCAGCGGCCTTGCGCGGGGGGCTTTCAACTCCAGGAGGTATTTGATGGAACTCAAGTTCAATGTAAGCGTCGCGGACGTCACCAAGGGCAAAGGCGGGCTGCTCGTCCTGTTCGCCGATGACGACCTGCGCATGATAGAGAAGCGCTGCGTGCTGCGCCCGCTGGCGGAAAAGGCGCTTGCGGACGCTAAAGACAACAGAGTCGTTGAATACGTTTTCGCGCCGTTCAACGGGCTGAAATACGATTATGTCGTGGCGATGCCGCTGCGGCTGGAAGCATTCCAAGAGGACGCCGATAAGATCCGCACTGCATCAGCGAAGGCAATGGACTTCGCCCGCAAACGCAACATTGGCAAGGTTTCATTTCTCCTTGAAACAAAGAAGGCGCTTGATGCGCTGGAGAAAGTAGTGGAAGGCGTCGCCATCGGCGCATACCTTTACACCGAATACAAAGACCAATCCTTCGCGCTGAAGGAAATGGCGGTTGAGATGCTGGTAGCCAAAGACCAGGTCGCAGCGGCGCGCAAGATGGTCGCGCAGCGCGAAGCCGTGTGCAAAGCGGTGAACGCTTCGCGCGACATCATCAACCGCCCCGGCAGCGACCTGACGCCGGAGGGCATCGCTGCGCATGCGAAGAAGCTGGCGGCGAAATACAAAATGCAGTTCACACTGCTTAAAGACGCAGACCTGGTGAAGGGCGGCTTTGTGGGCGTCCACGCCGTCGGCGTGGGCAGCGTCAACCCGCCGGTCATGTTCGCCATGTATTACCAGGGCGGGCGCGGCTCCAAGCCCGATGTCGCGCTGGTCGGCAAGGGCATCAGCTTTGACACCGGCGGCATTGACCTCAAGCCCTTTGACCACATGTGGGAAATGAAAACCGACATGGCGGGCGCGGGCGCGGTCATCCACGTTATGCAAGCGGTCGCCGAACTGGGGCTGAAGAAAAACGTGCTTGCGATTATCCCCAGCGCGGAGAACCGCCCCGACGCGAAGGCATACCTCCCCGGCGACGTGCTGCGCTACAAGAACGGCGTGACGGTTGAAGTGCACTCAACCGACGCGGAAGGCAGGCTCATCCTCGCCGACGGCCTTATTTGGGCGCAGGAGAAGTTCAAGGCGACGCGCATAATTGACGTGGCAACCCTTACCGGCGCATGCGTGCGCGCACTCGGAGCGCAATTCACCGGCCTGATGTGCAACGACCCCGCTCTGGCGAAAAAGCTCACCGACTGCGGCGCGACGCGCGGCGAAAAGCTCTGGCCGCTGCCATTGCCGGTGGAATACGAAGAATTGCTGCTGTCTTCCGTCGCGAAGGTGAAGAACATAGGCGGCGCGCTCGCGGGCGCAAGCACTGCAGGGCTGTTCCTCCAGCGCTTCATCGGCGAAGGCGTGTCATGGGCGCACCTAGACATCGCGGGAACGGCGTCTTATGAAAGCCGCCAGCGCTATTACCTCCAGCCGGGCGCGACGGGCGTGATGGTGCGCACATTGACGGAGTTTATCGCCGGGCTGTAAGGGAGATTCGGGGATTCGCCTAAGAATAAAATAGGGGCCGTTTTCGGCCCCTGCGTTCCAGCGATTTACATGGGAACGCCATCACTCATATTATACCGCACCTTTCGCCTGCGCGAACAGATCCGCGCGAAATTTCTTCGCTAAAGTATCAACATCGCGTCGCCTAAGCTGTAAAAGCGGTAGCGTTTCTTCACCGCATCCTCATACGCGCTGCGCACCAGCTCCCGCCCGCCGAATGCATATACAAGCGCAAGCAGCGTTGTCTTCGGAAGGTGAAAGTTCGTGACCAGCGCGTCAACGAATTTGAAGCGGTAGCCCGGCAAAACAAATAGCTGCGTGCTTCCCTGCAACTCAAAAAAGTCGGCAAGCAGCGCGTCCGGCGCGGCCTTCACGTCTTCCGGCGCGAACAGGTTGATGCAGCGGCAATGCGCGCGCCAATCCGCAAAGACCCATTCCAGCGTCCGCAGCGCGGTGGTGCCGACCGCCACTATCAGGCTTCCCGCGAGCTTTGCTGCGAGCATCGTGCGCAAGTCCTGCGGGCTGATGCTGTAAGGCTCCGGCGAAAGCTTGTGCTGCGCCGCATCATCGCCGCGAATAGGCAGGAACGTCGCCGTGCCCACGTGCAGCGTCACGCGCGCCACTCCTATGCCTCTTTCATCAAGCGCAGCAAAAGTGCGCTCGCTGAAGTGCAGGCCGGCAGTCGGCGCGGCTGACGAGCCAAGCTCGCGCGCGTATGATGTCTGGTATCTCTCAGGCTCGGCCAGCGGCGCCTTAATGTACGGCGGCAGCGGTTGTTCGCCCATCTGCAATATCTCGCGGGTGCGCGCTGCGTCGGTTGGCTTGCCGTCTTGAATGAAGCGCACTATCCCCGGCGCTCCTTCACCTGTAGGCTTGAGTAGCTCAAATGCGACGCCTCCTTTGAATGCAAGTATCTCTCCAGGCTGTAAATGCCCATGCGCCTGAGTCAGGCATTCCGCCGTCCCGTCCGCGAGCAGGCAGGTCACGAGCAGCTCAACCTTGCCCCCCGTGCCCTCGCGTAGGCACGCGAAACGCGAGTTCATCACGCGTGAATCATTTATAACTAGCAAGCTTCCATCCGGAAGCAAGTCCGGCAGCTCTGTAAAAACGTGGTGCTCAAACGCGTTTGCCTTGCGGCGGACGACGAGCAGGCGCGATGCATCGCGCTCGGGCAGCGGCGTTTGCGCTATGAGTTCATCCGGCAGCTCGTAATCAAGCTGCGAGAGAGGGTATGCGGGTTCGTGTTCTTCCATGCGCCTAGTTTAACATAGCCTAAGCTTGGGCTGGTTTCGCAACTGCTGCTGCTAGGAAGAAGCCGCTGCTAGAGGTCGGAAAGGTCTTCCTGTAGGCGCGCTCGCTTGCGCTTGGGAAGGCTGCTCGATTCATCGCAGAGGGCTGTCAGGCTCATTAAAAGCGCGCTTCCACATTCGCGGATATGCTGCATGTCTTTTTGCGGGATGCCGCCGGAGTTCTCCATTTGGTGGAGCCAGTGGAGAATCTTGTTGACGTGCTGCGAGACTTCGGCGTAATACTTGCCAGCCTTGGCGGGATTGCGCTGGGATGGGGCTTTCTCAATAGTAGCCGTTATCGCCTCGGCGGATTCTTCCATATGCACGATAAGGCGCAGCCCGGGGCCGCTCTCAATGTTCACCTTTTCCAGCACGCGCTGGATGTGGATGGCGAAGCGAAGGGCGCTTAGCACAACTTCGCGGGCAGTCGGGACAGGCCTGCCAACCTGCAGGGCTATTGCAAGGTCTAGGTTACTATCGGTTGCGTACATAGCGCACCCCAATCATTAGTACCCGGTCGCGAAACGAAAACACGTTGGAAATGGCGCGGAAGGTTTCAGTTCTCCATTGCCTGCTGTGCGTAAGCGCAAAACAGGCTACAGGCTCTACGTGAGGAGCGCGGATGCGGATGGCGAAGTGCAAACCTTCTCCCACACAAAAAGTATTATACAACTTCACGACAAGAAGCAATACCTATGCGGCGCAAATCGCCTATTCCGCATCCAGGCCCACCCCGTAGCTTCCGGGGCTCTCCGCCGTCGGCGCGCTGCGAACCCAGATCTTGCCGTCGCCCGCGAAATCAAGCGGCGTAAGCTTCGTCAAGTCTGCTTCCGTGAAATCGCCGGTAAAGGTATTGGAGCCTTCATAGCTTTCATCGCCGGGAAGCAGGTAATAGCGGTCATGCCCGCCGCCTTCTATGAACATTCCCAGCATCAACAGGAAGTCGCGCAGGCTGCCGCTCGGCTCGGGCTCGTTCATTCCCATCGCCGGGCCTTTGGCCAGGTAGGTGTCGTCGCCGTGGCGGTCCCAAAACACGCTGATGGAATTCACGTGGCTCACGCCCATCGTCGTGCGCGCGCCCTGATACCAGTCATTGCCCGCCGCGTCCTCAAACCACGCCAGCGACCAGTCGCGCCCATGGCCCATTGACTGGCGTATGCTGATGACGTATTTGTCGTCGCCGACTTCGTCTTGCAGGATGCCCACTGCGAAGTGCGGCGCGGACGCCTGCGAATACTGGCCCGCGTGGTAAACGTCGTTGCCGCCCTTGTCCACGCACACTCCCACCGAATACCAGTAAGCGTTGCCCTGACCGTAGCAGTCTGCCTCGTAGAGGTCGTCGCCGCCGCCGTCGCAGAGAATGCCGAAGCCGCCCGCCCAGCTATGCCCTTCAGTAAAGTCAGCGCGCCGGCCGAACGCCGAGCCCTGCACGAAATGCACGTGGTGGTTCGCGCCGTAAAGCCCGCCGTTAAAGTGGTCAACGAGATTCGCGTAGTAATGGTCTTTGCCGTCGCCGCCGTCAATGAGCATGCCGCATCCGCGCGTGAAGCCGTAGCCCTGCGCGTACTTGTAAGTTCGGTAGGTGTCGCTGCCTGCCGCGTCAATGAGCAGGCCCGCGCCGAAGGTGCCGTGCCCCTGCGAGTGGCCGTAGGAATCGTAGTAGTCGTTGCCACCAAGGTCTTGCAGCGCGCCGGTGCCGAAGATGCCGCAGCCCTCGCCTGCATCGCCCATTTGGTATATGTCGTTCCCCGCGTAATCAATGAGCAGCGCGGTGCCGAAGATGCCTGCGCCGAAGGCGGGCTTTTCCTCGTCAGTGCTTATGTATTTGTCGTCGCCCGCGAGGTCAAGCGCCAGGCTCACCGGCTCGGCATAAGAATAGTTTGTTGCGCAGCCGTTGTAAGTGTCATCGCCGCCGAGGTCAAGCGTGAGCAGGTTCGGCGCGTTGGTGTAATAGTCAGTGCCGCTGCCGCTGATGGCGACTATGCCAAGCGGCGTGGCCATTCGGTAGCTGAAGCGCCCGTCGGGAATCTCCACGCCTTCGGCGGTGAGCATCGTCTTTGCATCGTTCAGTGCCAGCGCAAGCAGCGTTGAGCCGGTGTTGATGAGGTTCCAGTCCACGTTGTCCAGCAGCGATTCTATAAGCAGCACTTGCGACAAGTCGTCTGTGCCTTCCACGCCCGCCGCTTCTTCCTCGGCGAATGTCGTCACTGAGTAATCAAGAATGGTGCGGTAAACCTGCTCTGGATCAAGTCCGAGCTTCAGCATCGGCTGTGTCATCCCCAGGTCGCGGTAACGCAGCGCATCGGGCACGGTGAACAGCACGAGCGCAGCTGCCTTGTTCGCTATGAGCGGCAGCTTCTTGTATTCGCTGCTCATATACCAGTCAGCGGGCTTGCCGCTGAGTTCCGCCAGCGCTTTCGCCAGTGCCTTGTCGCCAAGCTCCTCAATCTTCTTTTTCGTCGCCTCCAGCGGGTCGCCCGTCAGGCCGAGGCGCACGCCGCAGTCCAGCCTGCTGTGAGCGCCGGTGATAAGCGAAGGAAGGTTGCCCGCCTGCTTGAGCAGCCCGTTGGAAAGCGCGCGCGTGTAAGCGCTTGTCTTCCACGGATTATCAAACAGGAAGCGGTGCACGTTCAAGCGGTACTTGTCTCCGCCCCACATGTTCAGGTCGGCGTTGTTAATGCGCACGTCGCCTGGCGTAAGCCCGATTTGCGCCAGTGCGCTGTTGAACAGCTCGGCCTGCTCCGGCAAGAAGACGGTGTCCATCGCCCGCGCAGCGAGCGGATGCGCAGTGACTAGCGCATATGAAAGCACCAATGAAACAACAAACGCAATGATGTGTGCCCCTTTTCCCATGTGGGTATTGTATCAGGGGAACATCAATTCATAGTCAGGTTGGGCGGGGGCTTACCAGCCCCAGGCTGGTTTATCCCCGGCCCTTCAGGAGATTCAAGAAATCCAGACCGGCGCTAATGATGGTAAACGGCTCTGTTATAATCTGGCCGTGCCCACACCGGACAAACACGATGAGATACTCCGCATTGCCCGCGAGTCCATCGCCAACGAGGCATCGGCGGTCGCAGGCTTGGCCGCATTGCTGGGCGATGAATTCGGGCGCGCGGTTGAACTAATTATGGCAGCAAAGGGGCGCGTCGTGGTTACCGGAATCGGCAAGTCCGGTTACATCGCGCAAAAAATCGCTTCCACTCTCACTAGCACCGGCACGCTTGCCGTATTCCTCCACCCCGCCGAGGGCTTTCACGGCGATTTGGGGCTTGTATCGCGTGATGACATTATTATCGCGCTGAGCAACTCAGGCGAGACTGCGGAGATACTTGACTTGCTGCCAACGCTTTCTTACCTAGACATCCCGCTCATCGCCATCACCGGCAACCGCGACTCCAAGCTCGCGCAGCGCGCGGCGGTTTGCCTCCACATCGGCAATGTGCGCGAAAGCGATGAGCACAACCTTATCCCCACCGCGTCAGCGCTCGCCACGCTGGCGCTTGGCGACGCGCTGACGGTTGTGCTGATGCGGCTTAAGGGCTTTAAGCTTGAAGACTACGCGATAATCCACCCGCGTGGGATGTTGGGCAAGCGCCTGACGCTCAAAGTAGTTGACCTTCTAAAAGGTGAAGCAACCAACCCCTGCGTGGCTGCTCGCGAAAGCTTCCGCCAGGCGCTCAAGGCGATAACGCGCTACAAACTAGGCGGCGTGAGCATTATCGCGGGTGACGGCAAGCTCGCAGGCATAATCACCGACGGTGACGTTCGCAGGCTGATGGAGCGCTGGGAAGGCACGGTTGAAGAGCTGATGAACACTGCCGCGGAAAAGCTCATGATATCAACCCCGACGGTCATCCAGGACGGCGCGCTGGCTTACCAAGCGTTGGAGATTATGGAGAACCACAAGCCGCGCCCGATATTCCTGCTGCCGGTCGTTGACGACGCGGGAAAGCCGGTGGGCATGATTCACCTGCACGATTTGGTCCAAGCCGGCTTCAAAACCAGCCTAAACGAGGTTGAGCATTAAGCCGGCTTAGTATTGCTGCACGCCGCCAAGGGTTGGCGGGGGCAGGATTATCGTCAGGGATGCGCCGGTGTCTCGCCACCACATAGCCACATTGCCGCTCGTGGTTCCGCTTGGCACGTTCAGCACGATTTCCGTATCAGTCCAGCTTGTCACTTCGCCCGCCGTGACCGCCCCATGCCCGCTGAGGACAAGCGCGCCGGGATAATAGCCGCCGAAGCTGCTGCCTGCGATGGTGATGGTTTGTCCGATATGCGCGCGGCTGGGGGTAATGCTCTGCACGACCGGCGTTTGTCGTAGCATCACGTCGTCTAAATACCAACCTTCGCCCTCAACATAGGGGTCGCTTTGCAGCATGAAAGCCAGCTTGACCGGCTGGTTGTAGGACGAGAGGCTGTATTCCACGCGCTGCCAGCTGCTGAATGTGCCGTCAAACTGGCCGAGCAAGTCCCAGGTGTACAAGTTAGTTGTGGCGTAAACCTTCGCGTAGTCATAGCCTGCTTCCGTTTCGTAGCGGTGGAAGAAGCTCAGGAACGGGCTGTTTGCGCCGGTGAGGTCAATGGTCGGAGAGATGAGCCAGTCGTATTCATACGCGCCGTAGAGGTGCGTGCTTACCTCACCGCAGT
>JBBIJQ010000031.1:22244-23415 GCA_037445915.1 Planctomycetales bacterium | reverse complement strand
TGGACCGACGATGCTACGCAGGCATATGGACAGCGTTCCGCTATGGCGCGGAACCGATCACATAGCTGTGAAAACGCTCATGGATGATTTCGCAACCTACCTGTATCTCCCGCGCCTGCAAAGCTCAGACGTATTAGTCAATGCCATAATGGCCGGGCTGCAAGCAGGGAAGAACGCGGGTAACTTATTCAACGACGAGACGTTCGCCTTCGCTGAATACTATGATGATGATAAAAAGCGCTATGCCGGGCTGCGAACTGCCGGTATCGGCCTTGGAGATATCACCGGCGGCCTGTTGGTAAAGCCCGATGTAGCTGAAAAGCAGCTGGCGGCGGAAGCCGCTGAGCGGGCAGAGGCCGCGACCAAAGCCGGAGCTGGCGGGCAGGGCGTTCAGCCAATCACGGGCGCAGGCGGTGGCCCTCAACCTCCGCCACCGCCGCCTCCACCGACTCCTACGCCAAAGGCGAAGCGTTTCCACGGCAGCGTGAGTCTCGACCCGGTGCGCTGGCTGAAAGAGGCCGGGAAGATCTCCGATGAAGTTATCCGCCACCTCCAAAGCGTTGATGGGGCTGGCGTGGAAATAACGCTCGAGGTTGAAGTGAAGCTGCCTGGCGGCGTTTCTGACGAGGTGAAGCGCACTGTCACTGAAAACTGCAACACACTCAAGTTCAAGTCCCACGAATTTGAGGAAGGATAAAGAGTGGTAACAGTGGTCGAGGATAAAAGCGGCGCTAGAAAGCCTGAGAGCGCAACGCGAGGCCATCGAGCGCGAGTTCAGTGGGAAGCTTGAATGGGATCGCCGGGACAGCGCGCGGTATTCGTGCGTCAAAGCCACACTAGAAGGAATCATTTTCAAAGACACGACCGGCTGGCCGCGCATCCACCAGTGGATGTTGGATAATATGCAGCGCCTTGAAAAGGCCTTCAAGCACCGGATAAAAGAACTGAAAGTGTGATGTCATAACAACTAAGGTCGTAAGTTACAATGCCAATAGCCACCGGGGAAACTAATGAGTAAAAATAAACCTAACTGGCAGCTGCTAAAGGAATGCGCCGAGAAGCTGACGCGAGAAGGGAAAAGCCCTTTCACGCGTAGACAGCTAATCGAATGCGTCCAAAGCCAGCATCCCGATAGGCAAGACAACACTCTAAACCCGATAATTCAGGGAAT
>JBBIJQ010000031.1:20453-22234 GCA_037445915.1 Planctomycetales bacterium | reverse complement strand
TCTTTTCTGGCATTACCCGCATTACGGAAATCAAGGCGGTGCGCCAGGGGCTGCAGGCAAAGAGATACTCATTAGCGTTGGGCGCGGCTTGTTCAAGCTGAATGATTCCGCTTTGCCCAACACTCCTACAACGCTGACTGGTGACGCAGGGCAAGACGATGGGCAGGCTAAGCAGCCTGATCCTGAAGCCGTAAAAGAAACTGTCGCTGAAACAAAGGAGTACGGCGAGGACGAAATCCGGGATCTTCTAATGCAGATTCTCTACTACAAACTGGGGAAGGATGGCAGCTGGGAGGGTGCCGGGAGCTCGGCTTGTTTTGACTTGAGCGAGGAGTTCAGTGGTTACCGGTGCTTCGCCGAACGGTGTCAGTCATATACTTTGCCAAGCGGCACTGAGATGTCACACAGAACGGATATCTTGATAGCCAATGAGGAACTTGGCAAGTACGCGAGTATCGAGATTAAGCACCGCTCTGCCGTGACTGACCAGTTCAAGTGCCGCTCCTACGATATGCTTCACTTGAAGAATACCTGGGCTGGCAATTTACTCGGCGTGTTGGTTTATGTCAAGGCGTCCACCGGTATCAGCCCAGAATGGGCAAAGGTCATTTGCTATCCATTCGATTACTTCTTTAGCCTTCCGGTAAGCGCGATACATAAACCGAGCGCATGGGACGATTTGACTGATGTCCTGAAAGGCTTCATGGCCATATAAGGCTTTCGAAAAACACTACGCGCTATAATCGTTTTGGCGAGAAGAACTTCGCGGACTATATTACGGGGGTAAAATGCATGGATAATCACGAACTACTCGCGCTGCAAAAGCGCCTTGACCGCCTCGAGGCGAAGAATCGTCTGCTTTCCTGGGCGCTGCTAGGCCTGCTAGTCATTGGTGCTTTGACCTTCATCCTGTCCGCCGCAGCGCCGTCCGACGTGCAGGATGTTGTGCGGGCTAAGTCATTTGAGGTCATAGACGTAGACGGGGGAAAAAGGGCAGGGATTAGCACATTATCCGATGGCTCGACAGGATTGAGTTTCTACGACGCCAGCGGTAATGAGAGAATAGCGCTTGGAGTACTCTCTGACGGTCGGCGGGGCTCGCTTTCTACAATTCTGGTACGGTGTTGAGAGCGTTGTTTTGCGCAAACGCTGACGGTTCGGTAGGGCTGACGTTCACTGACACAAGCGGGGAGGTAAGAACGAATTATAGGATTGGAGCTGATGGCTCACCAGCGCTTGATCTCCTCGACTCCAGCGGAAAGCCAAGGGTGTCGCTAAATACATCCACGGATTACTCAGGATTGTTAATCTGGGACGCAAGCGGAAGCTGGAAAGCAAGAGCGATACTTGGTACGCTCACGGATGGCACACCAGTATTGCAAATTAACGACTCAGACGGGAGCAAGAGGGCTGTGTTCGGCGCACTGCCTGATGGCACGCCGATACTAACCTTTAACGATGTACGAGGGACAATTAGGGCGATGCTCGGCACAGAACCAGATGGCACTCCCAGGCTGGAGCTCTGTGACATCGACGGAAAGACGAGGGCGGGGCTTCTTTCGGGCTCCGATGGCTCACCATCTTTGTCTTTCATGGATTCCAGCGGAAGTAAGAGGGTGTGGCTTAATTCTTCCGCTAACGGTACACCAACACTAGCTCTTTACGGCGGCGGGAAATCAGCAGCTGCGCTCGGCGCAAACGCTGAAGGCACAACGCTGGTACTTTGTGACGCGAGCGGAGCGGCAAGAGCGATGCTTGCCTCATTATCAGATGGCTCACCA
>JBBIJQ010000031.1:0-20443 GCA_037445915.1 Planctomycetales bacterium | reverse complement strand
GCTTTTGGACGCTAACGGCAAAGCCCTGTTCTCCGCGCCGTAGTATCACAGATACTTGCGCCCCGCAAGCGCTGGCACGGCTAATGGTGATATAGTTTTCCCATCCTTGAAGGGGAAATGAGGACTACAATTCTAATCGTTTTGGCGCTTGCGTTGTCCGCGCTGACGACATGCGTGGACAGCAAACCGGCTGCTAAGGCTACGTCGATAACTGGCGATGGGAAGTATGAGCTGGGGAAGCCGATTCCCCTGGATGACCTGAAGAACTTGTTTGGACCTTTTAAGGACCCTCAAGCTAGCACCGAGAAGTGGAGTTGTTATAGTTACAGCCAATACAACATTAAGCTAAAAGCAGTTAGCACTTCGGTAGATACGCAGCTCATTCTTGAAACTGTTAGCGGTAAGATAGAATCTATAATATTCAATAGTTACGATATAGAGCAACAGCTCGGGAGCCACGAAGCATATCTCTCATTCATCCAAGAGATGAGGCAAGCTCTCGTCGATAAATACTCGCCCGATATTCTGGAATCAGATACGGTATATCTTTGGGATGGATCATGGAATAATAAGAGAGAGGAGCTGGATGGGAAGAAGCTAGTCTTCAGAGACAAAGATGGGAATGTGCTTGAGCTTACTGCAGGGGGGATGCTTTCCTTCTGGCTCGAATACAACTCTGCCTTTTACCGCGAGCTAAGAGATGCCGCGATTCAGAATTTCATGGAGACACTAAATCAGTAATGGAGAGGAAAATGAGAACTCTGATTATTCTTCTTCTTGCATTAGCGCTGTTCGCGCCGACGGCGTTTGCTGCAGACACGTCACCGGCGAAGCTCTCTAAGATCACAGGCTATGGAGACTATAAGCTGGGGACTCCTATCTCGCAGTATGATTTATCGGAGTTCACAGGGCAAACTAAGAATGACATACTAAGCGATGATACGCGGGGCTGCTATTTTTCATGCTAGATACGATGCTTAAATAAGCGTGATATCTACAAAAGTGACGATCAGGCTCACTGCCGTAAACGGGAAGCTAGAAGCGGTGAGTATTAACAAGGTGAGATTCCTGAATTTCCAAGCTTAGCAGCAGCTGATATATTCCCTTCGCGGTTACGTGAGGTCATTTTGGAGAAGTATTCTAGATATCTGGTTCAATCTGATTCATTCACTGATGAGTCTGAATTGTATAGAAAGCTACAGCTATGCGATAAAGATAATAATTCCCTTACCTTCACGGCAATCGGAAGAGAAGGCTTTTGGATACTATTTGAGACCGAGGTATTTAGCGAGATGTTCGCCAAGAACAGGCTTCACTACAATGATGAGGGAAAGCTGTAACCAGCGGGGAGCTCAAAGATAGGAGAATAGTGGGAGTACTTCGCGGACGATGCGCTGGCGGGACATTTCGCCGCAGTCGGGTCTAACTCGATGCCGATGGACCGGCGACCGAATTTCCGTCCTCGGGAAAAGGAACTGAGCTTTTAGTCGCTTAGTACTCCATTAGGAGGGACGAAGGTTCCGTGTGACATCCTAGGTAAGAAGGCAGTAGGCGATTGAAGGTGAAAGAACAAATACACCCTTCGCTAGCACCGATGTAAGCTCCCCCTGAGGGATTTGAAGTATTCAGCTAGATCCTGCACGGAAGTACACCCCGCCCGATAAGGCGAATGGCTAAAGGGGCTATTGTCTAAACCTTCCGCTGCTCGTAACGCTTCACGCGCGCTATCGGTCAGGCCCAACCGCCGGTATCCAAGTTCAATTAATCGCCTGTTTCAGCTCTCTTCACCGTCCTATGCGGCCCTGAATTTCGCTATCAGCTCCCCCAATATCCTGCATTCCTCGCTGCATGCCCACTTGCGGAACTCATCCAGCCCATTCCGCATTTCTGAATGAGCCTCTAGGATGCGCGTTCGCTTCGTTTACTCTGCGAGCTGGCGTTGCCGCCGTAGCTGGCGGCGGCGCATAGCATTGCTTTGCAGGAGTGATACAATACGCGTGGTTCGCAAGGGAAAAGGCGGCAGGGAAGGGCAGCTTGACATCCCGCGATGAAGCGAGCGGATATTCCCCTTGGGATGTTTGGCGGGCTAAACCCATTTGCGCGCAGCGGCGAAAGAGTAACTTAGGCTAACGAGGGGCAACCAGAGGGTATGGCGGCTGTGCATAAAATCGATTACGAAATGGTGGCGCTGGAGCTTGGCAACGCGCTGAAAATGGACGTTACCATTGACAAGGTTTCGCGCAACGCGCAGGCCATCCTGAAAGTCTACCGGCGCGCCTACAAGAACTCCTACATTTCCTCAGCCGAGGCTAATGCCGTTTACGACTATGTGCTGTCGTTACGCGACTCGCGGCTTGACGATTCGGTCAAGCTCAAGCGGCTTGTGGAGTTCATCCGCGCGCTGGTGAAGGAAGACAGCGCGGATTTGCCGAGGCTCTTGGGCCATTGCGGCGTTGGCGAGGCAGCCTTCTCGCAGATGCCAGACTTCAAGCGCTTAGTGCATGACGATGCGCTGTCGGCGGTGTTTACAGAGCGCTGGAGGGAAGCGGAAAGATGCGTAACTGGCAAAGCGTGCCTGGCGGCGGTATTGATGATGGGGAGCCTGCTTGAAGGAGTGTTGCTGGCTAAGGTAATTGCCGAACCGCAAGCCGCAAGCCAGTCGCCGGCCGCCCCGAAGATCAACGACGGAAAGCTCCGGCAGTTCCACGAATGGACGCTGGTAGACCTCATCAACGTGGCGCATTCCTGCGGCTGGATTAAGGCCGACACAGAGTCTTTCGGCCAGGCACTACGAACTTACAAAAACTTCATTCACCCATGGCACCAGGTCGCGCACATCGCCACCATTGGAGATATCGAGTGCGCGGAGAACTGGGAAGTCGTCAGGGCAGTTGTGACCGGCTTAGTCAATAAAGATGGCTAGCAGCCTGGCGCTATCGGCTTGCCTTTCCTAACACCACTTCCATGAATCGCTCCAGCGCTTCTTGCGGAAGCTTGGCGCTGGCTTGGGCAAAGTAACCCCGGTTCCAGACGAGATCTGCCGCAACGATGAGGTCGGGAAGAAAATGCGCGGGCGGCGACAGCAGCTCCTCTGGCAGCCCAATGTCGCAGCCCTGCCCGTGCAGCGCCCGCAGGACTATTGGAAGGAGCCTGCACCCGTCCTTCTCTGTGGTCAAGAATGTCTCAGCCCCTTGCTCCAACCGCATACGCTCAAGAAGCCTAAAATCGCTTACGCTGAAGCTGTGGTGGTTGGGGAAGCGCACCATTGCAGACGGTGCCAGGTTCAGCTTGGCCAGCGACTCTTCAAAACTCTCAGGCCAACCGATGCCTGCGAACGCAATTCCTCCGCCTTCAAGTTGGGTGGATGGTTCACTTGCGCTTTTACCGTGAACCCAAGGCCGCAGGAGGGCGCTAAGGGGCGACACCCCATGCGCGCTGATGCGAAAGAACAACTTTGGCTTAGGCGGGCGGGAGGCTTCGCATCCTACTCGCGCAAGCACCAAGTCTGCGCGCTGCGCCCCCTCAAGCCCTTCGCGCAGCATTCCCTGCGGAAAGAGCCGCCCGCCGTAGTCCTTCGGGTGCAGCAGGCAAATTGATAGCGCAGGCTGGAGGCTGAATAGCTGCTGCGCATCGTCAACAATAACGAAGTCTATCCCTTCGCGCCGAGCCATCATCTCGGCGCCTTCCAGCTTCCGCGTGTGGGCGCAGATGGCTGACCCGTTAGCCTCAACGAGGACATATCCATTCCCAAGCGTAACTTGCGGCCGCGCACCGTTGGCAAGCCTTCCAGCGTACAGCAGCAGCTCGTCTGTGTACATGTGCGGGTTTTTGCCAAGCTTGAGGACAATCGCCCCGCGCTTTCCCGCAGCGACGGCTGCGGCATACAATGCGCAAGTGACCGGCGTCTTTCCGCTGCCGCCTAGCAGCGTTCCGCCGACAGTAATGATAGGCGCGCCGGGAATCGGAGCGCGCTTGGAGAGGTAACGTTCACGGCGCAGGTTGTAAATGGCGCGGTATGCTGGCAGAAAGAGCGTGCCCAGCGTAGACTGGCCTAGAGTGCGCAGCGCGGTGCGCCTGCGGTCTACGATATGGTATTTTGCCGGCATTAGGGTTATGATTCTAACCGAATCGTGCTTGCCTTTGCGAATGCGCGCTGTGCGAGGCGTGCAGACCGGAGGAGCGAACTTATGCCTAAGCCCGCAATACCAAAAAGGACAATCAAGACGAAAGAAACCCTTTGGGGCTGCAAGTACTTTGATGTCGTGGAGTACACAGTCCAGGGCAAATCCGGCGACAGGCCTTATTATGCTGTCCGCAGGCGGCACTTTAACACGATACACATCCTCGCGCTTACTCCAAAGGATGAAGTTGTCCTCGTAAAGCAGTTTCGCCCACCGGTTGGAAAGAAGGTCATTGAGCTGCCGGCTGGTCTTTGCGACAATCCCGACGAAGAGCCGGCGGACGCGGCGCGTCGGGAGCTGATGGAGGAGACCGGCTTTGAGGCGGAGGAATTTGACCTCATCTTCTCCGGCCCTATTTCGCCGGGGCTTTCCAATGAAGTCTTCAACCTCTTCCTCGCTACCAATGCTACGATGACAGGGCGCGGCGGAGGCGTCGGCAATGAGGCGATTGAGGTTACCGTTTTGCCAAGGCGGAAGCTGCTAAACCGCCTCATAGAGATTAGCCTTGAGGGCGAGGTGCTGGTGGACGCAAAGCTGCCATCCGCGCTTGTGTTAGCCGCAAAGTTCATCATAGTTGAAAATGAATAACCTTCGGCTGCTACTAGTATTGCTTACCGTTTTTGCGGCTATCTCAGCATCTGGCTGCCGCGAAAAAGCCGGTGGGAGTGGCAGCGCGGCGGCAAAGCCGTTTCATGAATGGACACAGGATTTTGGTGTGGCGACCGTCCCGCAAGATTCGATGGACGGAAGCGGGAACTGGTATATCCCTGCCCGCATAACCGGCCTCAACCTCAGTAAAGCCCTCTGGGTGCGCGACATCTCAACGATGGGCGCTACCCGTTATGCAACCGCTGCCAACCGAGTGTTTTTCGCTGGCAGCAAGGGGTATGTAGGCGCGCTGGATGCAGCGACGGGGAAGACACTTTGGGAAGTCTCCCCGCCTGTAAGCTTGGAGGAAAATACGCATTACGCGATGGGATTAGCGGTTACCAGACGCAGCCTCGCCGTATTCGTCCGCCAGGCGATGGCGAGCGGGGAAGTCCGTTTTTTCAACGCTGACACAGGCGAGTTGCTTAGGGCCGAGCTGCTGGATTACGAGGTTGCGCGCCTTGTAGCTGCAGGAGGATACCTCTTAGCTTTAGGCGCGTCCGGCGAGATAACTTCGTTTTCCGAAGAAACCGGCGAACGCGCAGCCGCTACCCGCCAGGTAACAACCGTGCTTGACGCAGTCGCGGCTGATGACAGGCTTGTGCTCATCGGGCGCGAACGGGCGGCGTTCTCGCTGGATATGGCGGAATTAAAGCCGCTTGGCGCAAGGATGTTTGAGGAGCAAGTATTTGCGCCTTTAGTCTTGAATGGCGAGCTGCTGCTGTTTTCCACGCCTGAACCGGGAGTCATTGCCCTGGAGCCTCATGCCCTGACCGTCAAATGGCGCAAGCCGCTTGAACGGGAGCCGAATATGCTGCCTGCAGGCTTTGGCAGTAGGATATTCCTTGGCGAAGCGGGCGGCAAGCTGCGTTGCTTTGATGCCGCATCGGGCAAGTATGCATGGACCCGCGACCTTGAAGCGTCTTGCTATGTCTTCATGGTGTTTGATAACTGCGTGCTGGCGGTGGCAGACTTCCCGCCCGAAAACGGCCAGCAACAGCAGCTTTCGCCTGAGCAGCCATCCACGCCAATAGCCTCGCGCAATGAGCCTTCATGGTTCAAAGGCGAAGGGGCGCACGGCTACTGCTTGTTTATGCTGGATACATCTGACGGCTCCACCATCGCGCAGTTCCCCGGCAGCGGTTACCTGCTTCCGCAAGCCGTTACCCCCTACGGCATCCTAGTGCGCGAAGACCCCGGCGGCACCCTCGCGTGTTATCCCTACGATTTGCATCCGGGCGCAAGCGCTTCGGCGGAGGCTGCGAAATGATACTCATTCTTGACTGCGACAACACGCTCTATCCGGCGTCAACGAATTTGATGTCGCAAAACGACGCAGGCATAACGCGTTACATCACCGACCGGATGGGGTTTACGCGCGGTGAAGCGGAACGTATGCGGCTTGAATATTTGCGCAGGCACGGGACAACGCTTGCAGGGCTGATGGCGGAGCATAATGTAAATGCCGACGAGTTTATGTCCTTCGTCCACGATTACGATGTCAGGCCTTACATCAAGCCAAACCCGCAGCTACAACAGTTTTTGAGCGGCTTGGATATACCGCGCGTCGTGCTCACTTCGGCCAACGAAGACCATGCTTCGCGCGTTGCGGATGCGCTTGGTGTGCTCGGCTGCCTGGACAGGATTTACGACCTCAAGGCAGTAGGTTATCTTGGCAAGCCGCACCTGCACGCATACGAGAAAGTCCTCGCCGACTACCCTGGTGAAGCAGCTGTTTTCGTTGACGACCGCCTACTCAATTTTCCTCCGGCGCACCAGCTTGGCATCCTGAACGTGTGGGTTGATGAAGGCTTCACGCCGGAGCGCGGCAGCATTACGCCTGCGGTTAGCGTATTCATGGACGAAGCGCGCGAGCTGGTTAAGCAGGCAAGGGAGATTGTGGACTTTACGATTGAGCGCGTGGAAGAACTGGCGGGAATTTGGCCGGAAATCGTGGCGAAAGTTGGCGTGAAATGATCTGCCAGCGCCTCAAGCTCTCCAACTTCAGGAACTGGCGCGAGGCAGCCTTGGATTTGCGCCCGGGTGTGAACATCCTGCTAGGCGACAACGGGTGCGGCAAGACGAACTTGCTGGAGGGGCTGTATTTCTTGGCGCACCTTTCCGGCTTCCGCGCCGACCGCGATTCTGCGCTGATATCGCGCGGGGCGAAGTCGCTGCACGCCGAAGGCCTGTTCATCTCCGACGCGGGCGCGCAGCACCAGGTTGAAGTGCACTTTACGGGCGGCAAAAAATACGTGCGCGTGAACGACGCGCCGGTGCTGCGCATTGCCGATTACTGGGGGCGCATATCCGTTTACCTGTTCTCGCCCGCATCAATGGAGTTGCTGTGGGGCGAGCCGGAGCGCAGGCGCAGCCTGTGGGACGGCGAAATCGCGAAGTTTAGCGAGCAATTCCGCAACGACCTTTCCAACTACAAGACGGCATGGCTATCGCGCAACCGCACGCTAAAGGCGATGCAGGAAGGGCGCGCTAATGCGGAAACTCGTGCGCTGTTGAAGTTCTATACCGACTCCATGGTACTGACTGGAAGCCGCATCATCTTTGAACGCCTGAAGTTCTTGCGCGAAGTGCTGAACAGCCTTGACGAGTTCTACCACCAACTGACCGCCGAAAAGTTTCGCCTGAGGGTGCATTACGCCTCCAGCATCGGCAAGCTTGAAGGGGAAGTCCACGCAGCCGAAGTTCGCGATTCATACACGCGAAGGCTGGCCGAGCTAGCGCATAAGGAAAAGGAGCGCGGGTACACCCTTGCAGGTCCGCAGCGCGATGATGTTCGCTTCTACCTTGGCGACATTCCCATAAGCGAATACGCGTCCCAGGGCCAGGTCCGAGCCGCGACGATTGCCCTGATGCTCACGCTTGCGCTCATTTATGAAAAGAACACTGGCGAAAAGCCACTGCTGCTGCTAGACGATGTCCTCTCAGAGCTGGATGATGCTCGCAAGTCCAACCTGCTTGCCATTGCTGCTAGCTTTCCACAGACGCTTCTGACTTCCGCAAGCAAGCGCGAAATTAGGGGGTTGCTGCCGCTTAAGCCGCGCATCTTCGCGGTCGGCGGCGGGAACATTACTCCGGTCATGGTCAAAGAACCGTCTTAGGGCTGCCAGAGCATCCTTCCTACGCGTATCATCGTCGCGCCTTCTTCCATCGCCCATTCGTAATCCGCGCTCATGCCCATTGAAAGCGTGTCCATCTGCCGGTGTTGCGCGCGCAGCCCCTCATACAGCTCGCGGGCGCGCCTGAAACTATCCCGCGTGGCGCGTTCAACCTGCGCAGCGTTAGCGCTGCCTGGCGCGGAAGGGATAACCATGATTCCGCGAAGGACAAGCCTTGGGCATTGCTCCGCCACGCGCCCCGTAAGCTCAGCCGCTTCGCCTGGCAGCACTCCTGATTTTTGCGGTTCCTCGTCTATGTTCACTTCTACCAGCGCTTCTAGGCTGATACCCATCTCGTCGCACCGCTTATCTAGCAGTTGCGCGGCCTTCTCGCTATCTAGCGATTGGACGAAGCCGAATGCGCCCGGAACTTTGCGCGCCTTGTTGCTCTGGATGGGGCCGACTAAATGCGCCGTAAACACTCTGCCTGACGCGCGCGCTGCTTCGTATTTCTCCGCGCCTTCAATGATTCGGTTCTCTCCAAGCTCGGTTAGCCCTGCGTCCACCGCCGCGCAGCACCATGCCGCGTCCACGTATTTCGTGATGCCTACAACGCGCACTTCTCGCGGCGCCTTCGCCACCGCCTCCATCACCGGCACTGCATTGCGTCGGACGGCTTCGGCCATCCTCTGAATTTCCGCTTGGGTAATTTCAGCCATGTCTTGAATTGTATTCCCCTTCAGGCATCGGTTCAAGGGCAAACTCCGTCAGTTGCTAAAAGCCTTCTATGGAGTATAATTATTATTGACGAGAGGAGGCGCACATGCCGGAAACCGCAGGGAAACGCTTCAGAATAAACGCTGCATTTGCTGCAATCTTCTTTCTGCTTGGAATTGCCTCAGCGTTGTTCTTTACCCAATTCCGCACCGGGCGCACTTTGCCTGCCGCTGAAGTTTCGGCTGCGGCGATTCCCGCTCCAATACCTGCGAAGGGGGAGGTGTCAGGCCTGCACAGCAAAGTTAGATACGAGGGCATTGATTCTAAATGGGCTCCAGCGTATGCAAACATCTGCGACGCGGTGTTTCAGGGCTATATAGACATCTTTGGCTACACTCTTCCTGGCACTCTATCTGTGAGCATCAGCGTGACCGGCGAGCCTACAAAGCTGTGGACGGACGGCAAGTCGGCCGTGTTTTTGCAGTTGCAGCGCGAAGATGACTTGCTGCCAACCAGCCGCTATAAGAACGTATACGGAATGTGCCACGAGCCGGGACACATCTTCATGTATAGCGGCCTCAGTTCGCTTGCCGGATTGCCCGAAGGCGTGGGTGAAGGGTGGGCGCATTATTGCGGAAGCGTCATCTGCGATTACGTCTGGGCGACGCTTGGTGAAAGCGCGTATCCCATCCCCTTTGATTATTCCGTGACCGGAACCGTGAGGCTTGAGGAACAGTGCAAGGTAAAAGACAAGGACAAAGATGAGACCGATGCTGCCGCCTGCGCATTCTACAAACTAGGAAAGGAATACGGGAACAAGGCGGTAGGCCAGGCGATGATGAAAGCATTGGAAAACAAGCCTTCGGGCGCGCAGGTTATGCCCCGGTTCTGTGATGCACTTTCACAGATTACGGGCGCATCGGCGGAGGGCTTGTTACCGGAGTAGATGTTGGCAAGCGAAATGGCTTGGGACTCGGCGGTGCTTGAAAAAAGCAAGACTCCCGCGCCAGGCTTCTTTGCGCGATTGAAAACCGGGGAAGGAGGCTGGCTGCAATACGGCGACGGATCAAACGAGGGAATTCGTTCAGTGGCTGGAAGCGGCCATGCGGTCATTTTCCGAAAGGCGGGCGGGGGCAAGCTTACTGCCGTGAAGATGAAAGGCGCGCGATACGGCTCTCCTGAAAGCAGCTCAGTTTTCCGCATCACGATACTTGACGGTGGCTTCAAGGAAATCAAACAGGTTGAATTCCCCTTCGCGAAATATGAACAGAGAAGTGAAAACCCGTACTGGGTTGAATTCCCCATTCCCGGCGTGAAGGTCCCGGAGGTGTTTTTCGTCGCCTTTGACTTCAGCCCGACAGCCACCGACGGAGTGTATGTCGCATTTGACGACAGCACGAAGGGACACAGCTTCCTCGCATTGCCGGGCGACCACTTGGGAGACTTTGACAAGGGCGACTGGATGATTCATGCTCAAGTGAAATGAGTCGCTATGCGGCTGTTTTGGCCGCGATTAAAGATATCGGGGGTTTGAAATGCGTAAAGTCGCTTATTTAATTGCAGCGCTGGCTGCATGTATTGTTTCATCGTGCCTGAGTCAGGGTGGGATTCCAAGGACGATTGGCTTTGTAGACGACACACCTGATGGGCAAAGGAGCATCGGGGGCGCGGCGAAGATTGTTGAGTTTGACATGCCGGGCGGCTGCTCCCGCGTGAATGGGATAATGCTCTACGGAAGCCGTTACGGCTATCCCCAGGCGCCTGCGGAGGACTTCACGGTAACCATCTCCAAAGCCGACGGAAGCGGCGCAAAGGATGTGAAGGTGCCATACGGGACCATAGAGTGGGGCAACAAAAAGTGGTATACGATTACTTTTGAGAAGCCCGTCAAGATAAGGGGTAAATTCCTTGTCGCCGTTGACTTCAATGCCCAGCCCACAAAAGGCGTCTACGTATCCTACGATACCTCGTCCGGGAACGCCCACAGCTACGTTGGGTCGGTAACAAGCAAGAACCTGTAGGAATACGGTGGCGAATGGATGATTAAGGCGATGGTCCAGTAATCCGCAGATTGACACTCGCCGGAGATGAAATACGGTATTATTTAGGGTGCGAGATGATTTATTGACCAAGGCGGTTGCGTAAATGCGCCCAACAATAAGCAACAACGCTAACAGCGGAAAAGTGCAATGGTGGATTGTCGCCGTAGTTCTGGTCGGCATCATCGTGGTTATCCTCGTAAGCTTGCCTGCGCGGGATACGCACATCCCGCCCCAGCCGGCCCTTCCGAAAGACGGCCAGGCTGCTGGCGGAGCTTCGCAGGCAGGGTCTCAGCAATCCGGCGAAGGGGGGGCAATGGGCGGATTCACCATCGCTTCAAGCGCGTTTATTAACGGCGCGCGCATCCCGGCCGAATACACGGCTGATGGCGCGGACATAAGCCCGCCGCTGGCAATCAGCGGGCTTCCTGAAGGCACAGTCAACCTCGCACTGATCGTGGACGACCCGGACGCCCCCTCAGGCACTTGGGTTCACTGGGTTGTGTGGAACATACCGGTAAGCGCGAGGGAAATACCCGCCGGCAGCCTCCCTGAAGGCGCAGTGCAGGGAAAAAACAGCGGCGGGAAGGAAGCCTATAGCGGGCCTGACCCGCCGTCCGACAAGCACACGTATTTCTTCAAGCTATACGCGCTTGACAAAGTGCTTTCGCTTCAAGCTGGCGCATCAAAACGCGAGCTTGAACAAGCGATGGAAGGGCACATTCTAGCCCAGGCAACTCTCATCGGGACTTACTCCCGGAAGAAGTAGCGGCTTCCTCCCGCTTGGATTAGAGCGTCCGGGGCAAATTGCCTTTGCGCTTGAGTAACTCAGGGATAATTTCCGCCGTCTCTTCGCCCATTATCATCCCTGCCACGTCCGAGTCGTTCCAAAGCACCTCATACGCCGCCCGTAGACCTGACCCGTTTTCCGAGCGCAATTCCTGGCTCACGCAAACTTGGAGCAGGTCTGCCAGCATCATAGGCCCGCGCGGGAATCCTTCCGCAAGCTCCGACAGCGCTTCCAGCGCCTCCGCCACGTCATCGGCATGGTAATTCGCCAACACCAGGCATCCAGCGTTAGCGCAGAGCAGCGCACCTTCAAGGTCGTATTCGTCTTCAATGCTTCCAACGACTACATTGGGATCCGCCTGCAATGCGTAGCGGTAAGCGTCGGCTGCGCCTGTGATTGGGTCAAATGGAATCAAATGAATCGCCGACTTGGCGGGGACAAGCTCCGGAATGTCGCCTCCGTCAAGAATGCAGATGCTCATCGCATGCCGCACGTTAATCTCGTCGGTGAGGGAAAGGAGTGTAGTCGTCTTGCCGCTGCCGGTTCCCCCTGCGATTATCACGAGACCTTCATCTAGGTCAAACAGCCGCATCAATTCCGGCGGCGCGTTAAGCTTGCTGAACTCAACCACGCGGTCGGACAATGCTGAAATAATCAGGCTTGCCGTCCGGTCGCCGACGAAAAACGCCCCGCGAAACCTGCGCTTGATGTGCAAGGCGTTGGAAAAGAAACTGACTGGCCCTTCTCCATCGCCCACATTGAATCCGAAGAACTCCTCTGCGAGGTCAAGCACGCGATCGGCCTCTATAATTGGGAATGCGCCTTCAAATGTGCGCAGCAGCCCGTGAATGCGGAACATCGGCGGGCTTCCAGCAGTGATGTGCACAGCCGTAGCCTCTGCTCCAAGCATTTCGGAAAGGATGTCTTCAATTCTCATTTCCCACCCCTTTTATCAGATACGGCTATATTACACCAAGCGCGGCTGGCGCGCCTAGGCTTACCGCTGCCCTCGGCTGCGCAGCTTAACAACCTCGGGGCTGGTGAATGCCAAACGCTTCTTCATCACTGCGACCGCTTCTTTGCTTATGTCAACGAGAATAAAGTTGCGCTCAAGCTTCGCAGCCGCCTCGCCGGTCGTTCCGCTCCCTGCGAAGAAGTCCAACACAACCTCGCCGGGATTGCTGTGTACGCGGATGATACGTTCCAGAATAGCCAGCGGTTTCTGTGTGGGATAGCCGGTGCGCTCAGGGCCATTCGTCGGCACGATGGTCTGCCACCAAACGTCAGTCGGCGTTTTGCCGCGCTTGGCTTTCTCAGCCCCCACAAGCCCCGGCGCAAGGTAGGGGATACGGTCAATCTCATCGTAGTTGAATGTGTAGCGCGATGGGTCTTTCGCGTACCAAAGGATGTTGTCGTGCTTTGCGGGCCAGCGCCGCTTGCTGCGAGCCCCGTAATCGTATGCCCAAATAATCTCGTTGATAAACGACTTGCGCCCAAAGATGCCGTCCAGCATTACTTTGCAGTAATGAACTTCGCGGTAGTCAACGTGCAGGAACAGCGAGCCATTTACGGCAAGCACGCGGTGCGCCTCGTGCATTCGCGGCCTAAGAAACTCTATGTAATCGGCAAAGTCGTCGGGAAAGGCGTGCTCACCGATGCTCTCCGTCCGGTAGCGCTGCCCCTTAAATCCTGTGCGGTCGCCTGCATTATCCCTCGTCGTCCGCAACCTTTCCTGCCTTTGTGCCTTGCCTGTGTTGAACGGCGGGTCAATGTAGATGAGATGGACTGAGTCGTCCGCTATCTCTTGCAGCGCCTTCAGGTTGTCTCCATGAATTATCTTGGGCATCGCGCCATCTCGCTAAGGAGTATAGCTCAGGTGGCAGGTTGGGTTAGAGCAAGCAGTATTCGTGTTAGCCTCAATGTCGGCCTCCGTTGTCGCGCGCGGTCGCAGGCGTGTGTAAGTGCTCATGCACAGGCCCGCTGATTCTAGGATGGGGCGCTGGGGGCGTCAATAAACCTTTGTACCTACTACTATCTTGTAGACGGCAATTTAGTGCCGCTCTAGATTCGCCTCAAACTACAAACCTATGCCTTAATCCCCGTAGGCCAGGCTTTAGCCTGGCTCTGGAATCTGAATCTCGGTTGGAGGGCGGGGCTTTAGTCCCGCTCCGGAGTGTAGGGCGCGGACTTGTACCGCGCTAACTAATTTTTGCCCGCGAGTAACTTCCCCGGGTAGTCGGCTCTTCAGAACCGCTCAACAATATGTAGGCCGTACTTCTTGCCCGCCGTAGCTTTAGCGGAGGAGGGTAGTGTGCCTCTGGAATCTAAAAGGTGGCACAGACGTCCCGTCCGTGCGGCTTAATGCACAAGCGGGACGCATGTGCGACCAAGAGAAGTCTGCACGGTTGCGCTGGTGAGCACCGCCTCCCCGTTCTACCTTCTACGTTCTCCGTCCTACCATCTGTTCCTGCCCTTACCCCCCAACCCTAATCCCATCCCCGCAGCCGGGCTAAAGCCACGGCCTACGGTTACATATGACGTTATTGTTACAATTTCCGGTCTGAAGCATTCCGCTCAGCGGTATACTTATCCCCCCGGCTAAAACTAAACGATGCACTGGCATTTCCGTGAAGCTGAAGAGGGCGTTCGGCGCCAAACACTCAGGGAGCTGGTTCCCAATATCATCCCCCTGTTCCGCCCGCACGCACGTTTGCTTTACGCTTCCCTCGCCTACCTCGTCGTCATCACCGCAGCGCAGCTCGTTGGCCCGCTCGTCCTGCAACACATCATTGACAAGAACATCCCCGCGCGGGACATCGCAGGCGTGTTCCGTTCCGCAGGCTTTTACATCGCCATTGCGGCGATGGGAGCTGGAGTGGGCTACCTGCAAGTGATGACGCTGTTCCAGCTCGGCATCAACATCGTCACAGACGTGAAGGCGCGCTTGTTTGAGCACGTGCTGATGCTCGGCCTGGACTACCACGAGAACATGCCGCCGGGTAAGCTCATCGCCCGGGTGGAGGGCGACACCGAGACGCTGCGCCAGCTTTTCAGCGACATAATGGTGAACCTGCTGCGCAACACGATGCTCTTCGCGGGAATCCTTGTCGTGCTGTGCGTGAAGAACCTGCACATCGCCGCGTATGTGATGCTGCTGGTGCCGTTCCTCTTCGGGCTGACCTTCTTCTTCGTCTATTACATGAAGAAGATGTGGCGGGAGATGCGTACCCGGTGGGCAATTCTGACGGGCTATGTAACTGAATACGTGCAGGGCATTGAAGTTATCCAGCAGTTCAACTACCAGCCGCGCGCCCGCGAGCGCCTGCAGGAAGTAAACCTTGGCAAGTACCGCATAGAAGTTCCGACGCATTTCATTGAGTACGGCTTCTGGGGCGTGTTCATGCTCGGCGAGATTATCGCCATCATTATCGTGTTGACCATCGGCGTGCGCGGCGTGTTCGCGGGGACAGTGACCGTCGGCGTGCTCGTGCTGTTCATTGAATACATACGCCAGATGTTCCAGCCGATTATGCAGCTCTCGGAGCAGATTAACTTCCTCCAGCGGTCGCTCGTGTCGGTGGAGCGCGTGTTCAGCATCCTTGAAACCGAGCCCTCGGTGCAGGACGGCCCCGCGCTCGCGTCGGAGCTGAAGTTTGAGCACGAAATCGCGTTTGAGAACGTGTGGTTTGCCTACGAGGGCGAGAACTTCATCCTGCGCGACGTAAGCTTCAAGATACCCAAGGGCAGCAAGCTTGCGCTGGTGGGCACGAGCGGCGGCGGGAAGAGCACTGTCGTGAACCTGCTGCTGCGCTTCTACGACCCGCAGGGCGGGCGCATCACCGTGGACGGGCGCGACATCCGCGACTTCCCGGTGCGCGAATGGCGAAGCCGCATCGGCCTCGTGCTGCAAGACATATTCCTCTTTCCCGGCAGCGTCGCCGACAACCTGCGCGTCTTTGACGAAACGATATCGATGGAGCATGTGCGCGCCATAAGCAAAGTGGCGCATGCCGACGGCATTATTGAAAAACTGCCCGGCGGCTACGAAGGCGAGCTGTCCGAGCGCGGCGCGAACCTGTCGGTGGGCGAGCGCCAGCTTATGAGCTTCGCGCGCGCGCTGGCATACAACCCGCCGCTGCTGGTGCTGGACGAGGCGACAAGCTCCGTTGACCCGCATACCGAGCGGCTGGTGCAGGCTGCGCTTGACCGCGTGCTTGCAGGGCGCACTGCTGTCATTGTGGCGCACCGCCTCAGCACTATCCTTAACGCTGACGAAATACTGCTTATCCACGAGGGCAAAGTCGCTGAACACGGGCGACATGAAGATCTGCTGAAGCTTGGCGGGCTGTATGCGAAGCTTTTCCGCCTGCAATTTGCGGGGCCTGCACAAAGCGCGGCCGGGGAGCGCGCACCATGAAGCATATCCGCTGGATATGGCGCTTCTGGCGGCCGCACCGTGGCTGGCTGGTCGTGCTCGCATTCCTCACGCTGCTGTCAAGCGCGGTGACCATCGGCTACCCGCTGGTGTTCCGTTACCTGCTGGACGGGCTGGAGAAAGCGCTGGCGCAGGGGCGGCCGGAGCTTGCGGGAACGACGACATGGAAGCTTATCGCGCTCATAGCGGCGATAGGCCTGGCGCGCAGCATCGCCAACTTCTATCCCGGCTTTCGCGCGATGCTTAACGGCAAGCTGGAAATGGACATCCGCCGCCATTACTTCACTGAGATCATCGGCAAGGGCCACCGCTTTTTCCAGCGCTTCCGCACCGGCGATTTGGTGACGCGCCTGACCGACGACATCGGCGGCTTCCCCAAGATTGCGTGGTTCTGCTGCAGCGGCATCTTCCGCGCGGTGGAGTCGGCAAGCAAGTTCATTTTCTGCGTTGTGTTTATGCTCATGATGAACTGGCAGCTAACGCTGCTGTCCATCATCCCGCTGCCAATAATGCTTTACATCTTCTACCGCATTCGCATCGTGCTCGGCCAGCGCGCGCAGATGCGCCAGAAAATGATTTCGCGCACAAACGATGCGCTGGAGGCGGCGTTCTCCGGCGTGCGCATTTTGAAGGCGTTTAACGGCGAGCGCAAGCAGGCAGACGCCTTCCGCAACATCCTTGACGAGCGCATCCGCGTGGAACTGAGCATGACTCGCCTTTGGATGGGCGTCGGCAACATATACTTCGGCATCCAGTTCCTCGGCCAGATAATCGTCATAGTCGCCGGCGGCATGATGGTCATCAACGGCAAGCTGACCATCGGCGAGTTCTACGCATTCTACGTTTACCTTTCGCTGATGCTCGCGCCGCTGATGGACATCCCGAACCTGTTTGTGACCAGCCGCCAGGCGTTCGCAAGCATTGACCGCGAAATTGAGATTGAGGAAACCGAAGGCGGTACTGAAGGCTTCTACCTCGGCGAAAACGCCATCGCAGAAGTGGACACTGTGGAGCTGTGCAACGTGGGCTTCACTTATGACACAGGCTTGTCCCCGGCGCTGGAAGGCGTGAACCTAACGCTTAAGCGCGGCGAGAAGGCCGCTATCGTGGGCGAAGTGGGTAGCGGAAAGTCAACGCTCATCAAAATTGCAGCGGGCATCATCCCGCCGACAGAGGGCGAGGTCATCGTAAACGGTGTCCCGCTGAAAGAATACGACATTCGCGAATACCGCAAGCTCGTGGGCTATATCCCGCAAGAAGCGACGCTGTTCTCCGAAAGCGTGTTGGACAATGTGCGCTTTGGCCGCGCGATTGACGAGGACATAGCGTTGCATTCGCTCAAGGTCGCGCAGGTCTATGCCGAGATGGAAGCTATGCCGCAAGGGCTGAACCAGGTGCTTGGGCAAAAGGGGTTGACCGTTTCCGGCGGCCAGAAACAGCGTCTCGCCATAGCGCGAGCAGTCGCTGGCGGGCCTGACGTGCTGCTGATGGACGATTGCACGGCGAGCCTTGACGCGGAAAACGAGCGCGCGTTCTGGGCGATGTTCACCGAGACCTTCCCCGGCGCCGCCTGCCTCATCGTCACCCACCGCCTAGCCACAGCGCGCCAGGCCGACATCATCTACGTCCTCTCCGGCGGCAGGCTTGTCGGCGCAGGCACGCACGAAGAACTCGCCGCAACCTGCGAGGAATACCGTTCCTTCCTCACCCGCGAAGAACTCCAGGCCGCCCTGAGCCTGTAGCCAGCAATACATAAGAAACCGTAGGCCGAGGCTTTAGCTCGGCTCTGGGTTATTCGGGTAGACGGCACTTCAGTGCCACTCTGGAATCTGGGCAAGGGATGGCAGCTCGCAGATGGCAGATGGGATTCCAAAGAACGATGAAGTGGACAGGCGATGCTAACAGAAGCCTCCATAGTCTTGCTAAAGGAGGTAGAGACGCTCTGGTAACCGAACTACCAACTACGAACTGCCGATTACCTCTGCTATCATTCTTCCCATGCTGCCTGATAACTTTTACCTTGCTTTTGCGTTGATATTCATCCTGCGCGTCTGCGACGTGTCCATGGGCACGATACGCACGATTTACACGCTCCAGGGGCGCAAGTACCTCTCAACGGGCATAAGTTTCATTGAAGTGACTATCTTCATATTCGCCATCAGCCAAGTGATTGGAAACATTGATAACCCGATTCTGATGCTCGCATACTCGGGCGGTTTCGCAGCCGGGACATTCATCGGGATGCTGCTGGAGGAGAAATTCGCTATCGGCTATGCACAACTTCGCATCATCAGCCGCGACAAAGGCAAGGAAATTGCGCGCGGGCTGTGGGCGCGCGACTTCGGCGCGACGATGCTTCGTGGGCATGGCAAGGAAGGCGAAGTGGACATGTTGTTTAGCATTGTCCCGCGCAAGAACTTGAAGGAATGCTTGAACATCGCGTCCATAATTGATGACCAGAGCTTCGTTTCAATCGCCGACAGCCGCTACTTCTACCGCGGTCACATCGGCCAGCACGGGAAGAAGAAATGAGTCAGCTGCAGTATGTTCAATCTAAGTCCTGTCTTAAGCGTTCGACTTTTATTTGAATTGAACAAGGGATAAGGGGCAAGGGGTAAGGGGTAAACCGGAGCGTATAACAACCCATTGCCGGACAACAACATTAAGAGCTATCGGTATCTTGCACTTTGGAAAAAGTCCATCGCGCTTGCGAAATTCGTTAATAAGTTGACGAGGAACTTTTCCAGTAACGAGATATACGGGTTGACCTCGCAGATGAGGCGCGCCGCCGTCTCAGTTCCTGCTAACATTACCGAGGGGCACGCCAACACAGGAACGAGTATCGTCAGTTTTCCTATCACGCATTATGCTCTATCGCCGAATTAGACACACTGCGAATAATCGCATCGGACTTGGGCTACATTTCGCCTGAAGATGATGCAAAGTTGGAATCGGGTCTGATTGAAATCCAGAAGATGCTGAACGCGTTAGTGACTTCGCTAGCCTGACAACCGCCTTCGCTCATCTGGACTTACCCCTTATCCCTTAGCCCTTCTTCGTGAGCGCGTTAGATCTTCCAGCTTAGATTAATCGCGTTTAGGGCAACCACGATAAGTGGCGTAACCACTAGCCCCGGCAGCATGTTCGTTGCGCGCGCCTTCGTAGCGCCAAGCAATCCAAGCCCGATGACAATCATCATGAATCCGCCGCAGGCTGACAGCTCTGCGACCAGTTCTGGCGTCATCACGTCCTGCAATGAGCCAGCGAACAACGTGATGCTTCCCTGCACTATGAGCACGGTAATCGCCGAGAACCACACGCCGATGCCGAGCGCGGCGGCGAAGGTGGCGCTGGCGATACCGTCCAACAGCGATTTGATGGCGAGCAGGCGTATGCCCAGTCCCAGCCCGTCCTCAATGCTGCCAAGCACTGTCATTGGCCCAACGCAAAATAGTATAGACGCGGTTGTGAAGCCTTCCACGAAGCGGCTGTGCTTCTCGCCCGACGCAAAGCGCTTCTTTAGTTTCTCGCCCGCAGCCTCCAACCGCCCGTCCAAGTCCAGCGCCTCGCCGATAAGCGTGCCGATAACGAGGCCTGCAAGCGGCACGAGGATGTTCGCGGTCTTTATGCCCATGCTCGCGCCGAAGACAACCGTGACCGCTCCCAGCGCCGCGAGGAATGTCATTCGCGTCTTGTCGGGTATGCGCGCGCCGGCGGCGATGCCCAGCGCCGAGCCTGCAGTAATTGTGGCGATGTTCAAGAGCGTCCCAAGCACGTATTGAGTCTAGCATCCTGGCTGGCTGCGTGGCAGCGAAGCTCGCTTTGAGGTATGCTTAGTGTGTTACGTAACCCTCGGGGGCGCTGTATGAAAACGAATCCGAAAGTTGCACTGAATATCGCTGCGGTCATCGCAGCAATCTTCGTTTTCATAGCTATGAGTTCCGTTTCACTGGGAAACGCGCGAGCACAAGAGCGCAGAACCTTGACCGTTGGCGTCGGCTATGACTATCCGACCATCCAGGCCGCCTACGACGCCGCGCAGCCGGGGGACGTCATTGGAATATACCCGCGGCCAGATGGCGAACCATACCGCAATGTGGCCATTCTCGTCCGTAAGCCAAATATCTCCTTCATTGGCGCAGTCCCCGGCGACGATGACATAAGTGGCATGGAAGCGGGGGAACACCGCAGGCCGGTCACGATTGACGGCAGCGGCTTTGATTACAGTGGTGTGGGCGAAATCCCTCGCGCGGTATTCCAGTTTGACATGGAAGCCAGCGGAAGCTCTGTGTGGAACTTAAGAATCAAAAACGCCCGTAATTCATCGCATAATGGCGCGGGAGTAAGGATAAACGCAGCGAACAACGTGAAAGTGATGAACTGCGAGATTAGCTACTGCGACATGGGAATAATGTCTAACGGTAAAGGAGAGGAGGCGCAGCATCAATACATAATGGCGTGTTCCATTCACGACAATGGAAGTCTTGACGCTCCCGGCTACAGCCATAACCTCTACC